>CAZLRW010000052.1:0-23741 GCA_964561925.1 uncultured Flavobacteriaceae bacterium
CGACGGCCTGAAGGCCCGCTGGCGCACGCATGTGCAGATGTTGGGCAATTTCAACGCCGATGTCGTGGGCCGCACGTTCGATCGTCTGTGTGCGTCCTATTCGGAGCCGCACCGGCGCTACCACACGCTCGCCCACCTGGCGTCGCTGTTCGATTGCCTGGAGAAACACGGCGAGGAGATCGGCGACGCGGCGCGCGTCGCCTTCGCGGCCTGGTATCACGACGTGGTCTACGATCCGCGACGCCAAGACAACGAAGCGAAAAGCGCCGAACGCGCGATGAAGGAGCTCGACGATCTGGGCGCCGAAAGCGCGCTGCGCTCACACGTCGTACAGCTGATCCTCGCCACCAAGAACCACGCCGCCGGCGGCCGCGACTACGACGACGACATCTTCCTCGACGCCGACTTCGCGATTCTGGGCGCGCCCGAGCCCGAATACCGCGCCTATGTCCTGAACGTCCGCGCCGAGTACGCGCATCTCGACGACGCCGCCTGGAAAGCGGGCCGCGGCGCGTTCCTCAGGAAAACCGCCGCCGCCCCGCGCATCTTCCGGACCGGCATCTTCGAAGGCGAATACGCCGAACAAGCGCGCGCGAACATCGCCTGGGAACTGAAAGAGATGGAGGGCGCGCCATGACGCACGCCCTCCGCCGGCCGGCATCAGTAGCGATAGCCGACGCCGATGCCGAACACGACGGGATTGATGTCCACGTCCGCCTGCACCACGGGGCCAAGGCCCACGATCGTAACGTCGGTGTTGATGAAGATCTTCTTCACGTCGACGTTGACGACCCAGCCCTTGCCGAAGGGAATGTCGACGCCCGCTTGCAGCGCGAGGCCGAACGAATCGTCGTAGTCGATGCTCAAGCCCGCAGGCTCGTCGACGCCGAAGAACGTCGTGTAGTTGATGCCCGCGCCCACATAGGGCCGCAAGGCCTGCCCCTTCGGGTCGAAGTGATACTGCAACGTCAGCGTCGGCGGCAGCAGCCACGCCTCGCCGAGATCGACCCCGGCCGTGTGCACGACGTCGTGCGGCGTCACCGCCGCGATCAGCTCCACCGCCCAGTTTTCGGCGAAGAAATAGCTGACGTCGATCTCCGGAACGACGCTGGTGTCGATACGAACGTCGCCGCCGATCGGCACGATCGTGGCGCTCTCGTCCGGCTTCACCACCAACGCCCGTGTCCGCACCATCCACGGACCGTCGTTCTCCGCATAAGCCGCAAGCGGAACGGCAGCGAGCGCGACGGCAAGCGCGCCGCACGCCAAATTCTGTCCAAGCCTCATGACCATGATCCCTATGTTGGATCAGCCCCGCGTGCCTGGACCCCACTCGCAAGTACTGAAGGGCTTCAGGCCTACAGGCGCGTGGTTAAGCGACTGTTAATTCGCCTCGGCGCGCGCGACGCTGCCGCAAGAGCCGGAGCCTGAGATGCCCAAACGCACCGACATCGACACGATCCTGATCATCGGCGCGGGCCCCATCGTCATCGGCCAGGCGTGCGAGTTCGACTATTCGGGCGTCCAGGCCTGCCGCGCGCTCCGCGCCGAAGGCTATCGCATCGTGCTCGTGAATTCGAATCCCGCGACGATCATGACGGACCCCGACCTCGCCGACGCCACCTATATCGAGCCGATCACGCCGGAGTTCGTGGCCAAGATCATCGAACGCGAGCGCAAAGAACGCCCGCGCGACCGCATGGCGCTGCTGCCCACGATGGGCGGGCAGACGGCGCTGAACTGTGCGCTCGATCTGAACAAGCAGGGCACGCTGAAGAAGTTCGACGTCGAAATGATCGGCGCCAAGCCCGACGCGATCGCCAAAGCCGAGGACCGCCTGCTGTTCCGCGAAGCGATGGAAAAGATCGGCCTCGAATGCCCGCGCTCCCGCATCGCGACGACAAAGGACGAAGCGCTGACGGGCCTCGACCATGTCGGCCTGCCCGCCATCATCCGTCCGTCGTTCACACTCGGCGGCCAGGGCGGCGGCATCGCCTACAACAAGGAAGAATTCGTCGAGATCGTCGAACGCGGCCTCGATGCCTCGCCCGTGAAGTCGGTGCTGATCGAGGAATCCGTGCTCGGCTGGAAAGAGTTCGAGATGGAGGTGGTGCGCGACAAGGCCGACAACTGCATCATCATCTGCTCGATCGAAAACATCGACCCGATGGGCGTGCACACGGGAGATTCCATCACCGTCGCCCCGGCGCTGACGCTGACCGACAAGGAATACCAGATCATGCGCAACGCGAGCATCGCGGTGTTGCGCGAGATCGGCGTCGAAACCGGCGGCTCGAACGTGCAGTTCGCCGTCAATCCGAAGGACGGTCGCCTCGTCGTTATCGAAATGAACCCGCGCGTGTCGCGCTCGTCTGCGCTTGCGTCAAAGGCGACGGGCTTTCCGATCGCAAAGGTCGCAGCCCGCCTTGCCGTCGGCTACGCGCTCGACGAACTGACGAACGACATCACGAAGGCGACCCCCGCCTCGTTCGAGCCGACGCTCGACTACGTCGTCACGAAAATCCCGCGTTTCGCGTTCGAGAAATTCCCCGACGCCGAAGCCGTGCTCACGACCTCGATGAAGTCTGTCGGCGAGGCGATGGCAATCGGCCGCACGTTTGCGGAGTCGGTGCAAAAAGCGCTGCGCTCGCTCGAAACCGGTCTTTCGGGTTTCGACGAGATCGACATCCCCGGCCTGAACTCGGGCGACGACAAGAACGCCGTGATCGCGGCCCTCGCCAAGGCGACGCCCGACCGCATCCGCGTCGTGGCGCAGGCGTTTCGCTTGGGGTTGACCGTCTCCGAGGTCTTCGCCGCCTCGAAGATCGATCCGTGGTTCCTCGACCAAATCGAAGAGATCGTGAAGACGGAAGCCCGCGTGCGCGCGCATGGGCTGCCGCAAGACGAAGACGGCATGCGTGAACTGAAGGCGATGGGCTTCTCGGACGTGCGCCTCGCAAAACTCACGGCCAAGCGCGAGAGCGAGGTCGCTGGCCACCGCCGCCGCCTGGGCGTGATGCCCGCGTTCAAGCGCATCGACACCTGCGCCGCCGAGTTCCGCGCGCTGACGCCTTACATGTACTCGACCTACGAGGCGCCGCTGTCGGGCAAGGTCGAGTGCGAAAGCGAGCCGACGGCGGCGAAGAAGGCCGTCATCCTCGGCGGCGGCCCGAACCGCATCGGCCAGGGCATCGAGTTCGACTATTGCTGCTGCCACGCCGCCTTCGCGCTGAAGAAGGCGGGGTTCGAGACCATCATGGTCAACTGCAACCCCGAAACCGTGTCGACCGACTACGACACCTCCGACCGGCTCTATTTCGAACCGCTGACGGCCGAAGACGTCGTCGAGTTGATCCGCACCGAACAGGGGAACGGCGAAGTCGTGGGCGTCATCTGCCAGTTCGGCGGTCAGACGCCTTTGAAACTCGCAGCCGCGCTAGAGGCCGCCAAGATTCCGATCCTCGGCACGCAGCCCGACGCGATCGACGTCGCCGAAGACCGCAAGCGTTTCCAGGCGCTGATCGACAACATCGGCCTGAAGCAGCCGGTGAACCGCACCGCGCTCGACACGGACGAGGCGCTCGCCGCCGCGCGCGAGGTCGGCTATCCGGTCGTCATCCGCCCGTCCTTTGTGCTCGGCGGCCGGGGCATGACGATCGTGCGCGACGAAGAGCACATGAAGGAGACGCTGCAGCAGACCGACGTCTTCAAGATTTCGGGCGACGATCCGGTCCTCATCGACCAATACCTGCGCAGCGCCATCGAGGTCGACGTCGACGCCATCGCCGACGGGACCGACGTCTTCATCGCCGGCATCATGGAACATATCGAAGAAGCGGGCGTGCACTCCGGCGACAGCGCCTGCTCGCTCCCGCCATGGTCGCTCGACGACCCGACGATCGCGGAACTGAAACGCCAGACGGCCGCCCTCGCCCGCGAACTGAACGTCGTGGGCCTCATGAATGTGCAGTTCGCGATCCAGGACGGTCAGATTTTCATCTTGGAGGTGAACCCGCGCGCGAGCCGCACCGTGCCGTTCGTTGCCAAAGCCGTCGGCGTGCCCGTCGCCGCCATCGCCTCGCGCGTCATGGCGGGCGAAAGCCTGGCCTCGTTCAGCTTGAAGGAAAGCGCACCGAAACACATGTCGGTGAAAGAGGCGGTCATGCCGTTCGCCCGCTTCCCCGGCGTCGACGTGATTTTAGGGCCGGAGATGAAGTCGACCGGCGAGGTCATGGGCATCGACGTGAGCTTCGACCGCGCCTTCGCGAAAAGCCAAATCGCGGCGGGCCTGACGCTGCCCGACGGCGGCACGGTCTTTGTGTCGGTGCGCGACGCCGACAAGCAAGCGATCCTGAAACCGGCGCGCCACCTCATCGACCTCGGCTTCAAGCTGATCGCCACCAGCGGCACCGCAACGTTCCTGGACGAGCAAGGCGTTCCCGTCACGCGCGTGAACAAGGTCTATGAGGGCCGCCCCCACATCGTGGACGCCATGAAGGACGGCACCGTCGCGCTCGTCTTCAACACGACCGAAGGCGCGCAGGCGTTGAAAGACTCGCTGTCGATCCGCCGCACCGCGCTGATGCAGAAAATCCCCTACTACACCACGCTTGCCGGATCCCAGGCTGCGGTTCAGGCAATCCAAGCGCTGCGCACCGGCAGCCTGGAGGTCGCGCCGCTTCAGGCTTATTCCCGCTAACACGTTGATTTGACGACGTTATCTCAGGGCCGCGCCGCAACAGAACTCTTGAAATTTCCGGGCCGTTCTGATAATGTCCCTCTTCGCGTTTGAGGGGTGTTTGCCTCCCGCATCCAAGATGCTGCGGAACCTTCGGCGAGCGATTTGAAAGACTTTTGAGAGGCCTTGGGCGGTCGCACCACCAAGGCCCTTCGAATTTGTTGTCTCAAGGTGCGACGAGGAAGTCAGAGTACCGGCCATGGAGAAAATTCCTATGACCGCCCAGGGCTTCGCGTCCCTGGAAGCGGAGATCAAGCACTTGAAGCAGGTCGAGCGTCCGGCCGTGATCAAGGCGATTTCGGAAGCGCGCGCCCACGGCGACCTTTCGGAGAACGCTGAGTACCACTCGGCCAAGGAACGCCAGAGCTTCATCGAAGGCCGCGTGATGGAACTCGAAGACAAGCTCTCGCGCGCCCAGGTGATCGACGTCTCGAAGCTTTCCGGCAAGGTCGTGAAGTTCGGCGCGACGGTCACGGTCGTCGACGAAGACACCGATCAAAAGTCGAAGTACCAGATTGTGGGCGACCTCGAGGCGGACTTCGCCAAAGGCCGCATCTCTATCTCCTCGCCCTTGGCCCGCGCCCTCATCGGCAAGACCAGCGGCGACACGGTCGAGGTCAACACCCCCTCCGGCGGCCGCTCCTACGAGGTCATGAAGGTCGAGTTCAAGTAGCCGTCTTCGGAAATTGCGGCAGGGTGGCAAGAAGCAAACCTTCTTCGGCCACCCTGTTCGCGTTTGAGAGCCTCAAAGCTCCACCGGCACGCCCGGCGTGCGTTTCGACGTGCGGATCGTCAGCGACGTCTTGACCACGCCCACGTTCTTGGCCGCCGTCAGCTTGTCCGTGACGAAGCTCTGCCACTCGCTCAAATCGTGCGCGACGCATTTCAGGATGAAGTCGGTCTCGCCCGACATCATGTAGCACTCGCGCACGATCGGCCATTCCGCGACCTGCGCCTCGAACGCCTTGAGATCGGGTTCGGCTTGGCTGGTCAGCCCGACGAACGCGAACGCCATCACTTCGTAGCCGAGCGCCTTCGGGTCCAAATCGGCGTGATAGCCCTTGATGAAGCCCGCTTGCTCCAGCGCACGCACGCGCCGTAAACAGGGCGGCGCCGAGATCTTTGCCCGGTGAGACAGTTCGACGTTCGTGATGCGCCCGTCGTCCTGGAGTTCGTGCAGAATTCGCCGGTCGATAGCGTCGAGTTTGATCCTCTGCATGCCAAGTCCACCGCAGGGTCAGATTATTTCGTCAGGATCGTTCTACCGTGACCGCCACGGGATTTCAGCAATAAAATTTCAGGATAGCGAAACACTGTGAACGAGCCGCCGGTCGAAAACGTTACATGGGCCATCAGCGACGGAAGGGCCGGTTTGGCGAACCAAGTCCGCGGACTGGCTGAGGCGATCGGCCTCCCCGTTCAGGTTAAGACGGTCAGGCCGCGCCTCCCCTGGACGCTGCTGCCGGTCACCGCGTGGCCCGCCCCGTTCGCGGCCCTAGGGCCCGACAGCACGCCGCTGACGCCGCCGTGGCCGCGCATCGCCGTCGGCTGCGGCCGGCGCGCGATCCCCTATGTGCTCGCGATCAAGCGTGTGTCGAAGGGCGCAACGTTCACCGTTCAACTCCAGCACCCGCGCGTCGATCCGCGCCTGTTCGATCTCGTCGTGCCGCCGGAACACGACGGCCTCATAGGCGCCAACGTCATGGCGATCCTCGGCAGTCCGAACGGCGTCACCGCAGCCAAGCTCGCCGCCGCGCGCGCGCAATGGTCATCGCTCGAACGCTTGCCGCATCCGCGCATCGCGATTCTCGTCGGCGGAAAATCGAAGTCGCACAGTTTCGGCGAAACGGACGCCCACGCACTCGCAGCCTCTCTGAAGGCGCTTCGCGATCAAGGCGCAGGCTTGATGCTCACCGCCTCCCGCCGCACCGGCGAGGCGCAGACCCGCATCCTGCGCGACGCGCTGAGCGGCCCGAATGCCTTCGTGTGGGACGGCGCGGGCGAGAATCCGTATTTCGGCCTCTTGGCGCACGCGGATGCGATCCTTGTCACCAACGACTCGACGAACATGGCCGTCGAAGCGGCCGCAACCGGCAAGCCGGTCTACATCGTCGCAATCCCGGGCGGCGACGTGAAATTCGATCGCCTCCACCAGGCGCTCGAAGCACGGGGAATCGCCCGCCCCTTTGCAGGCAAGATCGAGCGGTGGAGCTACGCCCCGCTCGCCGAAACCGAGCGCGTCGCCCGCGCGATTCGTGAGAAAATCGGCCTGAAAGACTGAGGTAAACGCCGCGTGAACGGCCCCAGGCTTGCGGCACGGGAACGCTCGTCCCTATATGGCGGATGAGGACGGCGTGCGTCGCGCGCCGCAAAGGGCTGCATGTCGAAAACGCTTCACGCCAAAGTCATCATCGTGGGCTCGGGCCCGGCCGGTTACACGGCCGCCATCTACGCCGCGCGCGCCATGCTCGAACCCGTGCTGATCGCGGGCATTCAGCCCGGCGGCCAGCTCACGATCACGACCGACGTCGAAAACTATCCCGGCTTCGCCGAAACGATCCAAGGCCCCTGGCTCATGGATCAGATGAAGGCGCAGGCCGAACACGTCGGCACGAAGCTCGTCGACGACGTGATCGTGACCGCCGATCTGAAGTCGCGCCCGTTCCGGCTGACCGGCGACGGCGGCACGCTCTACACCTGCGACACGCTGATCATCGCAACCGGCGCGCAGGCGCGCTGGCTGGGCCTGCCCTCGGAAGAAACGTTCAAGGGCCACGGCGTCTCGGCCTGCGCCACCTGCGACGGCTTCTTCTATCGCGGCAAGGATGTGGCAATCGTCGGCGGCGGCAACACCGCCGTGGAAGAGGCGCTGTTCCTGACGAACTTCGCCAAGTCGGTGACGCTCGTCCACCGCCGCGACTCGCTGCGCGCCGAAAAGATGCTGCAGCAGCGCCTGTTCGCGCACCCGAAGATCAAGGTCGTTTGGGATTCGACCGTCGAAGACATCGTAGGCACCAACGACCCGAAAGGGGTGACGGCCGTGCAGCTGCGCAACGTTCGCAGCGGCGCGCTGAACGAACTCGCCGCCGACGGTCTCTTCGTCGCAATCGGCCACGTACCCGCGACCGAGCTGTTCAAGGGCCAAGTCGCGATGGACGCCGACGGCTACATCAAGACGAAGCCGGATTCGACGGCGACCGACATCCCCGGCGTGTTCGCCGCAGGCGACGTGAAGGACCGCGTGTTCCGCCAGGCCGTGACCGCGGCCGGCATGGGCTGCATGGCGGCGCTCGAAGCGGAGAAATTCCTCGCCCACCACGGCACGATGAAGGAAGCGGCCGAGTAATGCCGATGGACCTCGACCGTTTGCGCGTCTTCCATGCGGTGGCGACCGCAGGAAGCCTGACGCATGCGGGCGAGGAACTGGACTTGAGCCAATCCGCGGTCAGCCGCCAAATCAGCGCGCTCGAAGACGAACTGAAGGTTCAACTGTTCTCCCGCCACGCCCGGGGCCTGATCCTGACCGAGCAAGGCGCGCGCCTTTTCGAGACCACGAAGAAGGTGTTCGACCAGCTCCTGACGGTCCAAGAAGAGCTGCTCGACAGCAAGGAGACCCCGCGCGGCGATTTGCGCGTCACCGCGACGATCGGGATCGGCACCTATTGGCTCGCGCCGCGCCTGAAGAAGTTCACCGAACTCTACCCCGACATGCGCGTGCACCTGCTCTTGCATGACGGCGAATTGGACCTCATTCACCGCGAAGCCGACGTTGCGCTGCGCATGCGCCAACCGGTGCAATCGGATCTCGTTCAGCGCAAACTGTTCGACGTGGCGTATCACATCTACGGCGCACCCGATTATCTGAAGGGTCGCAGCACGCCGAGCTGCATCGACGAGATGGATCGCCACGACATCATCGTCTATGGCGAAGCGCCGTCCGAATTGTCCAAGGTGAATTGGCTCGCTGAGGTCGGCCGCAAACCCGGCCACCCGCGGCCCGCGCGGATGTATGTGAACAACATCATCGCGATGGGAAAGGCGATCGAAACCGGCATTGGCCTCGGCATCCTTCCCGACTACTTCGCCGACGGAAACAACAATCTCGTCCGCATCGTTTGCGACACGCCCGTGCCGAAATACGAAGTTTTCTTGTGCTATCCGGAAGCCTTGCGCGGCTCGAAGCGCGTCGGCGTCTTCCGCGATTTCCTCGTGTCACAAGCGCGTGAATGGTCGTTCTGACGCTGCGTTTTCAAGGCGTCGCGCCATCTTGAGAAACGAACCTCGCGCACCTATCTGAAATTGTGCCGGGGCGGTTCTCCCCCAGATACAGGGCCCCGGTCCCAGGATTACCCCTTCCTGGAAAAGCGGCCGATGTTACCCCCAACGCATCGGCACGGCGTGACGAGGCCGGGCTGCTGATCAACCCCAGCAGTCCGGCCTTTCACTTTGCGGCGCATCCTTGTGGCTTGACGACGCGCTTCGTCGACGCGGGAAACTTCGCAAGCTTGTCGGCGGGACGGATCGGACGGCGCACAAGTTCGCCGCCGCAGTTCGGACATTTGCCTTTCAGAACGTTCGTCGCGCAATCGCTGCAGAACGTGCACTCGAACGTACAGATCATCGCGTTCGCGGCCGCAGGCGAAAGATCCCGGTCGCAGCATTCGCAATTCGGTCGCAGCTCAAGCATGAACCCTCGCTAAGTCCGTGGCGTCGACGAAGAACCGGACCAGCGCCTCGAACCCCGCACGATCCTCCGCGTCGAAGCGCGCATGAAGCGGGCTGTCGAGGTCGAGCACGCCGTGCACCACACCGCCCTTGATCAGCGGCACGACAAGCTCGGAGTTCGACGCGCTGTCACATGGGATGTGCCCTGGAAACGCGTGCACGTCCTCGACCAGCACCGTCTCGCGCCGCGCCGCCGCGGTACCGCAGACGCCTTTGCCCAGCGCAATGCGCACGCAGGCGGGCTTGCCCTGAAACGGCCCAAGCACGAGCTCGCCGTCTTTCATCAGATAGAACCCGGCCCAATTCAGATCGGGCACGATCTGCCAAATCAGCGCCGAGACGTTGGCGGCGTTCGCGATCAGATCGCGTTCGCCGTCGAGCAGGCCCCGCGCCTGCCGCAGCAACTCCTCATAGATCTCGCGCTTCGTGCCGCTGACTTCCTTGACCGCAAACATGCACCCTCGCTCAGTGAGTGCCGCCGCGCGCCTCGTTGCCCCAGAGTTCGTCCAAGCGCGCATCGCGGCCGCAATTGAACCGGTAGAAGTTATAGCGCACCGGATTCTTCTTGTAATAGTCCTGGTGATAGGTCTCCGCCGCATAGAACGGCCCGGCCGCGACGATCTCCGTCACGATCGGCCGCTTGAAGCGCCCGGATTTGTCGAGCGCGGCCTTCGACGCCTCCGCCAGGCGCTTCTGTTCGTCGTTCACGGTGTAGATGCCCGTCCGGTACTGCGAACCGTAGTCGCAGAACTGCGCGTCCTTGGTCAGCGGATCGATATTGCGCCAGAACACGTAGAGCAGCTTCTCGTACGTCACGATGTCCGGGTCGTAGACGATCTTCACCGCTTCGGTGTGGCCGGTCCCGCCGGAAGAAACTTGCGGATAGGTCGGATTGGCGACCTTGCCCCCGATATAGCCCGAGGTCGTGGAGATCACGCCCGGCACCTTGTCGAAATCGGCCTCGACGCACCAAAAGCAGCCGCCGGCGAAGATCGCAACCGCCTTGCCGTCCGGCGCTTGCGTTGGCGGCGCGGCGTTTGCGCCGAACAGCCCGTCCGCAAACCGCAAGCCCAGCACAAGCAAGCCCGCGAGAAGCGAGAGCGCAACGACGCGTGCAAATCCGAATCCCTTGACCATGTCTATGCCGCCGCCGGTTTGAACGTCATAGCGACGCCGTTCATGCAGTAGCGCAAACCCGTCGGCGCCGGCCCGTCTTCGAACACGTGACCTAGATGCCCGCCGCAACGCCGGCAATGCACTTCCGTGCGCACCGTGAACAACGAGCGGTCGATCGAAGTTCCGATCGCGTTCGGAAGCGGCTGCCAGAAACTGGGCCACCCTGTGCCGCTGTCGTACTTCGTGTCCGACGAAAACAGCGCAAGGTCGCAACCCGCGCAATGAAACACGCCCTTGCGCTTTTCCTTGTCGAGCGGGCTCGACCACGGCCGCTCCGTGCCGTGTTCGCGCAGCACGTAGTACTGCGCCGGCGTGAGCTGCTTGCGCCACGCCGCCTCGCTCTTCGTCACTTCGAATTTGCCCGCGGGCGCAGCCGAACTGCGGCTAAAGCCGAACACCGCCGCGAGGCCGGCGAGCACGCCGCCCGCCGCGACCGTGCTCATAAGCGCTCTACGATCCATGGGATTTGCTCCTTCGTGTCGCGGGGAGATACGTGCACCGGCCGCCCACGGACCAATCACGGAGATGCGAGGGGGCCGCAAACCCGGCCCCCTCTGCGTTGGAAACTAAGCCGCGGCCTGCGCCTGCGCCCGCGTGGCGATCGCCTGTTCCGCGAGCTTTCCCGTCAACTCCGCCAGATGATCGAACTTGTACGTGAACGTCGCCGCCCCTTGCGTCGCCGAGCGCAGCTCGATGATGAACGTCTGCAGTTCGGACTCAGGGATGTGCGCCTGCACCGTGTCCCATCCCGGCCACCCTTGGCGCCCGTCATAGCCGAGAAGCTGACCCCGCTTGCCCGTAATGATCTGGTTGATGCGCGAGGTGTGTTCCGACGGCGTATGCGCCTCGACCGCCATGATCGGCTCGAGCAGCACCGGCGAACAATTCGCCATGCCTTCCGACATGCCGATCTTCGCCGCCATCTGGAACGCCGCGTCGCTGGAATCGACCGTGTGATAGCTGCCGTCGGTGAGCGTCACCGACACGTCAACCACCGAAAATCCGAGCGGCCCTTTGTGCAGATAGTCGCGGATCCCCTTCTCGACCGAGGGTATGAACTGCCGCGGCACGACGCCGCCCGAGATCTGATCGACGAACTCGAATCCGCCGCCACGCGGCAGCGGCTTGATCTGCAAGACGACATCGCCGAATTGCCCGTGCCCGCCCGATTGTTTCTTGTGCCGCCCGCGCTGCTCCGTCGATTTGCGGATCGTCTCGCGATAGCCGACATGCGGCGTGTGCGCGGAAAGCTTCAGCCCGAACTTGCGCTCGATGCGCGCCAACGCCGTGCGCAGATGCACTTCGCCCTGGCCGAGCAGCACGGACTCGTGCGTCTCCGCGACTTGCTCAAAGCCGACGCCCGGATCCTCCTCGCGCATCTTGGCGATCGCGCTCGAGAGCTTCACATCGTCGTTCCGGTTCGCGGCCTTGATCGCGAGCTTATAGACCGGCGGCAGAACCTCCGCCCGCTTCAACGGTTTGATGGCTTTCGGCGCGGCAAGCGTATCGCCCGTCTGCGCCCGCTCAAGCCGGCCGATCGCGACAAGATCGCCCGCGCCCGCGCCGGGCACCTTCGTCGCCTTCTCGCCCATCATCGAGAACAGACCCGACGCCCGCTCCTCCCCGCCGTCGCTGCGCGCGAGCGTGACGCCATCCTTCAAGATGCCCCGCATGACACGCGCGAGCGACAGCTTGCCGCCCGCCGCATGCATCGTCTTGACGACCTGCACGACCGGATCGTCGCCGCTGGTCTCAAGCCCCTGGCGCTTCGCGGCGCGCGCGACGTCCGGTACTTCGTGGCGCAGCGCTTTCAGCAGGCGGCGCACACCGTTGTCCTTCTCGGCAGAGCCCATCAACACCGGCACGATCAAACCTTCTTGGAGTTCGCGCGACAGATCGGCGAACACCTCGTCGCGCGGCGGCTCGATGTCGGAGAGCAGCTCCTCCATCAGATGGTCGTCGTAATCGGCGAGCTTTTCGAGCATCTGATAGCGCGCTTCGTGCTCGCGGTCGGCCATCTCCGACGGGATCGCGATGACTTCCGAGGCCGCATGCTCGCGATAAACGAACGCGCGCTCGAGCGCGAGGTCGACGAAACCCGTAACGATGCCGTCCTTCCAAATCGGCACCTGGCGCAGCACCAACGGGCGCGCCGAAACCGGCTGCAGCGCCGCGAGCAGATCGCGAATCTGCCCCTGCGCCTTGTCGATCTTGTTGATGAAGAGGAAATGAGGCACGCCCAGATCGGCAAGCCGTTTCAAAAGTGGCTGCAGCAGCGCAACCTTCGTCGGATCGGGATCGGACACCACGACGGCCGCATCGACGCCGGCGAGCGCGTTCAGGGTTTCCTGCTGGAATTCGATCGACCCCGGGCAGTCCAGGAACGAGAAATGATCGCCCAAGTAACTCGTCGTGGCCGCACAGACCTCGACACTCATCATCCGGTCGCGCGCTTCCGCCGAGGCGTCGCCGACCGTGCTTTGCGCGTGGGCGCCCTTGCGCGTGATCGCCCCCGTAATCCACAGCATGCTTTCGAGCAGCGAGGTTTTCCCGCCGCCCTGAGGTCCGACCAAGGCCACGCAACGTGGCCCATGTCCTCCCTTACCGTTCTTGTCTGCCATGTGGTTGCTCCCTGAAAGCCCGGGGAGGCGCAACCGACACCAAAAAGCCACGCCCAACCGGGCGACCTATCGTTTCAACCAAACAAGGACGAGCGCAAGGGAAAAGCGCTTAACGGCGCCTGCGCCGGCAGCGGAAGTGCAGCCTTGACGACGGGCGCGGAAAAGCCACGAGATTGCTTTGATCAGACCTCCGCGTAAGCGAAGTCGGACTTTGTTTCGGTAACCGAACAGCCAAACGAGCCACCGGACATGCAGTTCCTCGAACGCACGATCGCTACCACCGATGGCTTGAATCTCTTCGTCCGGGATTACCCGTCCCAGGGCACGCCGCGTGGCGCACCTGTAATGTGCCTTCACGGTCTGACGCGCAACTCCGCCGACTTCGAGGACGTGGCGCCCCAGCTAGCGGCGCTCGGACGGCGCGTGCTCGTCCCCGACGTTCGCGGGCGCGGTCGCTCGGACCGCGATCCGACCCCGGCACGTTACGTGCCGGCGACTTATGCGGCCGACGTGGTGCACATGATGACGACGCTGGGCATCGAACGGGCCGTCTTCGTCGGCACGTCGATGGGCGGCCTTATCACGATGATCGTCGCCGCGACCGCGCCGGGCCGCGTCGCCGCCGCCGTGTTCAACGATGTGGGCCCCGTGGTCAACACCAGCGGCCTTCTGCGCATCTCGCAATATGTCGGCAAGACGCCGCCGCAGGAATCATGGGCCGCACTGACGGCGCTCGTGAAAGCCACGCAAGCGGCAGCCTTCCCCAATGCGGATGACGCGTTCTGGAACAAGTTCGCCCGCCGGACCGCACGCGAACTGCCCGACGGCCGCGTCGCCTTCGACTACGATCCCGCAATCGCCCAAATTTTCGCGCAGCCGCCCGCGGCAGCTGCGCCCGACCTCACCCCGTTCTTCAGTGCGTTGGGCACCGCACCCTTGCTGGTCGTGCATGGAACGCTGAGCGACATTCTGCTGCCCGAGGGAATCGCCGCGATGAAGGCGCTGAAACCCGATCTCGAAGTGGCCGACGTTCCAAACGTCGGCCACGCACCGACGCTCGAGGAACCCGAGCCCGGAACGCCATTGCCGCGTTCCTCGCGCGCGTACCCTGAACGTGACGAAGGCGCGGACATCCCGCCCGCGCCTCCAAGTCGTGATCGAAATGCTCAGTACCGAACGGTGATCTTGAAGCTCACCGTTTGCGGCGCGCCGTAGTAGGCAGTCCGGATGTTGCCGACGCTCGAGAATTCCTGCGCGTCGGTCTTGTAGACTTCGTCCGACAGATTGCGCCCGTAGATGCCGGCAAGGAATGTCTCGCTCTCGTTCGCCCAAACGAGTTGCGCGTCGTAGAGCCAATAAGACTCTTGCCACATGCCCGGGAAGATCGCGCGCGTGAGGATGTTGGCGTTGTCGACAGCGAGCGCCATATCCGAGCGATAACGCGCGGCCGCCCCCAACGTCAGCGATCCCATGTCGCCAAGATCGAACTCATAGGCCCCGCCGAACCGCATCGTCCACTCCGGCGAGAACGCGGGCGTCTGCCAGCTGCGGTCGACGGTGGTCGGGATCGTAGCCGGCGGAGGTGTCGGATTCGCCAAGTTGCGAACCTCGAAGAACTCCGAGTACTCCGCATGCAGGTACCCGATCGCAGCGTCGAGCCTAAGTTCCGGCACCGGAAAAGCCAGGAACTCGAGTTCCGCGCCGTAGATCTCGAGCCCGCCGGCGTTCAGCACCGCAAAGTCGATGGCAGGCACCGGCTGCGACGGCGACGTTACAAGTCGGCTCACGCGCGCCTGGAAATCGGTGTAGTCGTTGTAGAAGGCCGAGATGTTCGTCCGAACGGTTCCGTCCGCCCAATCGGACTTCAGCCCGATCTCATAGCTGTCCAACGTTTCGGGATCGTAAGGTTGCTCCTCGCCGGCCGCATTGGCGCGGCCGTTGAACCCGCCGGACTTGAAGCCCGACGCATAGCGGGCATAGAGCAGTGTGTTCTCGCTCGCCTGCCAATCGAACGACACCATCGGCGAAACGTTGTCCCACGTCTCCGAGCGATTGAACGCGAAGGTACCCACGAGCAAGGGCTGGTTGCTGAAGGTCGACGTAGTGCGGAAATAGTCCTTCTCTTCCTCCGTATAACGGATGCCGGCCGACAAGTTGACCTTG
Organism: uncultured Flavobacteriaceae bacterium; assembly: GCA_964561925.1. Lineage (GTDB taxonomy): Bacteria > Pseudomonadota > Alphaproteobacteria > Micropepsales > Micropepsaceae > SZUA-430. The sequence continues at coordinate 15,424 of CAZLRW010000052.1, forward strand.
TCCGTCAGCGCGAAGACCGCGTTGGCAAAGGCCGCCCAACTGGTCGTCTGCAAATCGTCGTCCACCGTGCGCAGGAAGCTCGTCGCGCCCAAGAACCCGATGACGAAGTCGTCGGCGTAGGCTTCCTGGTGAGACGTGATGTTCTCTTGCAAATAGTAGAGACCCGACACCAGCTTCCACTTGTCGCCCGAATAGATGAACTGCAATTCCTGGCTGACTTGATCCTGATCGACCCCGACAAACACGTCGCCAAGTTCGACCGGCGCCGCATCGATGTCGATGAAGTCGTCGTTCTTGAGCTCGCGGTAGGCCGTGATCGAGCGCATCGTGAACCGGTCGCTCAACGTCCAGAGCGCGCTCGCCGACGTTCCCCAATGCGTGAGCTCGGTGCTGTTCGGCAGCCCTGCCGTCGGACGCGTCGTGAAATTGAACTCCGGCGCAGGCGAAGGCACGGCGAAAATCGGCACGCCGAGGATGTTCGTGAGCGTGTTCGTCGCTTGACCAAGCACGAGAGCGTTGTCCTCTTGCGCATAATCGAACGAAAGATCGAGTTGAAAATCGTCGCTCGCGTCCCAGGCGAGCTTGACCCGGCCGGCGCCGACGTTGCGGTCGTTGTAGTTCTCGCCCGTCACCGGATTGTCGACATATCCGTCGCGCGAACCGAACAGGAGCGACGCGCTCGCCGCGACTGAATCGCTCAACGGACCGGAAATCGTACCGTTGCCGACAAGCTCGTCGTAAGACCCGACGGTGAACGAGGCGGCGCCGCGCGAGGTCTGGTCGGGCCTGCGCGTAATGACCTTGATCGCGCCGCCGATCGTGTTCTTGCCGTAGAGCGTTCCCTGGGGACCGCGGAGAACCTCGAGGCGTTCGATGTCCATAAGCTCGAACTGCGTCCCGCGGATTCGGCTCAAATAGACATCGTCGACGTAGACACCGACGGCGGGATCGAACGTCTGCAACGCGTCCGGTTGACCGACGCCGCGGATATAGATGTTCGACGCGTTCGACGATCCGCGGCCGGGCGCGATGTTCGCATTCGGGATCGCGCCTTGAAGACCGGTGACGTCGGTGGCGCCGATCCGGTCCAGCCCCTTCTCGCTAAACGTCGACACGGAGGCCGGAACCTTCTGCAGGTTCTCCTGTGTGCGCCGGGCCGTGACGGTGACCTTTTCGACTTTGCCGCTTTCCTCGGCCGGCGGCGTCGCATCTTGCGCCAATGCTACGGCGCCGAGCGCGAGCGCCGTGCCGCCGAGCAGAATCGTCCTGATCGCTGAAACAAACATGCGAAAGCCCCCCATTTGGCCAGCCCCATGGCCTTGTTGATGAAAACGCTAGCGCGTTTCGCAATCCGTGCCTAGTATTTAATTCATTGATGAATGAATTATCGCGCGCTGTGACCCGTTGGCGCGCGACAACCGCTTGGAGAAACGCGATGCTCGACGCCCCGAAGCCGCTGATCCCGGAAATCCTGGCGCTGCATGGCAAATCGCGGGGGTCGAAGCCCGCGATCGTATTCGCGGCACGCGAAGTGACCTGGAGCCAATTCGCGCGCGAGATGAATCTGGTTGCCACCGGACTGCGCGCGACGGGCGTGCGGTCAGGCGATCGCGTCGGCATCGTCATGACGAATGCTGTGGAAACGGTCGAGGCGATGTTCGGCGTGCTGCGCGCGGGTGCCGTTGCCGTGCCGCTCAACATCTCGGTGACGGACGCCGCGGCTGAAGCGATGTTGAAGGACGCCGACGTTGCCGCCGTGATCGCAACACCGGACCAGATTGCGCGACTCACGCCCATGCTTCCTCGCCTAACGTCGCTCGTGAAAGGCGGCGCCATCGCGGTCGGCGGCGACGAGGACTGGCGTCCCTTCGCCGACCTGAAGTCGTCCGGCGCGCCGGAGTGGAGCGACCCGGCTCCGTCGCCCGACGCGCCGTGCAACATCATCTATTCGTCCGGCACGACGGGCACGCCGAAAGGCATCGTCCACACGCATGGCCGTCGGTTGGATTGGGCGTACGACCTGGCGATCGCGCTGCGCTACCATGGCGGCGCGCGGACGCTGGCGACGCTCGGCCTCTATTCGAACATCAGCTGGGCCGGAATGCTGTGCACGTTCCTGGCAGGTGGGACGTTGGTCCTCCACAAGGCCTTCGATGCGGCCGCAGCGCTACGCGCGATCGAGGCCAACCGCATCACGCACACGGCCATGGTCCCGTTGCAATACCAGCGCTTGGTCGAACACTCGAACTTCGATCGCGTCGACAAGTCGTCGATGCAGGCGATGATGAGCTGCGGTGCGCCGCTGCCCGTCACATTGAAGGAAAGGCTGTTCGCGTCATTCCGATGCGGCGTGATCGAGCTCTATGGCCTGACGGAAGGGCTGATCACGACGCTCGATCCGGAAGATGCGCCCGGCCGCATGGCATCCGTCGGACGGCCTCTGCAAGGCACGGACATCCGCATCATCGATGACGAGGGCCGCGAGGTTTCCGCAGGTGTTGCAGGCGAAATCGTCGGTCGGGGCCGCATCACCATGCCGGGCTACTGGAACAGACCCGACGCGACCGCCGATGCGACATGGACCGACGCGTCCGGCAACGCTTGGCTGCGCACGGGCGACATCGGCCGCTTCGACGAGGAAGGCTTCCTCACGATCGTCGACAGGAAGAAGGACATGATCCTTTCGGGTGGGCAAAACGTCTATCCGGCGGATATCGAAGCGGTTCTGCTGCAGCATGAAGCCGTGTCGGAATGCGCCGTGGTCGGCATCCCGCACGAAGTCTGGGGCGAGACCCCCTTGGCGGTCGTCGTGCCCCGCGCGCCGCTGCCGGCCGAATCGCTGAAGGAATGGGCCAACGCCCGACTCGGCAAACAGCAGCGCATCTTTGCCGTAGCTTTTCGCGATGTCTTGCCGCGCAACGCGAACGGTAAGGTTCTCAAACGCGAGCTGCGCAACGAACATCGCGGTTAAGCGCAACAGGCAGGACAAATCCCCATGCCGCACGGTATGATTGAGCATCAGGGTCCAGCTGAGGCGACGAACATCATGGATATGAGCGTCGGGCGTTTGCGCGCCCCGCGGCCGAAGCGCAAGCCGGGACGACCGCAAAAGACCGCGCGCTCCGCCGATGCCAGGGAGGCGATTCTCGACGCCGCCGAGGGTCTGTTCGCGCATCACGGTCTCGATGCGGTGAGCGTGCGTGACGTCGGCCGCAAAGCCCGCGTCGACACGGCGCTCGTGCACTACTACTTCGACACGAAGCGGGGTTTGTTCGATGCCGTGTTCGCCCGGCGCGCCGAAATCCTGAACAAGCAACGGATCGAGGCCATCAGCAGCTACGAGGCGAACCCCGGCCCCAAGGGCGTCACGATCGAAGGCCTCATCGATGCCTTCTTACGGCCGCTGTTCGACGCGTCGGTCAACGGCGGCCCGCGATGGAAGGACTACTTCGCGATCATCGCGCAAGTGAACAACAACCCCGATTGGGGCGGCGAGACGATGGCGCGCTTCTTCGACCCGGTGATCCGCCACCTGATTGCCGCGCTTCGCCGCACGCTGCCGAAGGCGCGCGACGAGGACCTGTTCTGGAGCTATCATTTCCTGTCGGGCGCGCTCACGTTGACGTTCGCCCAGACGGGCCGCATCGATCGGTTGTCGAACGGTCTTTGCCGCTCGTCGGACTTCGAAGCGGCCAGCGCCCGGATGTCCCGCTACATCGCCGCCGGCTTTCGCGCCGTGTGCGAGGACACCAAGCGGCGCAAAGGATAGACGCTACCGCAGCCCCGCGCAGAACCGCTGAATCCGTTCGCACGCTTTCTCCAGCACCTCCTCCGACGTCGCGTAGGAGATGCGGAAATGCGGCGCGAGGCCGAACGCGGCGCCGTGCACGACGGCGACGCCCTCCGCCTCGAGCAGCTCGGCCGCGAACTGCTCGTCGCTCTCGATGCGGCGCCCCGACGGCGCGATCTTGCCGAGCGTGCCCGCGCACGACGGATAGACGTAGAACGCGCCTTCCGGCGTCGCGCACTTGATGCCCTTCGCCTGGTTCAGCATCGACACGACGAGGTCGCGCCGCTTCTGGAACGCGGCCGCCCGCGGCGCGATGAAATCCTGCGGCCCGGTCAACGCTTCGACCGCGGCCCATTGACTGATCGAGGTCGCCATCGACGTCGATTGCGATTGCACCGCCGCCATCGCCTTGATCAGCGGCTCGGCCGCGCCGCAATAGCCGATGCGCCAGCCCGTCATCGAATAGGCCTTCGAACACCCGTTCATGGTCAGCGTGCGCGGATAGAGCTTGGGCTCCACCTGCGCGATCGTCGCGAACGTGAACCCGTCGTAGAGAATGTGCTCGTACATGTCGTCGGTCAGCACCCAAACATGCGGGTTGTCGAGAAGCACGCCGGCCAGCGCCTTCAGATGCGCCGCCGTGTACGCCGCCCCCGACGGGTTCGACGGTGCGTTCAGCATCACCCATTTCGTCTTCGGCGTGATCGCCTTGGCGAGTTGCTCGGCCGTCATGCGAAAGCCGTCCGCCTCGCGCGTCGGAACGATCACGGGCGTCGCGCCGGTGAGCTGCACGATCTCCGGATAGCTGACCCAGAACGGCGCCGGGATCACGACCTCGTCGCCCGCGTTCAGCGTCGCCACGAACGCGTTGAAGATGATCGCCTTGCCGCCGGGCGCGACCAGCGTCTGCGACGGCGCATAGTCGAGCCCGTTCTCGCGCTTGAACTTCTCGGCGATCGCTTTCCGAAGTTCCGGAATCCCCTCGACCGCCGTGTAGCGCGTTTCGTTGCGCTCCATCGCGCGGATCGCCGCCTTCTTGATGTTGTCGGGCGTCGGAAAGTCGGGCTCGCCCGCGCCGAGCCCGATCACGTCGCGCCCGGCCGCGACGAGCTCGCGCGCCTTTTGCGTCACCGCGATCGTGGCCGACGGTTTGATGCGCTTCAGCGCATCCGACAGGAATCCGGCAGGCAGCTGTGCGCCGCTCATGGTTCGACAAGCCCGTTGGGGGTTATGGCGGCCCGGTTTAGCAGATTCGTTTCGCATGTGCACAATTCGATTTTCCTTGCCGATCAAGCCGTTAACGCCCCTAACCGATCCTTAGCCCAGCGGCGCGACAATCGGCCCGAACAAGCAGGAGGCCCGCCATGCGCCGGCCGCACATCGCCGCCCTTGTCCTCGCGCTCGCGCTCACGGGCTGCGGCCCGGCCGAGGCGCCGCCCGGCCGCTGGGAGGGCCATTCCCAATCGGCCAAGTGGCTCGTCGCCGTGCGCCTGCAGGTCGACAAGGGCAACATCATCCATGCGACCGCCCTTTCGGTCGGGGTCGACGGCGTCTCGCTGCCGCGCAGGCTCGAACTCCAGACCAAGATCAAGGCGACGCTGATCGAACAATGGCCCGACGCCGCCGAGGGCAAGATCGACTTCAAGAACAACACGATAACCAAGGCCGGCGGCGTCGCCCCGCTGTTCGTTTACGACCCGAAATCGAACGCCATGACGTTCAATTTCTACGCCGGCGGCCGCCTGACGGAGCGGATCAAGCTTTACCCGATCAAGGCCTTCGCCGCCCGTTGACCCCGGCGAAAGAACGCTGTTGGCAAAGGGCTTGCGATCCTGCATTTTCACATCAACGAACGAACAAAGACGATTTGGGCCGGGGAGTAAGGATGAGGGGCAGTTTCGCGGTCGCGGCGTTGGTGTGCGGCCTCTCCATCGGACTCGTGGCCTGCGAAGGCGCGGCACGCGGCGGTTGTGCGTCGCCCGAAGACGTCGCCGTCAAGATGACCGCCCTGACCGACGCCCTGAACAAGGCCCAGAGCGCGGGCAAGATCGACATGGCGACCGCAGGCCAGATCGCCGCCCGCATCATGGAAGCCGGCGCCAAGCACGGCGGCGATCACCGCGCCTACTGCGGCGCGCTGGAAGAGATCCGCGCGGACGCGAAGCTCTAGGCGCTTGCCGCGGCGGAGCGGCGCCTGCTACCAAACCGTCTCACCTCCAAAAACCCAAGGTCGAAGTCGAAACATGCGCTTGATCTTCACCGTCGTTGTGTCCGCGTCGCTGCTTCCGCTCGCCGCCTGCGTCGACCCGGCCGACCGCCCCGACCCGACGCAGTCGGCACTGATCACGCCGCCGATGATGAGCACCCGCCCCGCGACCTACGAGTGCGACGAGTCCGGCCGCATCGTGGTGCGCCCCCTGGGCGAGGACGGCAAGACCGTCGTGCTCGCGCTCGCCAGCCGCGAAGTGCAGCTGAAGTCGGTACCGACCGAGGAAGGCCGCAAATACTCCGACGGCCAGACCGTGCTGCTCATGAACGGCCCGAAGGCGACGCTTCTGCTGGCCGGCACCGAAGAACCGGAAAGCTGCGAGAACTAAGACCTACTCCACCGCGACGTAGATATTCGTCAAGAGTTCGGCCTCCGCGTTCTCGACCGGGTCGTTGACGTACTCTTCCCACGTCGTCGTCTTTTCCTTCAGGCTCTTTTCCTTCGTGAACGCGTGGATGCGTTCATAGGACGGCACCATCGTGTGGTACGGCCCTTTGTGCGTCAGCTTCACGACGCGCCCGGCATAGGTTTGGCCGACCTTCACGCCGTCGGCTTCCGGCGGCACCGGATTGGGCGCCTGCGCCAGCGGCATGGCCGCGTCGAACACCCACTCGTCCGCGCTGTGCGAGATCGTGATGGCGAGCGGCGCCCCGCCGCCGATTTCGAGATTATGCGCCATCGCATAATTGAGCAGCTTCTGGTTCGCCGCCCCCAGCGCCGCCGAAATCGCGGCCGCGTCCGACGCCTTCGCCTTGGCGCGCGTCAGGATGATCGGCCGCGCCTCGAGCGTCGCAAGCTCCGGCCCTTTCGTCGGATCGGCCGCGGCCGGCAGTGGCGGCACGTCGGGCGGTGCAGCGCCGCTGCCCGGCACCGACAAAGCTGCGTTCGTGTCCGCGCGCGCCTGCGCCTCGACCAGCGTCTTCAGATTGGCGAGCCCTTCCTCATAGTCTTTGCCGATCCACGAATCGAACATCAGCCCGAAATAGCGCGACACCGGATTCATGCCGACGTCGGTGTCCATGCTCCAGACGACCTTCGTGCCGCCCTGATCGGCGAGCGAAAGGTCGAACGTCGCATAGGCGATGCGCTGCTCGCCGAAATCGAGCTTCGTCTTGACCCGCTTGTTCTCCTCCACCTCGACGATTTCCTGGCTGCCGGAACCTTCCGTGGCGCTTTCCCAGCGCATCCGCGCGCCCTTGCCCGCGGGCGGCCCTTCGAGCGTCAGCTTCATCTGCGGATCGCGCTTGTACCAAGGCCCCCACTCCTTCGACCGCGTGAGGTCGGCGACGACGGTGTAGATCGCGTCAGGCGCCGCACCGATCACGGTGGAGCGCTCCACGTGCACGTTCTGCGGCAGCAGGAACGCGATGCCGATCACGGCCGCGATGAACACGACGACGCCGATGATGATGTTGCGGACCATGAAAGCACCTCTCGAAGGCTTGGGCCCCTGCGGGCGGATGATCCAAACCGCGGGACTCGAAGTATAACGCCTGACATCATATCACCCCCAAGCGACGGGTGCGTGCAGCCATGCAACAGCCAGCGTCTTTCCTGCCGCAGCGCAGCGGCATTTCCACGTCTTTCCTATGTGCGATAGCGGTTGTGCTGGCCACGTTCGGGCTCGCCGGCTGCGAGTCGCCGCCGGTGAACCGCGATTCGACGAAGCCGCTGACGACGGTGGAGCGCGTCGACCTCGATCGCTATCTGGGCCGCTGGTACGAGATCGCGCGCTTCCCGAACAGCTTTGAGGAGAACTGCTTCGCCGTCACCGCGACCTACAGCAAGAACGCGGACAATTCGATCAAGGTCGTCAACCGCTGCCGCAAGGGCGCGATCACGGGCCCCGAAGACGTGGCCGAAGGCAGCGCCACGGTCGTCGACCCCAGCACGAACGCGAAGCTCTCGGTCACGTTCTTCTGGCCGTTCGCCGGCGACTATTGGGTGATCGGCCTGGCGGAGGACTACGGCTGGGCGCTGGTGGGCGAACCGTCCGGCCGGTACCTCTGGATCCTCGCCCGCACGCCGCAGATCGCGCCGGACCTGCGCGCCGACCTGACGGCGAAGCTGCAAGCGCAAGGCTACAACACGAGCGCGCTCTACTGGACGCCGCAACCGGCGAACTGAACGGCGGCGAAACACAAAATTCGCAAAAGATCCGTTTGATCCGTTTCCACGGCCGATTTCCGCCGTTTCATCCGTATGGAATGCGTTTGATATCCGTTTGAAATCCGTTTGGTATCCGTTTGGTCAAGCCGC
>CAZLRW010000053.1:0-23672 GCA_964561925.1 uncultured Flavobacteriaceae bacterium
CCGGTTACGTCGATGCGCTCGAACGTGGTTGGGACCCCGACAACGTGCGCGGTCGGGCGGGCGCGGCCGAGCATCTGCGCCGCATCGGCGAGGACGCGGCCGCGTTCGTGGCAAGCCTCGACGACGAAGAGGCGAAAGGTCCAGACTTCACGATGCCCGACGGCTCGGTGATCAAGCGGCTGCCCGGGTTCAACCGCTGGATCTGGGACGGCGCGTTCTGCGGCCTCATCAACTTCCGTTGGCAGCGCGGGACGTCGGCGCTGCCGCCACACATACTCGGCCACATCGGCTACACCGTCGTGGAGTGGAAACGGAGCAGGGGCTACACCACCGAAGCGTTGCGGCTACTGCTCCCCGAATGCCGCGCGCGCGGTCTCGCCTACGTCGAACTGACGACCGACCCCGACAACATCCCATCGCAGAAGGTGATCACGTCGAACGGCGGCAAGCTGATCGAACGCTTCACGAAGGCGGCAGCCTACGGCGGCAAGGAAGCGCTGCGCTGGCGGATCGATTTGTAGAACACGTCAAGCTTGGCCATGACGGTTTGATTCTTTGGACGAACCTACCAGGTGCGGGGCAAGCACCCGATTGCGTAAGGTCCCGATTTTCTCGACCTCGAGCGCGATTTCGTCGCCATGCTTCAGCATGCGTCCCACTTCGAGTGCGCTGCCGCCGCCAACCGTGCCCGAACAGATCACCTCGCCGGGGTGGAGCGCATGGGCGCGGGTGAGATAGGCGATCAGATCCTCGAAGCGATAATGCATGCTTGACGTCGATCCTTCCGATACGCGCGCGCCATTGATCGAGGCGCGCATGGCCAACGCATAAGGGTCGGGAATTTCGTCGGAAGTGACAATGCAGGGACCAAGGCTGTTGGCAAAATCCTTGCCCGGCCCCGGTCCAACATGGAACGCCCTGCCCATCACCTTCATTTGCTCGTCCCTAGCCGACCAGTCGTTGAAGATGGTGTAGCCGAAGATGTGCTGCGTGGCGTCTTCCGCGCTCACACTTTCGGAGCGTTTGCCAATGACCGCCGCCCATTCGAGTTCGTAGTCGATGAAGCGCGAATAGGCCGGCCAGGTCACATCGGCATCCGGGCCGACCACCGCCAGGCTGTTTGAGATGTAGTAGAGCGGGAAGTCGTAGTAGCTGTCGGCCACTTTCAATCGTTCGCTGGCCTCGAACTGCGCCATGGTGGCGGCGGGATCGGGCGTCGCGGCAGCCATGATCCGGGCAGCGGCGCGTTGCGACTTCTCGAGATGCTCGGGAAAGCACAGCGAATCGCGGATCGACAGCGGACGCGGCAGCGGCGCGAGGATGCGCACGGCCTCAGTTTCGATGATCGCATCGGCCGGCGGATTGGCGACCAGCGCCCGCGCTCGAGCCAGCGCCGCATCGCCGCCTTCGATCAATGCTTGCATGCTGGCGAACGCGGGCTCGTTGCTTGCCGCTCGCGCCAGATCGACAATTCGGACATCGCCCTCGATCCAGGCGCCCAACCGCTGCTTCCCGGCCGCTTCGAATGTGATCAACCGCATGGCTCAGACTTTCGCGTCGATGAGTACTGCGGCGATCACCGCGGGTTCATCGCTTTCGACCCACCAGCCGTGCATGCAGCCGTGCTGGATGATGTAGTCGCCAGGTTCAAGCAGCACGTCCTTGTCTTCCGACAGCGCCCTGATCCGGCCCGAGACGCAGACGAAATAATTCAGCGTGTCGGTCTTGTGCATCGAGGGATGCTTGGCCGACCTGAGATACTCGATCGTCGGGATATGCACGCTCTTCAGCTGCTTGTGCATCGCCACAGCCATCTCGGGGGTCGCAGCGTTCATTTCCTTGGTAAAGGTAACGACGCGGAAAATCGAACCCCCTTCGGGTGGTTCATGATCGGGAACCGGATTTGTCGGGTCCGAATGCTGAGACATGTCGGCCGGGGTCTCGTAGTTGATCCAAAGATCGACCACGGCCGCTTTCGCTACCTCATTCTCTATGATGACGTCGGAGAGACCATCCTCGCGCGTCGCCATGACATATCTGCGGGCCATTGTGTTGCGCTCCTGAGACTATGCAGAGGCCGCCCAATCGGGCCTCCGTCATGTTTCAAGAATGCTGGAGAACGCATTCCGCGGGCAATTTCATTCGCAGGACGAATGTCCAAGTGTTGCTTTGAAACGGATTATCGCACTCTTGCCCGGCCCGTTCGCCGCCTCACCATGGCCTCGACGCCCGCGGTGCAAAATGCCACCACATCCGCAAGGACCTGCTCTTCTGAAGGAGCTGCGGCGCCACCGAGTACGGCATCGTAGCGCCGGTCCATGAGCTGCATCGAGTACATTACGCCCACGCAGTAGGAGAAAGCCCAGACACCGTCATCGAACGTCAGCCCGGGTAAGGATGCAACGAAGGCTTGGATCAGCGGTCGAACCTGATCGTCCACGCTATCGATATCGTCTGATTTGTTGAGGGCGCGGTGCTCGCGATAGCGCTGCTGCAGAAAATACAATCGGTCGCGAACGGCGGGATCGTTACTCATGGCACGGCGTATGATCGGCGCGGCGAGAACTTCGATCACATGTTCGAGCTTTAGGGTATGCGAGCCGCTTCTCGCTTTCTGAGCTTCCAACGCGATCCGGCGATCGCGCGCTACTTCGGCCCACACCATCCGTATCAGGCTGCGGTAGAGCCGCTTCTTGTTGCCGAAATAATTGTCGATCGTGCTGAGAGGTACTTTTGCGGACGCGGCGATCGCGCGCAAGGAGGCGCCTTCATAACCCCATTGCGCAAACACCCCAATCGCAGCGTCCACGATGGCGTCGATGGCCTCAGCCTTGTCCAATCCTTCACCTCAAAACATTGGGCGCGGCAAACCTGCATCTCAGCATTTGCCGGCGCCGTGCCGGGCTCCAATCATAGTGTGATTTTGACATCCCGGTCTTCCGATTTGATCCCCAAGCTGATCGAACGCTTCACCATGGTCGCAGCCTACGGGGAAGCGCTGCGCTGGCGGATTGATTTGTAGTCAGCGCGCGCAAAGAAGTCGTCATGGCTGGGCAAGCGAAGCGCGACCCGGCCAGCCAGGGCCGCAGCTTGCGCGCAACGTCACTGGGTGGCCGGATCAAGCCCGGCCACGACGGTCGTAATGTTGGGAAAGCTCAGTGCAGCTTGGCGCGCAAATCGCGGATCGCGCCGTCGATCAGGGCGTCGCCCTTCGCTTCCGTCATCCGCTTGCCGATGACCTCGCCGGCCGCAGCGGTCGCGACGCGGGTCGCGGCGGCGCGCACCTCGGCGATCGCCTCGGCTTCGGCTTGCGCGATCTTCTGCTCGGCCATTTTCGCCCGGCGCTCGATCTGCACCGTAAGCTGCGCGCGCGCGTCGACCGCCATGCGCTCGGCGGAGGCCTTCGCCGCGTCGACGATCGCCTGCGCCTCTTGCGCGGCGTTCGCTGTCTTCGCGCGGTATTCCTTCAAGACTACTTCCGCCTCTTCGCGCAGTCGTTTTGCTTCGTCGAGTTCGGATTTGATCGCCGCCGCACGGTCGTCGAGCATCTTGGCGACCATCTGCGGCACGCGCTGCCACACGACGAGCGCGATGAAGAGAGCCGTTCCGACGGCAACCCAAAAGGTGGGATCTTCGAGCATCGAACTCTCCGTTACCCGCGCTTCAACGCGGCGTTGACCGCGGCGTCAAGGTCGCCCGCGTTCGCCGCCTCGCCCGACAGCTTCTGCACGATGTCGGCCGCCGTTTCGCGCGCGACGTCGCCGACCCGCGCCATGGCCGCCTTGTGCCTTTCAGCAATGAGCGCTTCGGCCTTCGCCGTATCGGCCGCGAGTTGCTTGGAAGCTTGGTCGTTCTTCGCGTTGATCTCGGCGTTGACCGTGTTGCGGATCTCGTCGCTCGACTTCAGCGCCTTCGCCCGCGCGTCGGCGAGCGCCTTGTCGTAGCCCGCGATCGCCGCTTCGCTGTCGCGCTTGGCCTTCGCTGCCGCATCGAGGTCGCCCCGGATGCGGCCTGCGCGATCGGCGATCACGCCGCCGATCTTCGGCGCCGCAATCCGCGAAATCACGAAGTAGAGGACCGCGAACGAAATCAGCAGCCAAAAGAGCTGGCTCGCAAACGTCGTCGTGTCGAGCTGCGGCAAGCCGGGCTTCGCGCCATGCGCATCGCCAGCGTGCTCGATCGACGTGTGCAGCTCGTCTGAGCCGTGTTCCGTCGTGGACGGCTCAGCCGCCGGACCCCCGTGCTCGGGCTCCGGCGCCACGTCGGCCACTTGGAAAGCGTTTGCGGCTTCGCCCGCCATCGCTCGACTCGCGACTAACCGTAGAGAATGATGAACGCGACGCCCAGGCCGAAGAGGCCGGTCGCTTCGCAGAGCGCGAAGCCGAGAAGCATCGTTCCGCGCTGGCTGTCAGCGGCTGAAGGATTGCGGAGCGCGCCCTGCAGATAGCTGCCGAAAATGTTGCCGACGCCGATGCCGGCGCCGATCAGCGCCATCGCGGCCAAGCCCGCGCCGATCAGTTTTGCTGAAGCAATATCCATTTTCTTAACTCCGTTAGAGGTTGTGCGGTTTCGTCGTGCTCAGTGCCCGACATGCTCCGCGTCGTTGAGATAGATGCAAGTCAAGACTGCAAAGACGTACGCTTGCAGGAAGGCAATCAGGAACTCGAGCGCGGTGATTGCCACGTTCAACAGCAATGGCACCAGCGCCAGTCCGCTAAACACCCCTCCCGCGAGCAGCAGTGACCCCACAAATCCTGCGAAGACCTTGAGCAGGGTGTGCCCGACCAGCATGTTCATGGCGAGTCGGATCGACAGGCTGATCGGTCGCGACAGGAACGATATGATTTCGATCGGCACGATCAGTAGCATCAACAGTGGTGGGACACCGGGCGGTGCGAACAGCTTCAAGAACCCAAGACCGTTCTTCCAAAATCCAACGACGATGACCAAGACGAACACGCCCATCGCGAGCGCGAAGGTAATCGCAATGTGGCTCGTGACTGTGAACGAGTAAGGGATCATCCCGAAAAGGTTGCAGAAGAGGATGAATCCAAACAGCGAGAAGACGAGCGGGAAATACTTGAGACCCGCCTCGCCGATTGACTCCTTCACCGTTGAAAGAATGAACCCATATGCCAGCTCCGCCATCGACTGAAGGCGGCCTGGGATGATCGCGTCACGCTTCACGCTGAGGGTAAAGAACAGCGCCGCGGCACCCGCTGCTAGCACCGTCCACAAGCTCGCGTTAGTGAAAGAAATGTCGTAGCCGGCGATCTCCAGCGGAATCAGCGTGTGAATCTCGAACTGCGACATTGGGCTGTGGCCAGCGGCCATCGTCACTCTTCCTTCTTCTGATCTTTCGCTTGCGCGTCCAGAAGGCGAGCAGTGCGAAACACCATTGTGAACCCAGCGGCGACGCCGAGTACCAAGAACAAGATGATCCCAAGTGGCCGCAGTCCCGTGAGCCGGTCGAAACCGATTCCCAGCGCGGCGCCGACGAAGACGGCAGCAACGAGTTCGGTTGAGAGACGCCAGACGACTGACAGCGAAGATGGGGCAGGCTTGGCCTCCGGATGAAGGTCGCGTACGGCCTCGATCCGCCGGCCCAGGTCGTCGAGACGCTTCTGGTCGGGATCGTCGTTCGGACCTGATTGGTAAGTGACCAAGGCCCTTTGGGGCCGCACGAACCCCCTCCGAAATCCGCGCGGAACATATGGGCCGCGACCCAAGGGGTCAAGCCGATTGCTGCATCGCAAACTGGTGAAAAAGTCAGGAAACCTGCGCCTCTCCGGGCGACTATCGCCAGACGTACTGTCGCAGCCGCAACAAGCGGCCAAACGGGCGCCGCTTGCCCTGCGTCAAGGCCGTCCCAATGTGTGTTTGAGAGGCTCCCACAATGCCGCAAAGCCCCGCCGCCGATGTGAGAATGCCGCCCGGCGCCCCGGCCTTCCGCGCGCGCGGCCTGACGAAGGTCTATGGCGCGGGGCAAAGCGCGGTTCACGCGCTGCGCGGCGTCGACATCGACCTGCATGAGGGCGACTTCCTGGTGCTGCTCGGTCCGTCGGGCAGCGGCAAGTCGACGTTGCTGAACATCCTGGGCGGGCTCGATCGTCCGACCGCAGGCACGTTGCACTATCGCGACACGGAACTGACGGCGAGCAGCGACCGCGAACTCACCGCGTTCCGCCGCCGCCACGTCGGCTTCATCTTTCAGTTCTACAATTTGATCCCAAGCCTCACCGCGCGCGAGAACGTGGCGCTCGTGACCGAACTCGTCGACAAGCCGATGGCGCCGGAAGAGGCGCTGCGCGTTGTCGGTCTCGGCGAGCGCATGAATCACTTCCCCGCGCAACTCTCGGGCGGCGAACAACAGCGCGTCGCGGTCGCGCGCGCCGTCGCGAAGCGGCCGCAAGTTCTGCTTTGCGACGAACCGACCGGCGCGCTCGACAGCGAAACCGGCGTGCGCGTGCTCGAAGCGCTGGCCGACGTGAACCAGACGCTGGGCACGACGACCGTCGTCATCACGCACAACGCAACGATCGCCGGCATGGCCGATCACGTCGTCCACTTCGGCGACGGCCGCGTCGTCTCGATCGAAACGAACACGACGAAGCGCCGCCCGTCGGAGCTCACCTGGTGAACCCGCTTCCCGCCATAGACCTGAAGCTCGCGCGCGACATGTGGCATCGCCGCGGCCAAGTCTTGGCGATCGCGCTCGTCATCGCGTCAGCCGTCGCAACGCTCGTGATGGCGTTGAGCGCGCTGCGTTCGCTCTCCGACGCACGCGAGGCCTACTACGACCGCCAGCGTTTCGCGCAAGTCTTCGTCAGCCTCAAGCGCGCGCCGGAGTCGGCTGCTGCGCGCCTGCGCGACATTCCGGGCGTCGCCCAAGTCGAAACCCGTGTCGCGCGCTACGTCACGATCGAGATCGAAGGCGTGACGGAACCCTTGCGCGGCCTGGCGCTTTCGCTGCCTGAAGACAACGACACTGCGCTGAATGCGCTCGTTCTGCGCAACGGCCGCTTCCCCGATCCCGACCGCACCTCGGAAGTGCTGCTGCACGAGGCGTTCGCGACGGCGAACGGCTTCGGCCCCGGCTCGACGTTTTCGGCCGTGATGAACGGCCGCAAGCAGCGCCTTGTCGTCACGGGCGTGGCACTCTCGCCCGAGCACATCTATGTCATAGGTCCCGGCGACATCGTCCCGGACAACCGCCGCTACGGCGTCTTCTGGATGCGCCGCAAGCAGCTGGCCGCGATTCTGAACTACGAGGGCGCGTTCAACGACGCCTCGCTGCGCCTGTTGCGCGGCGCGAGCAGTGAAACCGTCATCGCCGCCGTCGACCATGTGCTGGGACAATACGGCGCGGCCGGCGCCTTCGACCGCAAGGAACAATCCTCCCACGCCTTCCTCGACAGCGAGTTCGGTCAGCTGTCCTCGATGGCGAGCGTCATTCCGCCAATCTTCCTCATCGTCTCTGCGTTCCTGCTCTACACCGTCATCTCGCGCCAGATCGAAACCCAGCGCCACGAAATCGGCCTCTTGAAGGCGTTCGGCTACGCCGACGCTGCTGTCGCCTGGCACTTCGTGAAGTTCGCGCTCACCGTCAGCGTCATCGGTCTGGTCTTGGGGTGGGTCGCCGGCGCTTGGTTCGGCTATCAGATCACGGAACTCTATCGCGAGTATTTCCGCTTTCCGACGCTCGCTTTCGCGATCGCACCTGACATTCTGCTCGTCTCGGCCGCCATCGCGCTGACCGTCTCGTGCGGCGGCGCACTCGTTGCCACACGCCAGGCGATGCGGTTGACGCCCGCCGTCGCGATGTCGCCGCCAAGCCCTGCAACCTACCGCCCCAGTCTGATGGAACGCATCGGCTTGCTCCGCGACTTGAGCACGACAGGCTACATGATCGTGCGCCACGTCACGCGCTTTCCGATGCGGTCGGGCATGACGGTCACCGGAATCGCGTTATCGCTCGGTCTCCTGATCGCGACGGTTCAGTTCATCGACTCGATCTCGCTGATGATCGATTCGTTCTTCTTCCGCGCCCAGCGCCAGGACGTGACGTTGCGCTTCGTCGAACCGCGCGCCGACCCCGTTCGCAGCCTGATCGAACGCATGCCGGGCGTCATGCGCACCGAACTGCGCCGCACCGTCGGCGCGAAGCTCACCCACGGACCGCGCAACAAGCGCATTGCGATCTTAGGCATCGACCCGGGCTCCGAACTCTCGCAGCAAGTCGGCGCGGATGGACGTACGATCCACCTGCCGCCATCGGGCCTCCTGCTCACCAGGCGCCTCGCGGAGCAACTGAACGTGAAGCCTGGCGATGAGGTCGAAGTCGCCGTTCTCGAGGGCCGCCGCGCGCGCACGAAGGCGCAAGTCACGCGCGTGATCGACGAATATGTCGGGCTCGCCGTCTATATGCAGCGCGCGGCGCTGAACCGTCTCACCGGCGACGGCGAGGTCGCCGACAGCGCCTGGCTGAAGACCGACCCCGAACGCGAAGCCGCATTATTCGCCGAGGTCAAGCAGACGCCGGGCCTCTTCACGATCCAGCTGCAACGCCGCGCCTACCAGATGTTCCGCGATCTTCTAAATCAGAACATGATGACGATGGTGTGGTTCTATGTCGGCTTTGCTTCAGTGATCGCGTTCGGCGTCGCCTACAACGCAAGCCGCATCACCCTGTCGGAGCGCGCGCACGAACTCGCGACGCTGCGTGTGCTCGGCTACCACAAGCGCGAGGTGGCGCTGATCCTCGTGGGCGAACTCGCGTTGCTCACGCTGGTCGCCTTACCGGTCGGCTGCGTGCTCGGCTACGGCATGGCGGCGCTGATGATGGAGTTGTTCGAGACCGACCTTTATCAGATCCCGCTGGGCCTCGCGCCGGCGACCTATGGCTGGTCGGCGCTCGTCATCATTGCGGCGACCGCGGTGAGCTGCGCCGTCGTCGTCCGCCGCATTCAAACTCTCGATTTGGTACGCGTCTTGAAGGGACGGGATTGATCCGATGAACGCACTCAAACCTTGGGCATGGCCCATCGGCCTCGGTCTCCTGCTTCTCGCAGGCCTTGTCTTCGCGTTGTGGCCGCGCGCGATCGCCGTCGACATCGCGACGCTGGCCGAAGGTCCGATGGCGGTCACGATCGAGGACGACGGCGTCACGCGGGTGAAAGAGGTCTACCTGCTCTCCGCCCCGATCTCGGGCAAAATGCTTCGCATTGAGCCGCGCGCCGGCGATTTCATCGAAGCGCAGAAGACGGTCATCGCGACGATCGAGCCCGCCGACCCGGCCTTCCTCGACGCGCGCGCCGAGCGCGAACTCGAATTTACGGTCTCAGCCGCCAAGGCCGCGCGCGAGACCGCCGCCGCGAACGCTCGCGGCCGCGAAGCCGACCTGAAGCTCGCGCGGCAGGAACGCGAGCGCGTGCAGCAGCTCTTCGCCAAGAACGTCGTCGCCAAAGCCCGGGTTGACGCCGCGACCGCATCCGTCGACGCGCTTGAAGCGGCCGTTGCGACCGCACGCGCCGCGCTGCGCCAACGCGAGTTCGAAGTGAAGACGGCGGAAGCGGCCCTCATCGTCCCCACGGACGCCGCAAAACCGAAATCCGCGCGCCGCTGCTGCTTTGCGATCCGCGCCCCGATCACGGGCCAAATCCTGCGCGTCATTCAAGAGAACGAAACCGTGATCCAAGCGGGCCAGCCGCTCGTCGAAGTCGGCGATCCTTCCGATCTCGAAATCGTCGTCGATCTTCTGTCGACCGACGCGGTGAAAGTGAGCGACGGCGACGCGGTCCTGATCACGCGCTGGGGCGGGGAGGGCGCGTTGAACGCGCGCGTGCGCCGCGTCGAACCGTTCGGCTTCATGAAG
Source organism: uncultured Flavobacteriaceae bacterium (assembly GCA_964561925.1). Lineage (GTDB taxonomy): Bacteria > Pseudomonadota > Alphaproteobacteria > Micropepsales > Micropepsaceae > SZUA-430. Next base: position 9,875 of record CAZLRW010000053.1, read on the forward strand.
ATCTCCTCGCTCGGCATCGAGGAGCAGCGCGTCAACGTGATCATCGATCTGACCGATCCCCACGACCGCTGGCGCCGCCTGGGCCACGGCTATCAGATCGACGCCGCGATCGTTCGCTGGCAGTCGGACAAGGCGTTGCAGGTCCCGATCGGCGCCCTGTTCCGTCAGGGTGCGGACTGGGCCGTCTTCCGCGTCGACGGCGGCCGCGCCCGCGTCACGAAAGTGAAGGTCGGCCACATGAACGACCGCACCGCCCAAATCCTCGAAGGCCTGAAACCCGGCGACCAAGTCGTCTCCCACCCCGGCGAACGCGTCGCCGACGGCGCGGCGGTTGTTGGCCGATAGCCACTGAAAATCGAGGTGTTGGGAGACTTTCTACCAAATTTCATCTACCATTCTACCATGAGCTTGAACATCAAGAATCCTGAGGCCCACCGTTTGGCGACCGAACTCGCCAAACTCACCGGCGACACGCTGACCGAGGCTGTAACCAAGGCGCTGCGCGAGAGGATCGCGCGCGTGAAGAAGCGCGAACCGGACCCGAAATTGCTTGAAGACATGACACGCATTGCGCGCGAGATTTCGTCGCGAATGTCGCCGGAGGACAAGGCGCTCGATATCGACGAACTGCTTTATGACGAGATGGGCTTGCCGAAGTGATCGTTGATTCTTCGGCACTGATAGCGATCTTCCGCGAGGACCCTGACGCAGAGCGCTTCAAGATCGGAATCGCCACTGCCGAAGTCCGGCGAATTTCAGCGGCGAACTATCTCGAAGCGGCGATCGTCGTGGATCGGCTGCGTGATCCGGTCGCTGGCGGAAAGTTCGACGACTTTTTGGCGCGCACTCAGATTCGACTCGCGCCGGTGACCGAAGTGCAGGCCCGAATCGCGCGTGAAGCGTACCGCAACTTCGGAAAGGGCTCTGGCCACCCCGCGCGATTGAACTTCGGCGATTGCTTCGCTTACGCGCTGGCCAAGGAACTCGGCGAACCGTTGCTGTTCAAAGGCGGCGATTTCGCCAAGACCGACGTCGAGCCGGCGTAGCTACTCCGCCGCCTGCGCCGACAGCACGCGCTCCGCACCAGCAAGGTCGACGGCCACAAGCTGACTGACGCCGCGCTCCTGCATCGTCACGCCGACGAGCCGGTCCATGCGCGACATGGTCAGCGCATGGTGCGTGATGACGAGGAATCGCGTCTCCGTCATGCGCGTCATCTCGTCGAGCAGATTGCAGAACCGCTCGACGTTCGCGTCGTCGAGCGGCGCGTCGACCTCGTCCAGCACGCAGATCGGCGCCGGATTGCAGAGGAACACGGCAAAGATCATCGCCATCGCCGTCAGCGCCTGCTCGCCGCCCGAAAGCAGCGACATGGTTTGCAACTTCTTGCCCGGCGGACGCGCAAGAATTTCGAGCCCCGCTTCAAGCGGGTCGTCCGACTCCGTCAATGTCAGCCGCGCCTCGCCGCCACTGAACAGAGACGTGAACAATTGCTGGAAGTTCGCGTTCACCCGCTCGAACGCTTCGAGCAACCGCTCGCGCCCTTCCTTGTTCAGCGAACCGATGCCCTGGCGCAGCCGCGCGATCGCCTCTTCAAGATCGTTCTTTTCGCTCTGCAGAGACGTCAGCCGCGTTTCGCACTCCTCCGCCTCTTCCTCGGCGCGCAGATTGACGCCGCCAAGCTGTTCGCGCTCGCGCTTCAGTTTCTCGCAGCGCGCCTCGGCCGCATCGAGCGCCGGCAGCGCATCGCCCGGTTCGTGCTCGGCCTTCGCCGCCAGCTCTTCCGGCACGCAGTCGAGCGTATCGCGCGCCTTGGTGATCGCCTCCTGCAGACGTTCGCGTTGCGAGGCAAGCACCGCCTCGCAGCGCGCCCGCTCTTCGCGCGCATGTGCGACCGCATGGTCCGCCATCCGCGAAGCCGACTGGGCAGACTTCAAGCCCGTTTCGGCCAGCGCCAGCGCATCCGTCGCCTCTTTCCGCGCCGCTTCCGCTTCGCTCAGGAGATCGAACAGCTTCGCACGCTTCTCGGCGATCTCGGCCGGAATGTGCTCCAGCGCCGCGAGTTCCGATTGCGCCTCCGCCTGACGCAGCACCAGCGCCTCGATCTGCGCGCTCGCCGTCGCGATGCGCGTATCCCACGCCTCCCTGTCGGTCGCGATCGCCTGGAGGCGTTGATGACGCGCACGCACCTCGCGCTCGACGCCTTCGTGCCGCGCCTTCGCGGTGGCGAAGCTCGCGCGCGCCGCGGTGAGTTCTTCGCGCGCCGTCGCAAGCCGGCCTTCGAAATCGGCAAGCTCGGGCAGGGCGTCGAACGCTTGCGTCAGCCCGGTCGCGCGCTCCTGCGCCTCGCGTTCGTCCTGCGCCAGCGCCTCGCGCCGCTCGTTCAGCGACTGCGTGCGCGCCGCCGTCTGCGCATGCCGCTTCTCCGCGTCGGCGAGCGCGGTGCGCGCCGCGGTCGCTTCGCTTTCAGCCTGCCGCCACGCGTTGCGCACGGTACGCTCGGCAACTTCCGCCGCCTCGCGCGCTTCGACCGCTTCCTGATGAATGGTCTTGAGTTCGCCGGTGTGCTCTTCCGCCGCCGCGATCGTGCCGTCGAGATCGGCGAGCCGGTTGCGCTGGCGCAGCCGCACGGCAGCGGCCGTCGGCGCCTCGGCCGTCGCCGTGAATCCGTCCCAGCGCCACATGTCGCCTTCGCGCGTCACGAGGCACTGCCCGGGCGCGAGACGCGCCTGCAGCTCCGCGCCGGCCGCGCGCTCGACCACGCCGATTTGCGCGAGCCGCCGCGAAAGTGCCGCCGGTGCCTGCACCAGCATCGCCAACTCCTGCGCGCCCTCGGGCAGCGCGGGCAGCACCGTGCCGTTCGCCAACTCGCGCCAATAGATCGGCGCCTGCGCATCGACCGGAACGTTCAAATCGTCGCCGAGCGCCGCACCCAAGGCCGCCTCATACCCCGGCGTGACGTGCACGAGGTCTATGACCGGCGTCCAACCTTCGCCGACGCCCGTCGCCAGCATCTCGGTCAGCGCGCGCGACTCCGCCTTCAGCCGATCGAGATCGCGCACCGCCGTTTCGACGGAGAGCTTCTTCGCGTTCTCCGCGTCGCGGGCCGCCCTGAGCGCGTCCTCCGCATGGGCATGCGTCGACTTCGAGGTCTCGGCCGCCGTGATGGCCGCGGCCACACGCAACTCGGCCTCTTCGACCAACGGTGCCGTGGCCGCTTCGCGCGCCAGCCGCTCGATCTCGGCCGCGATGTTGTCGAGTTCGCTCCGAAGCCGCGCTGCCGCGCGCCGGCCGTCGTCGATCCGCCGTTCCAAATCGCCGCGCGCCGCCCGGGCTTCGGCGAATTCGGCGGTCGCCTTGTCGGCCTGCAGCTCGCACTCGCGCATCGCCTCGTCGGCGGCACCAAGCGCTTCGGCCGCTTCTGCCGTCGCCGCCGCTTCGCCGGCCGTCAGCGCCTCAAGTCCGCCGCGCTCCTCTTCCAGCTTCGCGAGCATCGCGCGCGCATCGTCCACGCGCGCGCTCTCGCGCGCATGGTCGTCGCCGATCTGCGCGAGCCGTGCGGTCAGCCGTTCGGCCGCCGCCTTCGCACGCGCTTCCTCGCCGTCGAGCGTCATGCGCTCGGCCGTCAGCCGTTGCAGCGCCGCGTTGCGCTCCGCGGCCGTCTGGCGCAGCGTCGGCAACTTCTCGTCCGCCTCCAGCACCGCGTTCGACGCGCGCGCGGCCTCAAGCGTCAGCTGCTCGACCTGCGCCCGCACCCGCGCGAGTTCCTCTTCCGCCGCCGCCGCCGCCGTCGACGCCGTCTGCCAGCGCACATAGAGCGCAAGCGCTTCGGCCCGTTGAATATGTCCGGAAAGATTGCGGTAGCGCGCCGCCTGCCGCGCCTGCCGCTTCAGGTTCGCGACCTGCTGCTCGATTTCCTGAATGATGTCCGAGACGCGCGCCAGATTGGTCTGCGCCGCGTTCAGCTTCAGCTCCGCCTCGTGCCGGCGCGCATGCAGACCGGAAATGCCCGCCGCTTCTTCCAGAATCGCCCGCCGCGAAATCGGCTTCGCGTTGATCAGCGCGCCGATCTGGCCTTGGCGGACCAGCGCCGGCGAATGCGCGCCCGACGAGATGTCGGCGAAGAACAGTTGGACGTCGCGCGCGCGCACGTCGCGCCCGTTGATCTTGTAGATCGAGCCCATCTCGCGCTCGATCCGCCGCGTGATCTCGACCGCTTCGTCGTCGTTGTACGCTGCAGGCACCGCGCGCGCGGTGTTGTCGATGACGAGCGAGACTTCCGCCGTGTTGCGGCTGGGCCTGCTGTTCGTTCCGGCGAAGATCACGTCGTCCATGGCGCCGCCGCGCATGGACTTGGCCGAGTTTTCGCCCATCACCCAGCGCAGGGCTTCGAGCAAGTTCGACTTGCCGCAGCCGTTGGGGCCGACGATGCCGGTCAAGCCGTGCTCGATCGGCAGTTCGGTGGGTTCGACGAACGATTTGAATCCGACGAGTCGAAGTCGCGAGAACTTCACGGGGGGCAATCCTAAGTTTGAGGCCGGGGGGTATCAGCCAGTCACGTCGGCAACGTCAGGCCGTCACGGGGTGGGGGACCCCGATGACGGCGCAGGCGTTGCGGGATTAGCCGGTGGCGCGGCAGCGGGCGTCTCGCCCGCGGCCGGTGCAGGGGCTGCGCCTTCGGCGGGTGGCGTCGCCGGTGCAGCGCCCTCGGCAGGCGTCGTCGCCGCACCTTCGGCGGGCGCACCTTCGGGAGTTGCCGGCGCCGCAGGTGCAGCCGGAGCATCGACGCCCTTCGCCTTCAGCTCCGCACGAATCTTCTCGTCCAGTGTCGACCACGGAATCTCGCCGCTCGCGATCTGCTTGCCGTTCATGAAGAACGTGGGCGTACCGCCGATGCAGTAATCCTCTTGCGCCTTCGTGCGGCCCGCGATCAGCTTCTTCGCGTCTTCGTCGGTCGACAGGCACTTCTCGAAATCTTCGCCCGTCATGCCGGCGCGCCGCGCCATTTCCTTGATCGAAGCGCGAAGGTCTTCCTGCTGCACCCAGGTTTCGAGTTCGCCGTACATCAAGTCGACGTAAGCGAGGTAGGATTCGCGGGGCAGACAGCGTCCGACGACCGAGGCCGTCAGCGCCACTTGGTCGAGCGGGAATTCGCGGAAGACGTACCGCACGTGGCCCTTGTCGATGTATTCGCTCTTCAGCTGCGGGAACACGTCGCGCGCGAAGCGGGCGCAGTGAATGCAGGTCTGCGAGGCGTATTCGACGAGCGTGATCGGCGCATCCGCGCGGCCGAGCGTGTGGTCGGCGGCGGTGATATCGAACGACTCTTTCGGAACGCATTCGCCGGAGGCAACCTTGGTCGGTCCGTCGCTCGACCCGCCGCCCCACACCCAATAGCCGATGCCGCCCAGCACGACCGCAAGCGCGACGCCGCCGGCAATGAGATATGTACGATCAACCTGCACGTGAACCCCCGCGAAGCACTAACGTTTCGTAAATATAGGTCGGTAAGACCGGGGCGCTCAACGCTTCAAAGTGGCTGGTCGCCTGCTTTCGGCAAGGGCGTGGCGGCCAAGCCGCGTCAATGCGGCACGCAACGTGGGGTCTTCTATGGCGTCGGCGCGGGCGGCCAGTTCGCGTTCTTCCTGCGCCGAAAGCGGCCGTTTTGGCGCCTGTCGTGCAGGTGGCGTCGGAACAGTTCCGGCTACCACTTTGATTTTGCTGACCACCGCCGAGCCGAAATAGCTGTTGATTCGCTCGATCACTTTCGGGGTTTGATGCTGCAGTTCCAGCGCCGCGCGGTCGTCGGCGACCAGAGTCAGCGTCGACCCGCTGGCGCCGCCCGCCGACAGGCGATAGGGAAAACAATGCTCGGCAAGTCCCCGGCCCGCGATTTCGGCCCACCGTGTCACGAGTTCGATTCGCGAAAAGCCGCGCGCCGCCAGTTGCTGCCGCACGAGCGACAGCGCATCCGCGGCCAAGGGCAACGGCCCGCGCCGGAAAGCCGGTCTTTGGCTGTCGGGTTTTGACATGACCGCCTCGAAATCGCGCCCCGACCATAGCGCCGCGGACCTCTCGCTGCAAAAGCGCGCGGCGCTCGTGAAGCGCTTGCTCGATTGGTACGACGCGCACCGCCGCCGCTTGCCGTGGCGCGCGTTGCCGGGCGAAACGCCCGATCCGTACCGCGTCTGGCTGTCTGAGATCATGCTGCAGCAAACCACGGTTGCGACCGTCGGGCCCTATTTCCACAGCTTCCTGAAGCGTTGGCCGACGATGAAGGCCCTCGCCGCAGCTCCGGTCGAGGACGTGATGTCCGCCTGGGCAGGCCTCGGCTACTACAGCCGCGCGCGCAACCTGCACGCCTGCGCCCGCGAGGTCGCCGCCGCGCACGCAGGCCGCTTGCCGCCGGACGAGGCGGCGTTGCTGAAACTGCCGGGCATCGGTCCTTACACGGCAGCCGCGATCGCAGCGATTGCGTTCGACAAGCGCGCCGCCCCCGTCGACGGCAACATCGAGCGTGTCTTGGCGCGCCTCTTCGCCGTGAAGACGCCTCTCCCCGCCGCGAAGGCGGAACTGAAGCGCATCGCCGAGACGTTGGCGCCGGCAAAGCGCGCGGGCGACTTCGCGCAAGCGATGATGGACCTCGGCGCCACGATCTGCACGCCGAGATCGCCCGCCTGCAAGAACTGTCCGTGGGCGGACGATTGCGCTGCGAGCAGCCTCGGCATAGCGGAGACATTGCCTGCGCGCGAAGCAAAGCGCGCCCGCCCGCTGAGACGCGGCGCCGCATTCGTCGCGATTTCGAAGGACGACGCGATCCTGCTGCGCCGCCGCCCGCCCAAGGGTCTGCTCGGCGGCATGCACGAACCGCCGATGAGCCCCTGGGAAGCGGCGTTCCCGGACGACCCCACCGGCCATGCACCGCTAAAAGCAAAGTTCCGCAAACTGCCGGGCCTCGTCCGCCACGGCTTCACGCATTTCGAATTGGAGCTTGAGGTCTATCGCGCCGAAGGCGTCGCGCGCGCGAATGGGGCAGGGGAGTGGGCGCCACTCGCAAACCTCAAAGCCTTCGCGCTCCCCAGCGTCATGCGCAAAGTCATCGACCACGCGCTCGCCGACCGCGATGCCGGTCCGTTGTTCCGCTAACGCAGGCCCAACTTCTCGCGCAACCACGCGGCCAAGCGTTCCGCGCTGTGCCCATCGTGCCAGCTCACCACGGTTTCGTGGTCGCCATCGCGCCGCGCCAGCCGGACATCGTATGTCGTCGATTGTTCGCTGTCCGGATACTCGGTCGTTTTGATCGCAACGCCGCTGATGGCCGAGCGGTCGAGCGTCCGGCGCGCGGTGCGGCCGTACATGGCGGGCAATTCCACGATGCGCTCGCGGATGACGAGATCGAAATCCCCTCGCCGCTCCATGCGCCAGATGTTGAACCCCGCAGCCACCGAAACGCCGAGCACGAGAACCCATGCCGTCGACATCGTCTCGACGCTGGGCTCAAAGCCGGCCGTGAAGGCGATCGCGAAGATGCCGGCGAACGCGCAAATGCCGAGCGTGCCGAACGCCGTCGCCAGCGGCGGCAGATAGGGCAGCCGAACGCGCGTCGCGCCGCCGTCGCGAAACCAGCGCGCGGGCGGACGTTCAGTCCCGTTCCACCAATGCCAAATCGACGGAAGCACGTACCACCACATCCCCAGCATCACGACATTGAACGGCGCAAGGAACATCAGAATGAGAAGGCTCGACCCCTGCAGGCCCGGCGTCAGCACACTGAGCGCCGGATTGTCCGCGTCGTAGTAGACGGTGACGGATCGGCCGACCGGATGCGCGTCCGCGAGCTGGCGCGCCCACCGTTTGTCCGTGCGATTGAAGGCGCCGAAGCGGTACTTGTCGCCCGTGTAGTGGCGCCCAGCGACGTTGTACGAGTAGCGAATCTCGGCGATGTAGCGCGGCCCGTCGTCGCCCATCCGGCGCACGACTTCGTTCGACGTGACCGTGCCCGTCGTCGTTCGGAAATCGTCCGACCGAACCGCGTTCAGCACTTCGCTGCCGGCCGTCACGTCGAAGAACCCGACGATGGCCGTCCAAAACACGGCGAAGAACACAAGGAAGACCGCAGTCTTGTCCATGTTACCGCAACCCGCCGAGCCCACGGCGCTCACGGGATCAGACTACAAGCCGAGCGATGAATGGAATGTGACCCGCTTCAGCCGGGAACGGCGCGCGGGTGTCCCAAAATCAAACAGAGCCGCAAAGGCGCAGGTTCTCTGCGTCTCTGCGGCTCTGTATGCAGTTTCAGTGCAACTCCGCCCGCACCTGCTGGCGCAAGAGATCGATCGGCTTCAGCACGCCCTGCGCGTCGAAGTGCCAATAGGTCCAGCCGTTGCACGCGGGCAGGTTCTGCACGCGCGCCGCGATCTGATGGATCGAACCCGTCGCATCCTGGCATGAGAGCGAACCGTCCGCCCGCACGCGCGCCGCATGACGCCGCGCCGGGTCGTAGAGCTTCGTGCCGGGCTCAAGCAATCCACGTTCGATGATCATTCCAAACGGCACGCGCGGCTCCTCCTTCTTGGATTTCATCACTTCGAGATCTTGCGGCGCGGTCGGCGACACCAGCGCAAGGCGCCGTTTCGCTGCGGCGATGTAGGCCGGATCGCGCTCGATGCCGATGAAGCGCCGGCCGAGCTTCTTGGCGACCGCGCCCGTCGTTCCGGTGCCGAAGAAAGGATCGAGTACGACGTCGCCGGGTTTCGACGAGGCGAGCAACACGCGGTGGAGCAGCGCCTCCGGCTTCTGCGTCGGGTGGACCTTTTGGCCCTTCTCGTCCTTCAGCCGCTCGCCGCCCGTGCACAGCGGCAGGAACCAGTCGGAGCGCATCTGAAGATCGTCGTTCAACGCCTTCATGGCTTCATAGTTGAACGTGTAGCTCTTCTGCCCGCGCGACTTCGCGCACCACAGCAGCGTCTCGTGCGCGTTCGTGAAGCGCCGGCCGCGGAAGTTCGGCATCGGGTTCGACTTGCGCCACACGATGTCGTTCAGGAACCAATAGCCGAGGTCCTGCATGACCGTGCCGACGCGATAGATGTTGTGATAGGAGCCGATCACCCAGATCGAACCGTTGTCTTTCAACAGCCGCCGCGCGGCGGCAAGCCACTCGCGCGAGAACTTGTCGTACTCGGCGAAGCTCCCGAATTGGTCCCACTGATCGTCGCACGCGTCGACCTTGCTTTGGTCGGGCCGGTGCAGATCGCCTTCGAGCTGAAGATTGTAGGGAGGATCGGCGAAGATCAGGTCGACGCTCTTCGCCGGTAGTTCGTTCATCTTGGCGATCGTGTCGCCCTGTAGAATCTGGTCGTGATAGTTCGCGATCGCACGCGTGATGACGCCCATGAAGGCCCCCAATTGGCCGCTCTTACGGCGCGTGCAGGCGAGCGCGAATGGCTGCCGGCGCACCGTCAGAACGTGGTTTGAATCCGCTTGGTCGTCGCCGGCCCCAAAGTGCCCTTACCCAAAACCGGCGCTAGACATCGTCACGTTGAATCACAGGTGACTCGCCGTCAATAAGTCTTTTGAATCAGAAAGTTAACGCGGGAATCGATTTTGAATCCTTAAGACTCCGACCCACTAGATGTAGAACGCGGTAACGATCTCCCTGTGCATAAGTTCGAATGACTCAGCGAAACGCGAGCGCGTACATCAGCAACGTGTTGATCGCGAGCATCAGAAGCGCCGTCGGGATCTGCTGAACGATCACGCCGTTGCGGTTCTTGAGTTCGAGCAGCGCCGCTGGAACGATGTTGAAGTTCGCGGCGAGCGGCGTCATCAGCGTGCCGCAAAAACCCGCAAGCATGCCGATCGCGGCGACCGCCGCGGGCTCGCCCCCGAAATGCTGAATGAGAAACGGAATGCCGACGCCCGCGGTCAGCACCGGAAACGCCGCGAACGCATTGCCCATGATCATCGTGAAGAGCGCCATGCCGACGCAATAGACGGCGACCGCGATCAGAAGATTGTCGCCGGGCACGAACGCAGTCGCGAGATCGCCGACGACCTTGCCCACGCCCGCGACCGCGAACACCGCGCCGAGCGAAGCCAGCATCTGTGGGAGCAGAGCAGCCCAACCGATCACGTCCATCAAGCGCCGGCCTTCTTGAAAGGGGCTCGCCGGCGGTTGCCTGAACATCGCAAGCGCCACGATCGTCGCTGCAATCGCACCGGCCGCGAGTGAAATCAAAGTCGCCTGCTTCGTCTCGAAATAAGGCGCGATCAAGCTCCACGGCCCAAGCGCCAAACCCGGCAATTCGATCCCCTTGATCAGGATCGTGCCCGCGACGGTGACGAGCGGAATGATGAGCGCAGGCACGAACAACGCGTTGCCGCGCAGCGCGGCGCCCGTCTTCCGTTCCTCCGCCGACGTGGTCGCGACCTTGCCCATACTCAAGCCGCCGAAGCCCGCGATCAGCGCCATGCTGAGCACGAGCACGCCGTTCCCAAGATCGCCCAGGACATCGCCTGCAAGAAAACTCGTCGCGAACAGCGCCCAGAAGAGACCGGTCGTCCAACGCCGCGGGTTGGCCGCGTCGCGCAGGCTCAAGTAAGCGAAGACGACGAACAAGACTCCAACGAGAACATAAACCGCTTGGATCGTGATCATTTCGTGCGGCCCCTCTTCACGCGCGCGTCGCGCAAAAGGAGGCGCGCGCCGTGCACCAGGAACGCAGCGATCGCGGTCGGGATCGCCCACAACGACAACTCGAGCGGCGCGACCTCGATGCCGCTCTGCTCCATGAAGCCCACCATCAGCAGGATCGACCCGATCGCAAGGAAGACGTCTTCGCCGAAGAAAAGCGCGATGTTGTCGGTCGCAGCCGACATCGCGCGGACTTTCTCGCGCTCCTCGTCCGTGATGTTCGGGTCTTGAAGTTCGGCCGCCGCCTCCGCCATCGGTGCGACCAGCGGCTTCACGGTTTGCGCGTGTCCGGCGATCGAGATCAGTCCGACCGCCGCCGTGACCTGCCGCACGAACATATATGCCAGCAGCAACCGTCCGACGGTGACGGCCTTGATGCCGCCGATCAGCGTCCGCGCACGCTCCTGCAATCCCGCGCGTTCCAACACGCCGATCGCCGGCAGCACGAGCCAGGCGACGCTCACGAATCGATTCTCGTTGAACGCCTTGCCAAACGCGGCGAGCACGTCCTGCGGCGTCATCCCGGCCGCAAGCCCCGTCACCAGCGCGGAGGCCACGACCACCAGAAGCGGATTGAACCGCAACGCAAAGCCGACGATGACGACGGCAACGCCCAAGAGCGTGAGCAACGCAATCCCTCCCCGTGTGACCCCACGAGGATTACGGGCTTATCCCGCGAACGGCAATTTCAGCTGCGCCACAGGGGCGAAACTCCTGCGGTGATGGACGCTGGGCCCCAGCCGGTCGAGCGCGGCCAGATGGTCGGGCGTGCCGTAGCCCTTGTTGCTCGCCCAATTGTAGCCGGGGTGCGCCGCATCGAGTTCGCGCATCACCCGGTCGCGCGTGACCTTCGCCACGATCGAGGCCGCCGCAATCGAAAGCGACTTCGCGTCCCCTTCGACGATCGTGTCGACGGGGCAGGCGAGGGCAGGCGCCCGGTTGCCGTCGACGAACGCGTGCACCGGCGCGATCGTAAGCTTCTCCGTCGCCCGCTTCATGGCCAGGAACGTCGCCTGCAGAATGTTGATCTCGTCGATCTCCTGAACGCTCGCGCACGCGATGCCGACGGCGAGCGCCCGCTCCATGATCTTCTCGAACGCTTTCTCCCGCGCTTCGGCCGTCATCGCCTTGGAATCGTCGATGCCGCGGGGCAGGCGTTCCGGATTCAAAATCACCGCCGCCGCATAAACCGGCCCCGCAAGCGGCCCACGCCCCACCTCGTCGATCCCGACGACCGGCCCTTCGATCTTCCGTTCGCGGGTGAAGGTGGGCATCGCAAACTATCTCCCCTCGCCCTTCCGGAATCGGAAGGGAGAGGGGTCGGGGGTGAGGGAAGGCCGCAGTGCGAGGCTGAAACGTGTGAGGTTCGCGCGCAACTCTCAGTCCTCCGCGTGGCGGAAGGGCCTCCCTCACCCCCGGCCCCTCTCCACTCCCGAAGAGGGAGGGCGAGGGGTGAAGTGCCCTATAACAAACGCAACTGATCGCCCGCCGCCGGCGGCGGCTTGAACAAATCAGTCCGGGTCGGCGTCCACTCTTTATTGAGCCCCAGCCGTTCGCAAGCGAGCTTGAAGCGCTTGGCGATCAGATCCGCATAAACGCCCGTGCCCTTCATGCGTTTTCCCCATTCTGCGTCATAGTCCTTTCCCCCGCGCATGGAACGAATGAGCGACATCACATGTGCGGCGCGCCCCGGCTGATGCACCTCAAGCCATTCGCGGAACAGATCCTTGATCTCGAGCGGCAGGCGCAACACGACATACCCCGCCTGCCGCGCGCCCGCTTCTGCCGCGCGCTCCAGAATGCCCTCAAGTTCGTGATCGTTCAGCGCCGGTATCATCGGCGCCGCCATGACGGCCGCCGGCACGCCGGCCGCTGCGAGTTCGCGGATCGCCTCAAGCCGCCGCTCGGGCGTGGGCGCCCGCGGCTCCATTGCCCGCGCGAGCTTGCGGTCGAGCGTCGTCACAGAAATCGCGACGCGCGCCAAATTGTCTTTCGCCATCTCGGCAAGAATGTCGATGTCGCGCAGCACGCGGTTCGACTTCGTCACGATCCCGACCGGATGGCGAAAGTCGCGCAGCACCTTCAAGATCTCGCGCGTGACCTGATAGCGTTCGTCGATCGGCTGATAGGGATCGGTGTTCGTGCCCAGCGCCATCGAACGCACGACGTAGCCGGGCTTGCGCAGTTCCTGAGCCAACAGCTGCGCTGCCTTCGGCTTCGCGAACAACCGGCTCTCGAAATCCTGCCCCGGCGACAGCCCCAGATACGCATGCGTCGGCCGCGCAAAGCAGTACACGCACCCATGCTCGCACCCGCGATAGGGATTGATCGACCGGTCGAAGGGAATGTCCGGCGAGTCGTTGCGCGCGATGATCGTGCGCGTCGCATCGATCGAAACCGAGGTCTTCAGCTTCGGCGCCTCCTCGTCCAGCGTCCCCCAGCCGTCGTCGACGATCACCCGATGCTGGCTCTCGAAACGCCCGGACACGTTCGAGAGCGTTCCGCGCCCCTTCACGCCGGAGGGATGCGCCGCAAACTCCCCCTCACTAGGCGGCCGCGCGCCATGTCCCACGATGTTTTTCGCCATCGCGGGAGCCTACGGAGAGGGGAAGAACAAAGCAAGAACAATCTTGCTGGCCGCCCAGCCGTGCTAAGCCTCACGCAATGGCCATCGACATCCGCAAAGCCGACCCTGCCGACGCACCCGAAGTGGCGGAACTCTTCATCGCGAGCCAAGCCGACGCACTCCCGTTCGTGAGCAAGCTGCACACGCCGGCCGAAACCCGGGCCTTCATCACCGAGGACGTGTTCGCGAACTGCGAGGTTTGGGTCGCGATCGGGGCGGGCCGCATCGTCGGCATGATGGCGCTCGCAGGCAACCACATCGACCATCTCTATCTCCGGCCCGACTGCTACCGCCGCGGCATCGGAACGAAGTTGCTCGACGTCGCCAAGAAAGAGCGTCCAGACAAACTCACGCTCTACGCCTTCGCCGTGAACACCCGCGCCCGGGCGTTCTACGAGCACCACGGCTTCACCCCCGTCGAATTCGGCGACGGCAGCGGCAACGAAGCCGGCGAACCCGACGTTCTCTACGAGTGGCGG
>CAZLRW010000054.1:0-23553 GCA_964561925.1 uncultured Flavobacteriaceae bacterium
GGGAGTGTTTTTTCCAGAGACGGCAAGCTCGTTGCGTCGGTCGCGCAAGAAGGGCTGATTCGGCTACGTTCCTAGCGCCACAATTCAGGCCAGACTTGGTGCACGAAGAGGAACAGGAGGATCGCTGCGAACACCGTTCCAAGCACAGAAAGCCAGAAGTTGTCGTTCATCTGATGATCCCCGAATGCGCATAGCGAACAATAGCCGAATCTGCACGCCTCGTTACACCCAAGGCGGGAATTGGCGGCATTCTGCAATTAGGACTTTGTTAAGAAGTGGCTCCTAAACTCTGACTCATTAGTAAACCGGCTTTCCCCAAGGCCGGTCACGAGTCCCCCGCCGGCCGAGTCGTCCCCCATTCATCCGGCTCTCCGGCAAAGTAGGCGGCCACACAGCAACCCCCATTGCTGATGGGTTAAGGGCGTGGATGAACCCAGCATCCACGCCCCCGCCTGTTTTCTTGTTCCCGCCGCAAAGCCAGCGCATTGTGCCGGTCTTCGGACCTTTGAGGCGGCGTGGCGGCATTCGATCCAGAGGCACTGTCCGGTTCGCCGCGCGCAAGGTTCGGCGCAGCGATCGCGGTTGCACTCGCGCTGCACGCCGCGGCCTTGCTCGCGCTCAGTTATTCGATTTCGTTCAAGCTGCAGATCGAGGATGTGCGTGAGGCGGAGATCGTGGCGCTGGCGCCCATCGTTCCGCCACCGCCGGACGTGCGGGAACTCGGTCCTATCGACGCGGTCGTCGCCGTGCCACGGTTCCGGCCGCGGATGCCGGCTCAATTGAGCACGACGCGGCAACGGCAGTACGGCGACCCTGCGCTCGCGATCTGGAAATACCTCTGCAACCGCGACGGACGCTTGAGCGAGGCGACGCGAAGTGTGTGTCCCGAACTCGAATGGGGTGAGGTGGGGATCGGACTCTTCGATCCGCTCAATCGGACCGGCGATATCGGCGCGCTGCTGGGGCCCGATACGGCGACGATGTCGCTCGAGGAAGCGGGTGCGGCGCGCGGATGGCTGAAAACGCCACCGCCGAAGGGGCAATCGGGATTGGCGACGCGCACCGACAAGTCGGACACAGGTCCGGCCGCCGATCGGCTGGGGCCCTTGCCATGGGAGGTCGGGCCGAACAAGGGCACGACCAACAATTGGCAGAAAGGGCGGCAGGAGGTTGCGCCCGATCTGCGGTAGCGGCGGTTGTTCAGTGTGCGGCGTGGCGCTGGCGGTCGGCGTCGCCGGCGCGGGCGAGGGCGGCGGCGATGTTGTTCAGCCGTTCGATCGATTCGAAGACGGTATGGATTGCGCCATCGGTCTTCGTTTCCGCGGCGCGGCGTGCGGCTTCGCGCTCGGCGGGGCTCGCGTTGTCGCTGATTTCGCCGAAGCGGGCGGCGAGCGCGGTTTGCGACAAGTGCTCGGCGCGCGTTTCGAGGCGGCCGATCAGTTCGGCCAGAGCGGCGAGATCGGCCGCCGTCGTGTCGGCCGGCGGTTCGTCGTCGAAGTCCTCGGTTCCGGGCGCGAGCGCGGGCTGTTGTTCGAAGTAGCCGAATAGAGATTCAGCGCGGGCGCCAAGGTCCATCGCCGCCTCGCGCAGCACCGGGCCCTCCTTGGCGCCGTTGGCCTGAGCGCGCGCGGCGATCGTGCGCAGCTCGCTCGTGATCGCGCGGATTTCGCCGCGCAGCGCTTCCGAAGACGGCGCGACCGCGGCCGCATGTTCCTCGATGCGGTCGGCGTGGTGGTCGAGCGCCTTGCCCATGTTCTTCAAACGCGCGGCGCGGTCCGCCATCGGCGCGATCTTCTTGATCTCGGCGGCGAACGTGCTCAACGCGTCCTTCAACGCCGTCGCGTGGTCGAGACGGGACTGGGCGGCGTGCATTTCGCTGGCTAGGTTCTTAAGGCGCGCGAGGATTTCCTCGCCCGGCACATCGGCCAGCGTCGGCGCCGCCGGGCCGCCGTTTGCGGTCTTCGCGTTCAGGAACGGCATGTCGGCGCCGGCGAGCAGGCGATCCTCGGTCAGGCGGACGGCGAGTTCGCGGATCTCGGCGCGGATTTGTTCGCTCTGGCTTTGGAGTGCGCCGGTGACGGCGGCAAGGTCGATGGCGGGCGGTTGGGTTGCCGGTGCAGCCGTCATCTTGGCGGCCAGGCCGTCGAGGCGGGCGATCGCTTCGTCCAGCGCCGCGTGCGCCTGCGTGGTGCCGTCGAGCGTACGCTTCTGCACGGTTGCGGCATCGTCGCGGAATAGGCGCAGGACGTCTTCAAACTCGGCTGCGGTCTTGGCGGTGCGCGCGCCAGCGGCGGCCGTGCGTTCGTCGAACGTGCCTGCGGCATCGTTCAGCGCGGCCACCGTTTCGCTAGCGCGCTGCTGGAGCTTCGCGAGCGTCGTCGTCAGGCTCTGTTCCAACTGGTCAAGCGCGTTCAGCTTCTGCGTGAGGCGCGTGTCGACGGCGCCGACCGCGTCGTTTAGGCCGGCGGCGAGCGTTCTCACCTTCTCGGTCGTGTTCGCGGCGTCCGACGAGATCTTGTCGCAGGTGGTGAAGAACGCGCCTTGGATGGCTTGGGCGTCGCCCGCGATGCGCTTCAGCGCATCGGTCGAGTCGGCGAGCTGCGCCACGGCGACGGCCGTCTTGTCCTTGGCGGCGCCGACGGCCGTGTCCATGACCTTGGCGCCGGTTTCGAAGCGGGTCGCGATCTCGTCGAGGCGTTTCGTTCTTGCGTCGGCTGCTTCGCCCATTTTCGTGGCGGAGACGCGTATCTCTTCGATCGCGGCCGTTGCCTCGTCGCGGGCCGCTGTCGCTGCGTCGCCGAAGCGCGCACCGGCGCGTCCTACGCCTTCAACTGCGGCCTCGACGCGGCGGTTGCCGTCGTCGTGCAACTTGACGAGGCCTGCGAAGGCTTCTTTCAGCGCTTCGGTTGCCGAAGCGACGTCGGCTGCGAGTTTTTCGAACAGAACCGAGGCCTGGCCTTCGATCGTGACGTGCAGTGCGCCCTTGTCGGCGAGCATCTTCAGCGCGGTCGTTTCGGCGAGGCCGCGGCGAACTCTGTCGCTCGCGCGCGCCAAAGCGCCGATTTCGTCCGGCCTTTCCGTGCCCCAAACCGCGTGCGACACGGCGCCGTCGCCGACAGCCGTCAGGCTGTGCTCCAGCGATTTTAGCGGCTGGATGATTCCCATCTGCAACAGTGCGGCGACCGCGATCAGACAGAGCACGACGGCGACGATGGCACCGATCACGAGCATCTGGGTCCAATTTAGCGCCAAGGCGGCGCCGCCCAATTGGTGTGCGAGATCGGCTTGGCCGAGGCGGTCGAGCGCGCTGCGCAGGGAAACGTAAGCCGCTTCGAGCTGAGGGGGCTGCGGCAACGTCGCCAGCGTGT
Source organism: uncultured Flavobacteriaceae bacterium (assembly GCA_964561925.1). Lineage (GTDB taxonomy): Bacteria > Pseudomonadota > Alphaproteobacteria > Micropepsales > Micropepsaceae > SZUA-430. The sequence continues at coordinate 3,369 of CAZLRW010000054.1, forward strand.
CCATCGCCGCCGTGCCGCGCAGCGCCGCGCCGGTGTTCGGGGCGGTGCGAGCGATGTGGGTGTAGGTCTCGAGGACGGCGCCCGCCTCACGCAGCGCGTCGCCCGCGATCGGATCGCCCGCGTACACGGCGCGCAATGTGTCGAGAGCGCGGCCGGCCGCATTCACGGCCTTCGCCAGCTCAAGCCGTGCGTCCGCGTCGCCGGTCAAGCGGTAGTTGCGATATGCCTTCAAGAATCCAGCGTAACCCAATGATCTTTCGACGGTTGCGATGCTCTGCGCGGCGCGGGCGCGCGCGGAGGAGGGATCGCTGAGGTCGCGCTGGATTTCGCCGACATAGCCGACAAAGTACGCGCCGCCCACGATCAGGACGGCGGCAAAAACGGCGGCAGCCGCGAACAGAACGCGGCTCTTGGCTGAAAGCGTGCGCACAGTGTCCCCCGAAGGGCGGATATCCCCCGCCCGCGCATGCTGTGATTCGTCTTCGGGAGTTTATGGGACGTGGCGGGTTGAGCGAAACGCGGCCGGCAACTCAGGGGCGACGGCGTTCGATTTCGTCGACCATCGCGTCGATGCGCGCCATGACGGCACCCAGGCGCAGAATCGCGGACTCATGTGCCGCGCGCCACGCGTTCAGGTGACGCTGCACGCCCGCATGAAGCGCTTCGAGTTCATGGGCCTCGCGGTCGAGCGTTGCGGCGAAGGGGTCGTTCGACGTGCGGGCCGTTTGTTCTCTTTGCGCTTTGATCATGTGTTCGTTTTCTCTTTGGCCCAAACGGCAGCGTGCCGCCGAATTCGACATCCGACGGCACGCTAATCCCCGACAGGTAAAGAGTGCGTAAGCTTCGCGCGCGCTATTGGCGCAACACCATCGTCGAACGGCGCGGCTTCAAATAGAACTTGTCGCTGACCGTCATGCCGTCCGTCAGGTACATGCCGAACAGCGTCGTGTAGGTGAAGCTGACCTCGGCCATGATGATGCCCTGACCGTTCGGCACGATGTCCGCGGGTGCGTCGATCGGCGCGCCTTCGGTGTAGGGCGACGTGTTCAGCGCGTCGCTCCAACCCACGGTCGTGTCGCCGTTGTCGTCGGCGACGACGGACGTGATCCGGATTTGCGCGTCGTTGGGATCGAACGGATAGAGGATCACGCGCAGCGCGCCCATGATGTCGCTCATTTCGTCGTCCTCGACGATCGTGTCCTGGGTCACGAGGTCGGCGGCGCTCGACGCCACGTTCGCAACTTTGCGCGCGGCCAAAATGTAGTTCGCGATCTCGGCGATGCCGAACATCGTGAGCAGCATCACCGGGATGATGAGCGCGAATTCGACCGCCGAAAGGCCTTCGTCGGCGCGGGCGAACTTCCTAGCGAAGCGAAGCATGGCATCCCTCCTCTAGTTCTCAAGAATCGAGCCGAACGGCTCGTTGCGGAAGGCGATCGACGCTTCGAGCAGACGGTGGCCCCCGGCCATGTTGACGAACTTGGCGCCGACCTGCGGGGTGAGCATCGGCCACGTATAGAACGCGCGCACGACGACGACGTCGCCCGGTCCGCCGGGGTCGAAGCTCATGTCGCCGGTCAGATTGCCGTCGTCGTCGAGTGCGGCCCCGAACTGAACGTCGCCGAATCCGGTGTATTTGCGTACGTCGAGACCGAGGCGCGCGTCACAGGCGAGCAGCATCGAGATTTCGTTGCAGACCAGCGAGCGGAATTGCGCCGAACTCATGTTCGCGGCTTGGGCCTGGCCGGTGCGAATCTGGCGCGCCGCAGCCACGATGCCGTTTTCGAGCGTCGTCGAGGCGAAGAAGATCAGCGAAATGTCGAAGATCGCGTAGAGCATCATGAAGAACGGGACGGCGATGAGCGCGAACTCGACAACGGTTGCGCCCCGTTCGTCGCGCGCAAAGCGGCAAAGGAACTCGAATGTCCTCGGTCGAAGCATGTGACGCTCCTTCTCGCTGATTGCGGCAAGCCTGCGGCCCGAACGGGCTGCACCGTTCAATCCCAAGCGTGTACCACCGGCAGACAAGAGCGTGAAGCCGTTAACGTGCGTCAGCCTAAATATCGAGTAAATATACATTGACCGCTCAATGTCGTTTTCATGTGTTTCATTTGTCCATTTTCTCAAATTTACTTTTTCTTAATTGATCAGGCGCAGTGTCGCCGATCGGAAGCGTCAAAAGCCCGTCCAAGGGCCGCTTTGCCGTGGGTGTTTTTTTGGGAGCGAATGTCATGATGCGCTCGATCGTCCGCGCCGCGCGCGGGTTCTTCCGTAAGTTCCGCCTCGCAGAGGCCGGCAACGTCGCAATGATCTACGGCTTGGCGCTGATGCCGACGCTGGCGGCGGTCGGGTCGGCCGTCGACCTGACACGCGCGATGGTCGTGAAGATGCGCCTCGGCGAAGCGCTGGACGCGGCCGGGCTTGCGGTCGGCGGTACCGTCGGCATGTCCGACACCGAAATGAGCGCGAAGGCGCAGAAATTCTTCTACGCGAACTATCCGGACGACGAGTTGGGCACGGTGACGTCGCTTACCGTCACGTCGGGCGGCAGCCACCTGGTCACCGTCGCGGGCACCGCGCGCGTCGACACCGCGTTCATGGGGCTTTTCGGCATCTACTATCTGGACGTGTCGGTCAACGTCGAGGTGACGCGCGAGTCCAAGGGTCTTGAGATCGCGCTCGTGCTCGACAACACCGGCTCGATGGCGTCGAACGGCAAGATCACGGCGCTCAGAAACGCGACGAACGAGCTCATCGGCATTCTGTTCGGCGATCAGAACACGCCGTCGCATCTGAAGATGTCGCTCGTGCCGTTCTCGCAGACGGTCAAGGTCGACACGACCACGTTCTTGAACAACGGCTGGATGGACTCGAACGGTGCGTCGCAATACGCGCGCGTCAACTTCGACAACAATCGGTACGCGTTCACCGTTTGGCCGACGATGAGCAACAAGAGCTGGGGCGGATGCTTGGAAGCGCGACCGAACGGGCTCGAGGAAACGGACGATCCGCCGGAGGCCGGCAATCCGAACACGCTGTGGGTGCCTTACTTCGAACCGGACGGCCCGGACAGTTCGGCCTATAGCGGCTATACGACCTATATCACCGACGGTATTTCGGGCGATCAGGAAACGCGTCTGAGGCGCTCGCAGAAATACGTCGGCCAGAACAGGACGCAGCCGAACGCCGACTGCAACATGCAGAGGATCTTGCCGCTGACGAACAACAAAGTTTCACTTCAGAGCTACGTCAACGGCATGATCTCCACCGGCTATACGCACATTGCGATCGGCGCGGCGTGGGGCTGGCGTACGCTCTCGCCGACGGCGCCTTATACGGAAGGCGCGGACTACGACAATCCGGACTGGCAGAAGGCGATGGTGTTCCTGACCGACGGGTTGAACACCGTGCAGAGCAATAGCACGTGGCACAGGTCGACCTACACGGCCTACAACTACCTGCAGCGCGGGACGCTGGGCACGACGAACGCCGCCGCGGCCGAGCTCGAGCAGGACACGCGCACGCGGACGGTGTGCCAGCGGATCAAGGACGCCAACATCCGCGTCTATTCGATCTTGCTGGAAGAGGACTCCTCGCGCGCCAAGAACCTGATGCGCGACTGCGCATCCGACGCCTCGCTCTACTTCGAGTCGCCTTCTTCCGGCGAACTGACCGAAGTGTTCCAGACGATCGCGCAGGATCTGTCGAACCTGCGTCTCAGCCAGTAGGGCAACGGCGATCTCGCGGGGCATTTGGTTCCGCGAGACCCAGCCGCCAAACAAAAAAGGCCCGGCGCATCGCGCCGGGCCTTTCGATTTCAGACGGAGCGGATGTCAGCGCTGCGGACTGGCCAAGTCGGCCGACTTGCGCGTGACTTCGATCTTCTCGTCGGCCTGCTTGTAGACGATGTCCATTTCCTTGTCGCCCTGCGTCACGGTCCGTTCGCAGCGCGGCGAGCACGCCATGTTCTGCTGGCCCGACGGACCGCGGTAGAGCGTGACCTGTCCGACATTGGCGGCGCCGACCATGACACGGGTGTTCAGGATCTCGGCGCCGGCGGCGTCCAAGGCGATGATGTTCGTCAGCCCGAACATGCGGCCTTGCACGTAGACCAGCTTGTCGCTGACGAGCATCGCGTCGGCGATCGACGGGTTGCCGACGACGACCGTCTTCGCCGCACGATCGAGGCGCACGACGGTGCTTTGATCGTAGGCGACTTGGACTTGGCTGGTGAACGGGGTCATGCTGTCTTCGGCCGTGACGGCGGCTGTGACAGCGAACGAAGCGGCGGCCGACAAGAGAGCGGCGCGGACTACAGACATAAGGCTTCTCCGAGTGGCGGTTCGCACGAAACTCGGCCACAGCCTGACGGAAAGCCATTAAGGATGTCTGAAATCGCGCATGGTCCGTTCGAATACGGTACAGCGGGCGGCGAACTTTCGAATGCCGTGGAACTTCGAAACTCAATATTAGCGATGCCAGCGGTTTTGTTGTCCGCTCTCCTTCGTTCGCCGCGCGAATACTGTGGGTTTAACACTGCGTTAGGTTCGTCGCTCCTAAGCTCGGCTACGTTTGCACGAACGGCCGTGAGAAGTCGGTCGGGTAGACGGTGTAGTGGTGTCAATTGAAGGAGGCCTCAATGAGCCGCTTTATTTCTCGCTTTCTCACGAACGAATCCGGCGCGACCGCCATCGAATACGGTCTGATCGCCGCTCTGATCGCCGTTGCGATCATCGGCGGTGCGACTCAGCTCGGTGGTGGGTTGGACGGTCTGTTCACGCAGATCGCCGGCAACCTCTAAGACGCGCAGGGCGCGGGGGCTTCCCGCGCCTTACTCCCGTTCAGAGGCAACGCCAGTCCCGCTTCGCGGCGGGGCTGGCGTTTTCGTTTGCCGGGCTTTTGAAGCTTAAGGGGGCGGTAACAGCCGCGGCTTAAGGTCGATCCGCTCTTTCGTTTTTCAGAGAGTCGAGCGGGGGCTCCCTCATGATCGAAGCGGTTTTGCCGGCGGCGGTCGGCGCGGTGATGGTCGCGGCCGCGGTCTACGACGCGGCGACGCTCCGAATCCCGAACTGGATTTCGCTTGTGCTGATCGCGCTCTTTCCGATCGTCGCGATCGCCGCGGGGTTGAGCTGGGGCGAGGCCGGCTGGCATCTCGCCGTCGGGTTCGCGGCGCTGCTCGGCGGAATGGGCCTCTTCGCAACGGGCGCGATCGGCGGGGGCGACGCGAAGCTCTTCGCGGCGGTCGCGCTCTATGTCGGGGCGGCGTGGTTTCTTCCCTATGTCTTCGTCGTGGCGCTGGCGGGCGGTGCGCTGGCGCTCATCGTGATCGTCCTTCGCTGGGCGGCGAAGCGCGCGGGCGGCGTGGCGTGGCTCGACCATCTGGCGAAAGCGGGGGCGGGCCTTCCTTACGGGGTCGCGATCGTCGCCGGCGGCCTCTTCGTGCTGCCGCAGACGCAGCTCTTCTCTCTTTAGTTCGTCAGCATGCGGATCATCAAAGACACACCGCGGACCACTTCCTCTTGGACGTTAAGTCCGCGGTTACCCGATTAACCATAGCTTGAGACTTGGGCGATAGAACTCAAGCAATCGCAGGGCAAAGGCAGGGGTTCGAGGAGAAACGACGATGAATATGACGCGGATTCTCATTCTTGTCGGCGCGCTGGGCGCAGCCGGTGCGGCCGCCTTCCTCGCGCGCGGGCTGATGGGCGGGCAGAACCAAGCCTCAGCCGCGCAGAACGTCGAGATGACGGAAATTCTCGTCGCCTCACGGGCGATCGAAGTCGGCACGAAGATCATGCCGGGCGATCTGAAGTGGCAGGGCTGGCCGAAGTCCGCCGTCGATGCGTCGTTCATCGCCAAGCACACGTCTCCGCAAGCGCTCGACGACTCGGCCGAAGGGTCGGTCGCGCGTTTGCCCTTGGCCACCGGCGAACCGGTGACGGCGCAAAAGGTGATCAAGGCGGACGGCGCGGGCTTCATGGCCGCGGTGCTGACGCCCGGCAAACGCGCCGTCGGCGTCAAGCTTACGGCCGATCGCAGCGCCGGCGGCTTCATCCTGCCCAACGATCGCGTCGACGTCGTCATGACGCGCAAGATCGGCAACGACGCGAGCGGCGCGGCCGCCTATCGCTCGGCCACGGTGCTGCGCGACGTGCGCGTGCTGGCGGTCGACCAGACCTCGCAGGAAGAAGGCGAATCCAAGGCGATCGTCGGCAAGACCGCGACGCTGGAACTAAGCGCGCAGCAGGCCGAGATCCTCGCGCTCGCCGAGGCGATGGGCGACCTCTCGCTGTCGTTGCGCTCGCTCACGAATTCCGATCAGCCCGGCGAAGACGAACAGATGAGCATGAAAGGTTTCGGCAACGACGATTCCGATCAGATCAGCGTTCTTCGTTTCGGGATACCCAGCAACGCCGCTCCTCGCGGTCAAGAGTAACAGGTGAAGCCATGAAGCTCGTCCGCCTCCTGACGATCGCCGCGTTCGCCGCGGGTCTTGCGCTGCCGCTGCCGGCTGTTGCCGACGGCGACGGCAAAGATGTCGCCCAGCGCCCCGCGCCGACGCAGAAGCTGCGCATCCGTCCGGGCGGAAGCGGGCCGCAGTCGCACGTCGTCAGCCTCGGCATCAACAAGGCGATGATCGTCGAGTTGCCGGAGGACGCGCGCGACGTGCTCGTGTCGAACCCCGAAATCGTCGACGCCGTCGTGCGGACGCCGCGCCAAGTCTACGTCGTGGGCCTGAAAGCCGGTCCCGCCAACGCGTTCTTCTTTTCGGCCAGCGGCAAGCAGCTCTTGAACCTGGAGCTGCGCATCGAGCGCGACATGCCGGAACTGAAGCGCATCATCGAGCGCAACGTGAAGGGCTCCGACGTTTCGGTCGAGACGATCAACGACAACGTCGTGATCAACGGATCGGTCAAGAACGCGGCCGACGCGGAAGCCGCGCGCCAAATCGCGATCCGCTACGTCACCGATCCGGACGAGCCGCTGAAGAAGGAAGCGGTCGTCAACCGCGTCGCGATCCGCGGCGGCGATCAGGTCATGGTCAAGGTGCGCGTCGCCGAAATGCAGCGCAGCCTCGCCAAGCAGCTCGGCGTCGACTTCACAGCGGCATTCGACATCGGCAGCAAGTTCCCGGTCAGTCTGACGAGCACCAATCCGTTCTCGCTCTTGGGCCAGGCGTTGTCGGCGGACCAAGCGTTCCAACTCGGCAGCACGCAGGCGCCGTGGAACAACTCGGTCGCGGCGGTCATCAAGGCGTTCGAGCGCTCGGGCCTCGTGCGCACGCTGGCCGAGCCGAGCCTGACGGCGGTGTCGGGCGAAGCGGCGAAGTTCCTGGCCGGCGGCGAGTTCCCGGTGCCGGTCGCGCGCGACCGCGACGGCAACGTTCAAATCGAGTTCAAGCCGTTCGGCGTGGGCTTGGGCTTTACGCCGGTCGTGCTGTCGGAAGGGCGCATCAGCTTGCGCATCTCGACTGAAGTATCGGAGATCACCGGCGAGAACGCGTTCGTGAGCCAAGGCGGCCTCGCGTTCGACGACAACGGTCAGCCGGTTCAGATTCCGGGCATCACGATCCCGGGCCTGCGCGTGCGGCGCGCCGAAACGACGGTCGAGTTGCCGTCGGGCGGCAGCATCGTGATGGCAGGCCTGCTGCAGCAGTCGCTGAAGCAGAACATCGACGGTATTCCGGGGCTGAAGAACCTGCCGATCCTGGGATCGCTGTTCCAAAGCCGCGACTTCCAGTCGGGCGAGACCGAACTCGTCGTCATCGTGACCCCGTATCTCGTCGAAGCGACGTCGCCGAAGAATTTGGCGGCGCCGACCGACGGGTTCGTGGCGCCGACCGACGCGGAAACCGTGCTGCTGTCGCGCCTGAACGCCGTCTACGGCAACAAAGGCGGGCCGCAGCCGAAGGGCGCGCTCAAAGGACCGATCGGGTTCATCGTCCGCTGAGGACCCGGCAAGACGTGGAAATTTTCGAACCTAGGATGACCGACATGATACGCACCGTCCGCCTTCTCGCCCTCGGGCTTACCGCCGCGGCTCTTGCCGGATGCACGAAGCCGCCGCTCACGAACGGGCCGGAACAGGCGTTCGACGTCGAAAAGGCTTATCCGATTACGGTCGAGCCGCAGGTCGCGACGTTGGTCGTGAAAGTCGACGACGGTCTGCAGAGCCTCGGCCGCGGCGAAGAGACCCGCATCAGAGCGTTCGTGGAGAACTGGAAATCGCGCGGACAGGGGATGCTGAACGCAGCCGCGCCCGACGGCGAGAACCGCGCCGCGACGGCGGCAGCGATGAACGAACTCAAGAAGCTGCTGGCGGGCAGCGGGGTCGACAAGAACTCCGTGCAATACACGAGCTACAAACCCGCCGGCGACGACGCGCTTGCGCCGATCACGCTGAGCTACGTCACCTATGCGGCCAGCGCGGCGGAGTGCGGCGGCGACTGGTCGGAGAACCTGGGCTTCACGCCGCGCAACCAGCCGTGGCCGGATTTCGGCTGTTCGTCGCAGCACAATTTCGCCGCGATCGTCGCCGATCCGCGCGACCTGATCGAGCCGCGCACCACCGATCCCGCAAGCGCCGCACGCCGCGGAACGGTCATCGAGAATTACGGTTTGGGCAAGGGCACGGAGACGGTCGTCGCCGAAGACCAGAAGCAAACCGGCCAAGTCAGCAACGTCGACACCGGGTCGAAGTAAACAGATTTAAGGAGCAACGAGCGATGAGCAAGAACAACGCTCCGGACAAGACCGAAACGTTCGGCACGTCCGTCGCCGACAGACCGGTCCCGCGGATCTCGATCCACGCGTTCTGCGAGCAACCCGATACGGGCGCCGTCATTCAGCGTGCGGGCCAGGACCGCCGTCTGGCGAAGGCGCACCTGACGGTGCATATGGGCGGCGTGTTCGGCGCGGTCGAATACTTCCAGGACTCCTCGACCCCGAACGTGATCATGGTCGAGACGCGCGAGAAGGGGACTGCGATCCTCACCGAGCTCGAGAAGCTCGCGCACGTGTGCGATCCGGGGACGAAAGTCGTCGTCATCGGCGCCTCGAACGACATCACGCTCTACCGCGAGATGATCCGCCAGGGCGTGAACGAATACATGGTTGCGCCGCTGAACCCGCTGCAGGTGATCGAGGCGATCGCTTCGCTCTATCACGGGCCGGCGACGGCGCCGATCGGCAAGGTGTTCGCGTTCGTGGGCGCGCGCGGCGGCACGGGTTCGTCGACCGTCGCGCACAACACGGCTTGGGCGATCGCGGAGGATCTGCACATCGCCAGCACGATCGTCGATCTCGACGTGCCGTTCGGCACGGCGGGACTCGACTTCAACCAGGACACCGCGCAAGGCATCGCCGAAGCGCTGACGAGCCCCGACCGCCTCGACGACATGCTGCTCGACCGGTTGCTGATCAAGCATACGAGCAGGCTCAATCTCTTCGTCGCGCCGGCGCAGCTCGACCGCGAAGCGTCGTTCCCGCCGGAGGCGGTGGAAGCGGTGCTCGACGTCGTGCGCCAGGCCTCGCCCTGCGTGATCGTCGACGTGCCGCATGTCTGGGCGCCGTGGGTCAAGCACGTGCTGACGACGGCCGACGAGATCGTCGTGACGGCGACGCCCGACCTGGCGAGCCTGCGCAACGGCAAGAACATCTACGATCTTCTGAACGGCGCGCGTCCGAACGACCGGCCGCTCAAAGTGGTGCTGAACCAAGTGGGCATTCCGCGCCGGCCGGAAATTCCGGTGAAGGACTTTGCGGAAGCGATGGGGGCCGAGCCCGCACTCGTGCTGCCGTTCGATCCGCAGACGTTCGCCACCGCCGGCAACAACGGGCAGATGGTCGGCGAACTCAACGCGCAGTCGCGCGCCGCGCAAGGCTTCCGCGAACTCGCGCAGAAGCTGACCGGGCGCGAACCGCGCGCCGAGGCGAAGCCGCAAAACAAGCTTTCGTTCGACTTCCTGCGCCGCAAGAAGGCCTGATAGCGCATGTTCGGCAAGCGTCCCGGAGCAGGTGATGTAGCAGCGCCGCCGCGGCCCAAGCCCGCGGCGCCTTCGCCCGCGCCCGCGGCAAAGACCGCAGCGCCGCCGCCGGCCGCCGCGCCGCCAAAGGGGCGTGTCGCCGAGCCGCCGCCGCCCCCGCCGATCGCGATCGACAGCCGGTCGGAGCAGTATTACGAAGTCAAGACGACGATCTTCAACGCGCTGATCGACACGATCGATCTGGCGCAGCTCGCGCAACTCGACGCCGAATCGGCGCGCGAGGAAATTCGCGACATCGTCAACGAAATCATCGCGATCAAAAACGTCGTGATGTCGATCGCCGAGCAGGAACAGCTGCTCGGCGACATCTGCAACGACGTTCTGGGCTACGGGCCGCTGGAGCCGCTGCTGGCGCGCGACGACATCGCCGACATCATGGTCAACGGCGCGGAACGCGTGTTCATCGAAGTCGGCGGCAAGGTTCAGCTCACGAACATCCGCTTCCGCGACAACGCGCAGCTGATGAACATCTGTCAGCGCATCGTGAGCCAGATCGGCCGCCGCGTCGACGAATCGTCCCCGATATGCGACGCGCGTCTGCCGGACGGGTCCCGCGTGAACGTCATCGCACCGCCGCTCGCGATCGACGGACCCACGCTCACCATTCGTAAGTTCAAGAAAGACAAGCTGAAGATGGCGGACCTGGTCCGCTTCGGGTCGATCTCGCCCGAAGGCGCCACGGTCCTCAACATCATCGGCAATTGCCGTTGCAACATCCTGATCTCCGGCGGTACCGGTTCGGGCAAGACGACGCTGCTCAACACGATGACCGCGTTCATCGACATCGACGAGCGCGTCATCACGTGCGAGGACGCGGCCGAGCTTCAGCTGCAGCAGCCGCACGTGGTTCGTTTGGAAACCCGCCCACCGAACCTCGAAGGCACGGGCGAGATCACGATGCGCGATCTCGTCAAGAACTGTCTGCGTATGCGTCCGGAACGGATCATCGTGGGCGAGGTCCGCGGACCCGAAGCGTTCGACTTGCTGCAGGCGATGAACACGGGCCACGACGGCTCGATGGGCACGCTTCACTCGAACAGCCCGCGCGAAGCTCTTCAACGTCTGGAGTCGATGATCACGATGGGCGGCTACAACCTGCCCTCAAAGACGATCCGCGAAATGGTCGTCGGCGCGATCGACGTCGTCATCCAGGCGGCGCGCTTGCGCGACGGTTCGCGCCGCATCACGCACATCACCGAAGTCATCGGCCTCGAAGGCGACGTCGTCATCACGCAGGATTTGTTCCTTTACGAGATCACCGGCGAAGACGAGCAGGGGCGCGTCAAAGGGCGTCACATGTCGACAGGCATTTCGCGGCCCGCCTTCTGGGACCGCGCCAGGTATTTCAATCGCGAGAAAGAGCTGCTCGAGGCACTCGAAGCGGCGGCCGCAAAGTAGGGAGGTGGGGCGAAAAGCTCCATGACGCCGCCAATGGACCAGACGATGATCATGCTGGCGATCGCCGTGACGGTCGCGCTCGCCGTGGGCGGCGCGGCGTTCGCGTTCATCGGCGCGGGCGACAGCGCCAAGACGAGCAAGCGCGTCGCGTCGGTTTCGCGCGGCAGCGGCCGCAGCACCGGCAAGCCGACCGGCGACACCGGCGGCGAGTCGAACGCGAAGCGCCGCAAGCAGGTGCAAGAGACGCTCAAGGAAATCGAGCGCAAACAGGAAGCCGTGAAGGCGCGGCCGACGCTCGGCGCGATGCTGGAGCAGGCGGATTGGAACATCGACGCGCGGATGTTCCACATGATCACGGCCGGCGTCGCCGCCGTGACGATCGGCACGTTCTTCCTCCTCGGCTACGCGTGGTACGTGGCGCTCGGCGTCGGGTTCGCGGTCGGGCTCGGCTTGCCGCGGTGGCTGCTCAACTTCACCATCAACCGCCGCAAGAAGGCGTTCACGAAGGAATTCGCGAACGCGATCGACGTCATCGTGCGCGGCGTGAAGGCGGGTTTGCCGCTGAACGAATGCCTGAAGATCATCGCGAACGAAACGCCGGAGCCCGTGGGTCCGGAATTCCGCCAGATCGTCGAAGGCCTGAAGGTCGGCGTGCCGCTCGAAGACGGGTTGAAGCGCATGTACGACCGTATGCCGATCCCGGAGGTCAACTTCTTCCAGATCGTGCTGACGATCCAGCAGAAGACCGGCGGCAATCTGTCCGAAGCGCTGGGCAATCTGTCGGGCGTGCTGCGCGACCGCAAACGTCTGCACGGCAAGATCCAAGCGCTGTCGTCGGAGGCGAAGTCTTCGGCCGGCATCATCGGCTCGCTGCCGATCGTGGTCATGGGCCTCGTGTATCTGACCACACCCGACTACATCGCGCTTCTTTTCACGGAGCGATTCGGCAACTTCCTGCTGCTGTGCTGTGCGGCATGGATGTCGATCGGCATCTTCGTGATGAAGAAGATGATCAGCTTCAAGTATTGAGGGAGACGGTCAGATGATGAAATTTGTCGACCTGCTCTTCAATCGCGAGCTCGTCGTCACGGCGCTGACCGCGATCGCGGTCTTTGCGACGATCCTGACGCTCGCCTATCCGCTGCTGGCCGGCGACAAGCTCGCTTCGCGTCTGAAAAGCGTGGCGACGCGGCGCGAAGAATTGCGCCGCCAGCAGCGCGAGGCGCTGAGCAAGAAGGGGCAGCCCGCGCAGCTGCGCTCGACGCCCGTCGGCTTCATGAAGCAGACGATCGAAAAGCTCAATCTCCGCAACATCCTGGAGTCGCCGAACACGAAAGAGAAGCTGTCGCGCGCGGGCTATCGCGGGCAGGCGGCGATCTATACGTTCATGTTCTTCCGCTTCGTGATGCCGTTCATCGTGTTCTTCGCGACGCTGGTCTATTTGTTCGTGCTGTCGAAGTACAATCTGCCGCCGATCGGCAAGGTTGCGATCGCGTTCGGCGGCGCGTTCATCGGCTTTTATCTGCCGGACCTCTACGTCCAGAACATCATCGACAAGCGCATGGGATCGATCCTGAAAGCGTTTCCCGACGCGCTCGACCTGCTTCTGATCTGCGTCGAATCGGGCATGTCGGTCGAAGCCGCGTTCAACAAGGTCGCGTCCGAAATCGGCAGCCAGTCGGTCGAGCTTGCGGAAGAGTTCGCGCTGACGACGGCGGAGTTGTCGTATCTGCCGGATCGCCGGCAGGCCTATGAGAACCTCGGCAAGCGCTGCGCGCATCCGGGCGTGCGTGCGGTTTGTACGTCGCTGATCCAAGCGGAGCGCTACGGTACGCCTCTCGGCACGGCGCTGCGCGTCATGGCACTCGAGAATCGCGAAATGCGCATGATGGAGGCCGAGAAGAAGGCGGCCTCGCTGCCGGCGAAGCTGACCGTGCCGATGATCGTGTTCTTCTTGCCGGCGCTGTTCGCCGTCATTCTGGGCCCGGCGTCGATCAAGATCATGAGCCTCTGAGCCGTCCTCTCGGTTCGACAATTACAAAGAGCAGCGCGGGCACGACCAAGCGGTTTTGCTCGCGCGATTCTGAGGCGCATGTCGGGCGCGGCCTATGGCGCGCCGCGAGAGCGACAACGACGCGATCGACGGGTTGCAAAAGAAAAGGCCGCGGCCCTCTCGGGACGCGGCCTTTGACTTCTTTTCCGGCGTCTACTGCGCGTTGGCGACGGAGACGGCCGGGTCGCGACGGTAGGCGTCGTAAGACTTCCGAAGGACGGACACCGGCCTGCCGGTTGCGGTGTTCGCGGCCACCGGCTTGGCTTCGACTTTCGGCGCCTCGGAGGTTGCCGCGCTTGTGTCTTCCGCGGCGGGCTTGGGTTCGGCCGGCGCCGCCGTGGTTTGTGCAGGCATCGGAGCAGCGGCCGCTTGCGCGGGAGCCGCAGGCGTCAACGGATCGCCATCGTCTTTGATCGGAGCCATCTTGAAGGGCGCGGGCCGGGGTTGGGGCGCGGGTTTCTCGGCGACCGGTGCGATCTCGGCGGTTGCTGCCGGCGCGATGGGGGCCGCCGGAACCGCGGAGGTCTTCTGCGGCTCGGGCGTCGGCGCGGGCGGCGGCGGGAGCGGCGCCACGTTGATCGCAGCGTTGCGCGCATCGAGCTGACGCAGAACGGCGATGTTGTTCGTGGCCTCGGCGGGCGGCAGGTCTTCGCGCGCGAGTTCCTCGGCCTCGACGACGTTGCCCTTCAGAGTCTGAACCATGGACAGATTCTGGCGCATTTGCGGGGTGGCGTCGGGGCGGGCGACCAGACGGCGCAGCACGATCTCGGCTTCGGAGATCTTGCCGTCCAAGACCATCGACATCGCCATGTTGCTTTCGACGACCGGGTTGGCGGGCGAGAGCGTCAATGCCGCTTGATAGATCTCGCGGGCTGCCGAATGGTTGCCCACTTGGTCGAGCGCTACGCCGTAGGCCGACAACGTCGCCCAGTCGTCACCCTTCATCTGTGCCGCGCGGGAAAGGAACTGAAGCGCGTCCTTCGCACGGCCGGCCGCGGTCAGCGCCTTGCCGTACTCGGCCATCACATAGGCGTCGTCGGGCACCTTCATGACGACTTCCTTGAGCACCGCGACAGCCTGCCGCGCACCGCCCATCAGGCGGAGATTGCGCGCGAAGTTCAGCGCCGCGGTCATGTCTTCGCGGTTGGCCTCGTACTTCGCGCCCCAATAGGCCGCGCCGCCGACGAAGTCGTTGGCCTCGGGCTCGGATTTGGTCAATTGGGCGGCGGCGTCGCTGCTGGAAAACGTGCCGGCGCCCGAACAACCCGCCAAAACCAAGGCTGTGGCGGCGGCGATCGCGATGCGGCTGGCGGAGTGCATCAGGCCGCGATGCGACTTGAGGTTCATGTGATTACCCTCACGAGAGATCCGGCGGCCGCGTGCGAGATCACACTTGCCGCATGTTGAAGCGGACCCAATTTCGCCGCAAAGCGGATAACAAATGTTTAAGCATAATATCGAGTTACCGCCGCTTTCCGGTCTGCGGGACGGGGCGTATAAAACTCTCAGAGGGTGTTCCATCGTGACCGAAGCATCGCGCAAGATCGCAAGCGTGCTGGCTGCGGTCCTCGTTGTGCTTGCCGCACCCTCTTCCGCGCAAGTTCCGCCGCCCGAAGTCCAACGGATTTCGTTCCAGATCGCGACCGGACCCGTTTCGGGAACGACGATGCGCGTCGGCGATACGATCGCGCGCATCATCAGCAATCCGCCGGGACTTGCGCGGTGCGAGACGCCGGGGATGTGCGGGCCCGTCGGCCTGATTGCAACCTCTCGATCGTCCAGCGGTTCGATCGCGAACGCGCTCTCGGTCAACAGCGGCCGCGTGAAGTCGGCGATCGTGCAGGCGGACATCGCGGCCGCCGCCGCGAAGGGCGAGGGACCGTTTGCGGCGACCGGGCCGCTGAAGAACCTGCGGGCCATTGCGCGGTTGCACGACGAGACACTGCACGTGGTGGTCGCTGCGCGTTCGCGGATCAAACGGCTGCGCGACCTCAACGGCAAGCGCGTCTCGATCGATACCGCCAAGGCCGCCACAAACCATACGGTGCGTTACGTTCTCGACGCGGCGGGCGTGCCGCCGAAGCGGTTGAAGCTCTCGTATCACACGGCGGAGCAGGCGGCGCGCGATCTGCGCGACGGCAAGATCGACGCGTTCTTCGTCGTCGGCGCCGCGCCGATCGCGGCCATCGACGGTTTGACGCGGCGTGGGCAGGCGCGGGTCATCGGCATCGACATCGCCGTGCTCAACGCGCTTCAACGCAAGAACGCCATGCTGAGCCGGGCCGAGATTCCGGCCGACACCTATCGCAGCTCGAAGGCCGTGAACACGCTCAACGTCGCGAACGTCTGGGTCGTGAATGAGGCGCTGCCGACTCCGGTCGTGCAGTCGATCCTGCGCGCGTTGTGGAATCCCTCGAACCGCGCACAGTTGAACCGGCTCGGGCGGGTCGCCTCCACGATCGACCCAAGCCGCGCCGGGGAGGATTTGCCGTTGCCGCTGCACGGGGGTGCCGCGGCGTTCTATGCGGAAGCCGGGCAATAGCGTGGCGGCGCCGGCGGCTGTGCGCGTGCCTTATCTGAGCTACGCAAGCCTCATCGCGCTGGGCATGTTGCCGACGGCTCTCGTGACCCAGTACTACGCGATCCTGCCGCATCGGCTCGTCGTGCAGTGGGAGACGATGAGCAAGATCACCGTCATCGGCACGCGGCCGGCGACGGTGCTGATGGTGGCCAACATCGCGGCCGCGATCGCGCTGATCGGCACGGCGATCGCGGTTTGGCAGCACCGTATGCTCAGCGAACTTGGCATGCGGCGGCCGTTCTTCGGACTGAATGCGGCGCAGGTGGTCGCGATCAATCTTCTATGCGCGATGATCGTGAGCGATGCATTGGGCTTGCAACTGCGCATCAAGCCCGCGATCGCGCCGGCGATGGCGGTGGCGCTGTTCGCCGCGGGCATGCTCGCTTGGCGGATCCACCAGGGCAACGCCAGCAAGACGGCGCGCGCGGCTGCATTCGTGCTGCTGGCGGGGGCGGTGCTGTTTCTTGCCGCAGCGGCTGTCTCGTCGCACAGCGTCGTCGGTTATTTCGCGTCGGCGCTTGCGGTTCTTGCGATGGCAGCCGTCGCCCTGCCCGAGCGCGGCTGACGTTGCCGCGGCGGCGGGCGACCGGCTAAGCTTGCGCCTATGATGAACACCGGCGATCTCTTCACCGCGCAGGCTTCAGGCGCCCTTCCACTTTATGCCGTTTCGCAGGCGATGCTCGAGGGCGCGCTCAGCGGCCCGCTCGAGCGTCACGCGGCGTGGCTCAAGGCTTCGGGATTCACGGCGGGCGCGGGGAAGATTCAACTGCTGCCGGGTGCGGACGGCGCACTTGCCGGGGCGGCGCTTGGCTTGGGCGCGAACGACGATCCGTTCGCCGTTGCGGCGCTGTCGTCTCAGCTGCCCGCCGGCACGTATGCTCTGGCGCTCGTGCCGCCGGGAAGCGATCCGAACAAGCTCGCGCTCGGTTGGGCGATGGGGGCTTATGCGTTTTCGCGCTACAAGGCGCAGGAGCGGGCGAAGATGCGGCCGGTGCTGGTTTGGCCGCAAGGGGCGGACGGGGCGCACGTCGTTCGCGTCGCCGAAGGTCTCTTCCTTGCACGCGATCTGGTCAACACGCCCGCGAACGAGATGGGTCCCGCCGAGCTTGCGGAAGCAGCTTCGGCAGTTGCGCGCGACTACGGCGCAACGATCTCGGTCATCGAGGGCCGGGCGCTGATCGAGAAGAACTATCCGATGATCTGGGCGGTCGGCGCGGGATCGCCGCGCGCGCCGCGCTTCGTCGAACTCACCTGGGGTCTGCCGTCGCGGCCGCGGGTCGTGCTTGTCGGCAAAGGCGTGTGCTTCGACTCGGGCGGGCTCGACATCAAGCCGTCAAGCGCAATGGCGACGATGAAGAAGGACATGGGCGGGGCCGCCGCAGTGCTGGGGCTTGCGCGCATGGTGATGGATGCGAAGCTTCCGGTCGCGCTCAGCGTGCTGATCCCTGCGGTCGAGAACAGCGTGTCGGGCGAGGCCTATCGTCCGGGCGACGTGCTCAAAAGCCGCAAGGGGCTGACCGTCGAGGTGGGCAACACGGACGCCGAAGGGCGGCTCGTGCTCGCCGATGCGCTGGCGCACGGCGATGCGCTGATACCGGACCTGATGGTGTGTATGGCGACGCTCACGGGGGCGGCACGCGTTGCGACGGGATTCGATCTGCCGCCGTTCTTCACCGCCGACGATGCGCTTGCCGGCGAATTGATGCGGGCCTCGCAAGCGGAGGCGGACGCGATGTGGCGGCTGCCGCTCTGGCGGGGCTACCGGCCGCTCATCGAGGGCAAAGTCGCCGATCTCACGAACAATCCGGACAGCGCCCACGCGGGCGCCATTACGGCGGCGCTTTTCCTCGAACGCTTCGTCGAGAAGGCGAAGAGTTTCGTGCACTTCGATATCGCCGCGTGGAACGACCGCGCGAAACCGGGACGGCCGGTCGGCGGCGAAGCGCAAGCGATCCGCGCGATCTTCGCCGTGCTCAAGGCGCGCTACGGCTGAGACCCGTCAGTAGCCGCGCGCGAAGTCGACGAGGTTTTCGGGCGGCAGGCCTCGATCCATCCGCCGGATCGTCTCGGCGACGTTGCGCATGAAAGACGCGGGGTCGGTCATCGAGGCGGTGTGCGGCGTCATCACGACCTTCGGGTGCGACCAGAGCGGGCTGGTCGCGGGCAGCGGCTCGGTCTGAAACACGTCGAGCGTGGCGCCCCGCAGCTGCTCGCCGTCGAGGGCCGCGATCAAATCCTCCTCGACGAGGTGGCCGCCGCGCGCGCAATTGATCACGCAGGCGCCGCGCGGCAGCTTCGCGAACGCCGCGGCGTTCAAGATGCCGCGCGTTTCGTTTGTGAGCGGCAAAAGGCAGACGAGGATGTCGCTCTCGCCCAAGAACTCATCGAGTTGATCCTTGCCGTGGAAACAGCGCACGCCCTCCATCCGTTTCGGCGTCGCGCTCCACGCCGACAGGCGATAGTTCAGCGCCTTGAGCGGCAATGCCGCCGCCTGACCGAGCACGCCGAACCCCATGATGCCGACGCGTACCGCTTCCGCGCGCGGCGCCATCAGCTGACGCCATTTGCCTGCGCGCTGCAGCGCGGCGAAGTCGTGTTGACGGCGGTGCCAGTAGAGAACGTTGAGCACGACATACTCGCTCATCCCCTGGCTCAGCGTGTCGTCGACGACGCGTGATAGCGGTACATGGCGGGGAAAGGTCGGATCGGCGACGATGCCGTCGACGCCTGCGCCCATCGAGAAGACGATCTTGAGATTGGGAAGCGCGGCCAAGCTGCCGGGCTTCGGTTTCCAGGCGACGCAATAGACGATGTCGTCCGGTTTGTCCGGTGCATGGCGGATGTCGAGTTCCGGCATCAGGCGCTTGAGATGTGTCGTCCAGATCTCGGGCGGATAGTGCGCGACCTCGAACAGCAATGCGCCTTGCGGCATCGGCCCATCCTCACGCAAAGAAAAACGCTGGGCAGAATGACCTGCCCGGCGTGGAACGCAATCGTCGGTGCTTCAGTGTCCGCCGCCGGCGGGCTTTGCGGGGGCCGCAGGGGCGGGCGTTGCCGGGGCTGCTGGAGCCGGTGTCGCGGGTGCTGCACCAGGTGCTGCCGGCGTCGGCGTTCCCGGAGCGGGTGCGGCCGGCGGCGCGCCTTCCGGCGCGGTGCCGGGCGGCGGCGCCTGGACGGTGCCGGCGGGTTCGCTGCCGTCGCCGGGCGCTGCAGCCGGGGCTGCGGGCGGTGCGACCGGATTGGGTGCCGGGATTGCCGCCGGCGCATCGGACAGCGTGCGCAGATAGGCGATCAGGTTGACGCGCTCCGACTGCTTCGACAGGCCGGCGAACGCCATCTTCGTTCCGGGGATCGCTGCCTTCGGGTTCTTCATGAAGGCGTCGAACGCGTCATAGTCCCAAGGTTTGTCTTTCAGCGCGGCCATTGCTTGCGAGTATGCGAAACCTGCAATGTGGGCGTGGTTCGCGCCGATGATGCCGTAGAGATTGGGTCCGATCTTGTTCGGTCCACCCTTTGCGAAGTCGTGGCATTGGAGACAGCGCTGGGTCACCTTCTCCCCGGCGGCAAGATCGGCGGCGGGCAGCACCGTGCCCCAATCGGGCTTCGCTTCAACGACCGGCTGACCGCCGTTCGTGTCGGGCGTTTCCGCCACGACCACGTCCATGCCCGGCTTCTCGGCCTTGTGGGGCTTCATGAGCATGTCGACGCCGATGTGGAGCGCAACCACGAACAACGCGGTGCCGAGGACGGCGCCGAAAACCTTGTTCCACTCGAAGGAGTCCATGAAGCAATCCTTGGGGCTTGGAGCCGAGGCGAGGAGAGGCCGAAAGTAACCGGGCCGGCGCTTCATGGAAGCGCTGAACGCGCGGAGAGATGAGAGGCCGGACAATAGCGAGGGCGCCCCCACGGTCATTGCGGCGGAACGTCGCATTTTGGCGCTGCTCGGAACCCTAGAACACACTGCGTTGGAGATGAGCGAACCGTTGATCCTGATCCCGGCGCGTATGGCTTCCACGCGGCTGCCGGGCAAGCCGCTCGCCGACATTCACGGCGCGCCGATGATCGTCCATGTCTGGCGCCGTGCGTGCGAGGCGAAGTCGGGCCGCGT
>CAZLRW010000055.1:0-23454 GCA_964561925.1 uncultured Flavobacteriaceae bacterium
ACGGCGCGCGTTCCATTGTTTCATTGTCTCATTGTGTGAGACTTTAGCTTCCGAAGGCCTGGCGCACGGCTTTGGCGGCGTCGGCGATGGCTTCGCGGGCGGTGGGAAGAACGGCCGACATGTTGAAGAAGCCGTGGACCATGCCGGGGTAGTCGATATAGACGGCGGCGACGCCGGCGCGGTTCAGCTTGTCGGCGTAGGCTTTGCCTTCGTCCTTCAACGGGTCGAAGCCCGCTGTCACCACATACGCGCGCGGCAGGCCCGCGACGTCGGCCGCGGCGAGCGGCGAGACGCGCCAGTCGTTCGGGTCGGTCTCCGGCGTCAGGTACTGGTCGAAGAACCAATCCATCGTGCGCTTCTCGAGGAAGTAGCCTTCCGCGAACGCGGTCATCGAGTTCGTCTTCGCCCGCGCCTGGGTCACCGGATAGATCAGCAGCTGAAAGACGATCTGCGGCCCGCCCTTCTGCTTGGCCATCAGACAGACAACGGCAGAGAGATTGCCGCCCGCGCTGTCACCCGCGACGGCAATGCGGTTCGGATCGATGCCGAGCTTTGCCGCGTTCTGTTCGACCCATTTCACGGCGGCATAGGCGTCGTCGGCTGCCGCGGGGAACTTGTGCTCCGGCGCCAGGCGGTAGTCGACCGCGACGAGGCGTGCGCCCGTCTCGTTCGCGAGCGTGCGGCAGAGCGCGTCGTGCGTGTCGAGATCGCCAATCACCCAGCCGCCGCCATGGAAGTACACAACACAGGGCAGCGCCGCGCCGCCGCCCGCCACCGGCGAATAGATGCGCAGTTTGATCTCACCCGCGGGGCCCGGCATCGCGGCATTCTCGATCTTGCCGATCGCCAAACCCGGCGGCTCCAGCATCGAGGCCATCGTGCGGTAGAGTTCGCGGCCCTGAACCGGCGGCACCTCCCACAGTTTCGGCATGGGGTTGGCGGCCATCTGGTCGAGCAGGCCTTTGACTATCGCGTCGAGCGCCATCGTGCGTTCCCAAGGGTCAAAACGGCTGGCATCAAATAGGCCGTGCGCAGCGTGTGCAAGGGTTTCGAATTCAACCGACGCGGCGTTCGTTAAGACATCGTCAAGGAATGGGCTTCGGAGACCTTAACCGGGTTGCAGCACGGACCGTGGCAGGATTTCCGAAGGCCCTGTCGTTCGAGTTGCCCACAACCCGTGAGCGCGTTTCTGTTCGCCATTCGCCGTCTCGCCCGCTACCTCGCGTTGGGGCTGATGCTTTGCGTCATGAGCGCGGGCGCGTGGGCGGCGCCGCAGCCCCAGAACGGAACGCTCGACCTCTCCACCTGGGACTTCGTGCGCGACGGCAGCGTGCCGCTCGACGGCCATTGGCGCGTGTATCACGGGCGCTGGGCGCATGAGATCGACGGCGCGACGCCGGCGGTGCGGTCGATGCCGGAGCGGTGGACGAATGCCGGCATCGCGGGACACGGGTATGCGACTTACGCGCTGACCCTGACGTTGCCGCCCGCAGCGGACGGCGAACGGTATGCGATCGACACGGGTTACTTCTATACCGCGTATCGTGTCTATGCGAACGGTGAGCTGATCGCGTCGAGCGGCGCGCCGTCGGCCACGGCCGAAGGCGAGGTGCAACGCGTGTACAGCCTGCTCGCGCCATTGCCGGCGGGCGCGCGGACCGTCGACCTGCGGTTCGAAGTGTCGAACCATCTGCGCAAGTCCGGGGGCGTGTTCATGGCGCCCTCCGTGGGACTGGAACGCGCCATGGCTGCAAGCCGGGCATGGCACGTCGCTTTCGCGTTCGTGCTGCTCGGTGCGATGTTGTTTGCAGCCGCTTATCACTTCCTCGTCTACTGGCTGACGCCTAACGCGCGCAGCAGCCTTTGGTTCGGCGCGGCGGCGACGGTTCTTGCCGTGCGGTCGGCGTTGATCGAGCCGTTGGCGCCCAGCTTCCATCCGTTTTTGGGCCAGGATTGGCTCTGGCGGATCAACTTTGCAGCGACGCTGCTGGTTATCCCTGCGGTCTACAGCTTCTTCACGTTGACGTTCCCCGACCATGTGCGGGCGCGTTACGCGTGGCCGCTCCACGTTCTTTGCGGCGCCGGTGCGGTCGCAGCTTTCATTCTGGGCGCCGACGCCGGCGCTTGGGCGATCAGAATGATGGAGTACTATCTGGCGCCGCTCGTGCTCGTTTATCTCACCTATGGCGTGACGCGCGCGGCGTGGGACCGGGTTCCGGGCGCACAGATCGCGGCGTTCGGTTGGGTGCTGAGCGCTGCGACGGCGACCCACGACATCCTGCTCGACATCAATGTGATCGCGACGAATATCAATCTGGTGCCGTTCGGGTTCATAGGATTCCTGCTGTGCCTGTCGGGGACGCTGGCAGCGCGTTCTCACGATGCGCTGCGGCGCACGGCGCTGCGCAACGACGACCTCGAACTTGCGGTCGCCGATCGGACGCAGGAGCTTCGGGCGAAGGTCGCCGAACTTGAGGCAAGCCAAGTCGCGTTGGAACAGGCGCGGCGCGAAGCGGTGTCGGCGAACGTCGCGAAATCGCGTTTCCTGGCGACGATGAGCCATGAACTCAGGACGCCGCTGAATTCGATCCTCGGTTTCTCCGACATCATCCGCAACGAAACGATGGGGCCGGTCGGCGACCGTCGCTATTTGGACTATGCGGGCCACATCCACGACAGCGGTTCGCATCTTCTGACGTTGATCGGCGACGTGCTCGACATTTCGCGGATCGAGGCGGGCAAAGTGGAGTTGCGGAAGGAGCCGCTCGATCTTGGCGAGGTCTGCATGGCGGCGCTCAGGCATGCGGCGACGCGCGAGCGGCGCGCGGGCGAGGCGGTCGCAACCGTGTTTGCGCCGCGGCTGCCGCTGGTCAATGCGGACGAGCGCGCGGTGATGCAGATGGTGATCAACCTGGTCTCGAACGCGATGAAGTTCACGCCCGCCGACGGGCGCATCACGCTCAGCACGCTCGTTCGCGCAGACGGCGGTGCGTCAGTCGAGGTCGTGGACTCGGGCGTTGGGATGGAGGCGGCGGACATTCCGAAGGCGCTCGCCCTGTTCTCTCAGGTCGACGAAGGTCATGCGCGCCGGCACGAGGGCACGGGCCTTGGCCTGCCGATCGTGAAGTCGCTGATCGAACTGCACGGCGGGCGACTTCACCTGACGAGCGAAAAGGGCAAGGGCACCACGGTGCGGCTCGACTTCCCCGCCAGCGCCAATGCCGGGAGCGACGCCGCGGCGGCCTAGTTCTGCTAACGGGTCTCCGCAAACACCAAGGCAATGTCGGTCGCGGTGTCGAACATGCCGCTGCCTGGCGGCTGTGTCGTCGCATTTGCACTCAGGGCTACGACAATTTTCTGGTCGGGCAGCATGACGAGCATCGCTTGGCTGCCGACGGCGACGCCGCCGTGGTGGACGGCGCGCCACGACTTACCCGGGAAGGCGGGGTCCGTGATCTGGTCTACACGGACGCCGAGCGCGTAGTTTTGGCGGTTGACCTTGCCGTTCGCGAGCGTTCGGGGCGTGAACATCATTTGCAGCGTTTCGTGTCCGACCACCTCGCCATGCAACAGCGCGGCGCCGAAGCGCGCGAGATCGGTCGGCGTCCCGCGGAAGCCGCCGCCCGCCCATTTACCGCTCGAGTTCGTGAACGGGGCGGGTAGGACCGCGCCGTCGCGCAAGATGTTCTGATAGTCAGACGCGCGTCCGGGCACGGGGCGAAGCTTGTCGTCGGGACCGGTGCCGGTGAGCTGCAGCGGCGTGAACAACTCTACCTGCATCAACTCGAGGAACGGCTTGCCGGCCGCGGCTTCCATTACGGCGCTGAGCAGATTGAAGCCATAGGAGCTATACGAAAAATCCGTGTCTGGCTTGAAGAGCAGCGGATCGTTCGCGAAGACGCCCAAACTGTCGACCACGCGGTCGTATTGCCCGGTTGCGCCGAACTCAGAGAATGTCGGTGGCGAGAGGACGAAGTTGTAGTGGCGTATTCCCGCTTGGTGCGAGAGAAGCTGGCGCGCGGTGATCACGTATTCCTTCTGCGGGAAAGTCGGCAGGTATTTCCGGATGTCGGCATCGAGGTTGAGAACGCCGCGCTCGGCCAGCTTCATTGCGACCGCGGCGGTCAGTGCTTTCGAAACGCTGCCGACGGCGAAGGGCGTGTCCACCATGGCCGGCGCCTTGCTTTCGAGCGAAGCCCAGCCGCGCGCCTCTTGCCACACGATGGCGCCGTCAACGGCAACAGCAACCGAGACGGCGGGATAGCCTATCTCTCGTCGCAATCGTTCCAGCCGCTCGGCAGCGCGGGCGATCGCACTGTTGTGCGCGCCCTCGACCATGCGGGTGTCGACGGTAGACGACTTCGCGAGATCGGGAACCGCGATCTTGTTCGACTCGTAGAGGGCGTAGAGGCCGCCTGCAGCCAGCGCCGCAAGCGCGAACAGTCCCAGAAAGATGCGGATCACAATACGCATATCGTTCCCCCACGCCGACGCAGCGCGCTCATTTAGATGTATCGTCGTCGCGGTCTATACAAGCCCACGCCAGCGCCAACCGTCGGGGCCGCCTCAACCGCCGGCGCGCATCACGTCACGGATACTGCGGAATTCGTTACCGTCGAACCAGTTCGGAAAGCGCGTGTCGTTCGCGATCGTTAGGCCGGTTTCGAAATAGACCTTCACGTCGTCTTCTACCCCGCGCAAATCCCATGTCGCCGCGTCGTACTCGTCGGTCACTTTGTGGTATTTCGTGGTGACATAGTCGACGAAGCGCTTCATTACCGGATCGTTCTCGGACACCGTGTCGCGCGGCGTTCCCACCGCGAAGATCGCCGGCACGCCACGTTTGGCAAAGGGATAATGGTCCGAGCGATAGTAAGCGCCCGCTTGCGGTTCGGAATCGGGCTGCAGCACCCGCCCAAGGCGTGCCGCCGCCTTTGCGAGCACGGTTTCGACTTCCGAAGCGCCGAGCCCCGGCACCGTCATCGCATCGAACGCGCCGAATGGAAAGTGCGCGTCGAGATTGAGCACCGCCGCCGTCTTCGGCAGTGCGCACACAGGATGATCGGCATGATACTCCGCCCCGAGCAGTCCCTTCTCCTCAGCCGTCGTCGCAATGAAGATAACGCTGCGCCGCGGCGCGCGCGGCAACTTCGCATAAGCCTGCGCGAGTTCGATGAGCGCCGACGTGCCCGTCGCATTGTCGACGGCGCCATTGAAGATCTGGTCGCCCTTTAGCTGATCGTTGCGCCCGATGTGATCCCAATGCGCCGTGTAGACGACGCATTCTTCCGGCGCGCTGCTGCCCCGGATCATGGCCACGACGTTCTTGGACCTAATTTTTCGCACGCGCGACACGTATCCGGCTGTCGCACGCTGCGGAAGCGCGAATGCACGAAAGCCCGGCGTATTCGCCCGCCTCGTCGCCTCGTCGAGCCCCTGACTTGACGCCTTCAGCAACCGGTCGCCGACGCCTTCGGGAACATGGACGACGATCTCGAGCTTCGGCTTCGCCGTTCCATCGTCGATGAATTGCTGCGCGCTGCCGACGCCACCGCCCGTCAACACCGACCACGGATAGCCTGCGCTCTTGTCGGTATGGATCAAAATGACGCCGCGCGCGCCGTGCGCGGCCGCCGTTTCGTATTTCGACGGTTGAATGCCGTGGCGGGTCAATTCGACGCCCTTGAAAAAGCCGGGCGCGTTGTCCGTGCGCGAGGGCTCACCGCGGAGCGCGACGACGACCTTGCCGCGGACATCGACGCCTGCGTAATCGTCCCAGCCTTGCTCGGGCGCGGTGATGCCGTAGCCGACGAAGACGAGATCGGCCGCTGTGATGCTCACCGCGGCGGTTGCCCCGCCCGCGAACGCGACGAAATCCCGGTTGAGTTTCAGCCGCTCGCTCTTGCCACCGTGCACGAGCTCCAAGATCGGATCGCGGTCGCGCCGCATCTCGAGAAGCGGGACCTCCTGAAAATACGAGCCGCCGACGCCGGGGGCCGCGCCCGCTGCGGCAAATGCCGCGCGCAGATATTCGATCGTCTTGCGCTCGCCTTCCGTCCCGGGCTCGCGTCCTTCGAACGCATCGGAGGCCAGCGTTTCGATGTGCCGCGCGAGTTCCGCGCGCGTGATCGACGCATAGGCCGAATCGAAGCCTTCGACCGGAACCGCGCCCGACGCACCGACTTCCCCCGAGACGATTGCCGCCGCCGTTAGCGCCGCCGCGCCATATCCCGCCGTTTTCCTCATTTTGAGCATCCTTGTGTTTTACTTATTCAAAATATCTGTCATATTTTATTAAGTTAGGCACGTCACGAATCCGTTATTCGTGCGCGTGATGGAGGACGCATGGCCGCGGTTAGGACGCGCGAGACGCACTGGATCGAACGCGCTGATCAGTTGAAATGTCTCACCTCGCCGGTCCGCATGGACATCATCGACCACTTGTCCGGCCGGCCACCGACATCGATCAAGGAGCTCGCGAGCGAAATCGGCCGCCAGGCTTCATCGATCTATCATCATGTCCAGTTGCTGGTGGATGTGGGGCTGGTCGTCGAGGGGGGAACCCGCGTCGTCAATCGAAAGTCCGAGAAGCTCTACGTGACGGCCGCGCCGCGCATGCGCGCGAGAAAAGCGCTGGGCGACAAGCGCAATGCCGCGGTCATGCGCGAGATTGTAGGCGCGCTGTGCCGCGAAGCCGAGCGCGACTTTTCCCGCGGGCTCGATCGGGGCGGCCCGACGCAAGGCCCGCAGCGTACGCTTGGGTTCTTCCGCCAAGTCAACCGCACAAGCAAAGCGTCTCTGAAACGCATCAACGCGCTTTTGGACGAAATCGCCGAGGTACTGTGGGAAGATCCCGATCCCGACGGCGAACTCGTCGCCCTGACCTGGACGATGTCGCCGCTCACCCGCGATGGCTGAGCGCGGGTGCCGTTCAAACGACGATCACGTCGTCAGCCGGCACCTTTGCGTAGAGCGCTTCGACCAATTTCGCGCGGCGGTCGAGGGTGGCGCGCTGGTTGACGTAGCCCTTGTCGGTGATTTCGTGGCCGTCGATCGACGGCGGTTCGGTCATCAGCATCAGGCGCGCGACTTTGCCGGAGGAGCCGCCGGCCGCTTTGTTGTGCTTCTGCAGCGCGCCGCGGACGAAATCTTCGACCGACTTCGAGCGCAGGATTTCGTCGGGCGTTTTCAGGTTCGCGTCGGTGCAGATTTCGCGCGCGGCGGTCATGTTCGGCCAGGCGAGAACGCCGATGTACTCCTTGTCGAGACCTGCGATCACGCAGTCCTGGATCAACGGCGATGCGGCGGCGATGACTTCGGCGCGAAGCGTGCCGACCGAAACCCATGTGCCGGAGGAGAGTTTGAAGTCTTCCGTGACGCGGCCGTCGAAGATCAGCCCTTTGGCGGGCTCGTAGGGGTCGACGAATTTCGCGGCGTCGCCGAGTTTGTAAAAGCCCTCTTCATCGAACGCCGCTTCGGTGAGATCGGGGCGGTTCAGGTAGCCGGGCGTCACCGTCGGGCCTTTCACGCGGACTTCGAGTTTTTGGCCGTTCGGAACCAGCTTCAACGTGATGCCGGGAAGCGGGAGGCCGATCAAGCCGACCCGCTCCGTCAGCCAATGGACGACGGTGATGCCTTGCGTTTCCGTCGCGCCGTACATCGTGGTGAGCGCGAGGCGATGGCCGGTCGATTTGATCGCGAGCGCCTGCATGCGGTCGTAGAGGTCGTCCGACAGGGTCGCGCCGCCGTAACCCATGTACTTCAGTTTGGCGAAGAATTTGTCGCGCAGTTTGTCGTCGCGCTCCATCGCGTCGGCGAGCATCGTGAAGGCGATCGGCGCCGAGCCAAAGACGAGCGGGGAAATCTCACGCAGGTTGCGGATCGTTTCGTCGAACATGCCAGGGATCGGCTTGCCGTTGTCGAGGTAGACAGTGCCGCCGCCGTTCAGATTGCCGTTGAAGCCGATGTTGCCGGCCGAGATGTGGTTCCACGGCATCCACTCGAGGCTTTCGGGAATTTCGTTCGGGTCCGGGGGCTCCGCGCGGAGCGACTCCTGCCCCGCGATGACGGCGCACATCATGCCGTGCGTTTGGATGACGCCCTTCGGCATGCCGGTCGAACCGGAGGTGAACAGGTACTTCGCGACGGTGCCGTGGTCGATCTTGTCCATCGAGGCGCGCACGGCAGGACCGGCGTTCGTTTGCAGCAAGCTCTCGTAGGAGGTCGAGGGCAAGTCGGGCGCCGAGACGACGGTCACGATCTCGACACCGGCGAGGTCGAGGGCCTTGATCGCGCGTTCGTAGAGCGGGCCGTTGTCGACGAAGATCATCTTCGGCTTCGTCAGCGCCGCAACGTGGCGAAGTTTGCCGTGGTCCTGGCTGAACAGCGAATAGGCGACGGAGACGGGCGCGACCGGCACGCGCGCCTTCATCGCGCCCAGCATCATCGTCGCGTGCTCGATCGAGTTGCCGGAGAGGATGAGGAGCGGCGTTGCGGGCCCGAGCTTGCGGTCGAGCAGCGCCTGAGCGATCGCGTTCGCCCGCTGATTCATCTCGCCGTAGGTGATGAAGCGCCATGGGCCTTGGGGCGTTCGCTGGGCGAGCAGGTTGCGGGTGGGGTGTTGTTGAGCGCGCTCCTCCAGCAGGTGGGCGATCGAGCGGTGCATCGGCCCCAGGTCGTAGAGCGAGCGGATGATGAAGGAGCCGTCGCCGCGGCGCTGCGAGTAGATCTTCGGCGGCAGCATCGGCAGTGGCTTGAACGGCGGCAGGGTCTTGGCCGTCGCGGTCATGGGGTCTTCCTTCCAACGTGCAATGGCGTACGCGCGGATATTGCATGAGGCGGACGGCTTTGCCATCGCCCATCTGTGTGCGAATACTCCGTCCAAACCAAAACAGGCTTTGAGGAAACGCCCATGACAAGACGCACGCCGCATGCGCCCGCCAAACACGCGACCGCCGCCGAGGTTGCGGCGTTGGTCAAGTCGGGCATGTGGCTCGACTTCGGCGGCGCGAACACGCAGCCCGAGGTCCTCGACCAGGCGATAGCCGCGCGGCGGGAGGAGCTTTCCGACGTCAAGGTTCGCTCGTGCCTTTCGATCCGGCCGGTCTTCATGTTCGAGACCGATCCGGAGTCGAAGCACTTCCAGGCGTTCAACTGGCACTTCAGCCCCTACGACCGGATGAAGCACGATGCGGGGCGCTGCATCTATATCCCGCTCAATCTGGGCGAAGTGCCGGACTACTACCGACGTTTCATCGAGCCGCCGGACATTCTGATGTTGCGCACGGCGCCGATGGACAAAGACGGGTATTTCAATCTCGGGCCCAGCAATGTGTGGATCGGGGCTGCCGTCGAGCGGGCAAAAACGGTCGTGGTCGAGACGTCGCCCTCGGTGCCGCGGGTGCACGGCGTCGACAACGCGATTCATGTGAGCGAGATCGACTACATCGTCGACGGCACGAAGGCGCCTCTGACGGAATTGCGGAACGCGCCGATGACGGACATCGACCGGAAGGTCGCGGAGCTGATCGCGGGAGAGATCGACGACGGCGCGTGCGTTCAGATCGGCATCGGCTCCATGCCGAACGCGGTGTGCTCGCTGCTGGCGAAAAGCGGGATCAAGGATCTGGGCGTGCATACCGAAATGCTGACGGACGGGATCATCGATCTCATGAAAGCAGGCTGCGTCACGGGCGCACGCAAACAGATCGACAAGGGCAAGGTCGTGTTCACGTTCGCGCTGGGGTCGCAGTATCTCTACGATGCGGTCAACGACAATCCGGACATGAAGTGCTGCCCGGTCGACTACACGAACCTGCCGCACATCATCATGCAGAACGACAATCTCATGTCGATCAACAATACGACGCAAATCGACCTGCAAGGTCAGGCGGCGTCGGAGTCGGACGGGCATCGGCACCTGACGGGCACGGGCGGGCAGCTGCAGTTCGTGCGCGGCGCCTATGCCTCGAAGGGCGGCAAGTCGTTCATGCTGCTCGCCTCGACCTATGAGCGCAAAGGACAGCGCAAGAGCCGGATCGTGCTTGACCTCACGCCGGGCAACATCGTGACCACGCCGCGCTCCGACATGATGTATGTCGTGACGGAGTACGGCATCGTCAATTTGAAGGGCAAATCGGTGTCCGAACGTGCGAAGGCGTTGATCGGGCTTGCGCATCCCGATTTTCGCGAGAGCCTGGAGCGGCAGGCGCGCGAGGCGGGCTTGCTGCCGCGGTGGTTTGCGATGGGCGGCGTTTGAGGGTCAGACGACGGCGCGGATTGCGTCCGATTCCGACAGCGCGTCGGCGACGGCTTTGAGGCCGCGTTCGAGCGAGGCGATGTCGGCGGGCGCGCCGAGGCAGAGGCGCAGACCTGAAATCTGCTTCGCGTCGACGATCGGGGCTGCGGGCGGCGTGACGGCGACGCCCGCCCGCAACGCGGCGCTCGCCACGCGTTCGGCTTTGAGCTCGGTCATGGGCAGCCAGATGTGCGGCGCCGACTTCACGCGCGGCTTCTCGATCGTCTTGCCGAGCAGGCGGAGCGCGAGTTCGGTGCGCGCCGTGACTTCGCGTTTCACCGTGGTTGCGATCGATTGGGCGGCGCCGTCTTCGATCAACTGCGTGGCGATGAGCGCGCCGAAGCTTGCGGGCGCGTAGGAGAGCGCGCGGACGGTTGCGATCACGCGATCGAAGCGCTCTTCGTCCGGCGCGAGCAAATAGCCGCAGCGGAAGCCGGGGGCGAGCATCTTCGAGAGCGTCGAGACATAGAACGTGCGTTCTGGGGCGAGCGAGGCGATCGTCGGCGCCTCGCCGCGGGCGAAGGGGCCGTAGACATCGTCTTCAACGATCGTGAGGTCGCGCTTGCGCGCGATCGCGACGATTTCACTGCGGCGCTTCAGGCTCATCACGCGGCCGGTCGGGTTCTGCAGCGTCGGGATCGTGTAGAGGAAGCGTGCGCCGGAGGCCGCGGCGCGATCGAGGGCGTCGGGCACGAGGCCTTGGTCGTCCATCTTCAGGCCTTGCAGGCGCAGGCCCAAATGCTCGGCGAGCGCCTTCATGCCGAAGAACGTCGCGCATTCGGTGAGCACGGCATCGCCCGGTTTGCAGAACGTGGCGAAGATCAGCGCCATCGCGTGTTGCCCACCCTCGCACACGATCATCCGGCGCCAGTCGGCTTGCGCGAAGTCGGACGATGCGGCGAGCCACTTTGCGCCCGCTTGGCGATGCGCGGTCATGCCGGCGGGCGGCGGGTACGTCAGATGGTCGGCGAGATCGGCGCGGCGGCGGACGGCCATGAGCGCGTCGCCCAGATGCGCGATCACCGGTGCGAACGGCATGATGTTGCGACCCAGATCGATCGCGCCACCGGCGTCGTTCGTACTCGTCGCGGGACCGGTGACGAAGCTGCCGCGGCCGACCGTCGCCGTGAGCAGGCCGCGGCGGCGGGCCTCCGCATAGAATTTCGTGACCGTGCCGACGCCGATCTTCAGGCGATAGGCGAGGTCGCGTTGCGGCGGCAGTTGGGCGCCGGGCTCAAGCGCGCCGGAGGCGACGTCGCGGGCAAGCGCCTCCATCAGCTGATCGTGAAGCGGCTTTGATCCTTCGCGCAGTGACGGCTGCCACATCGGCGGTCTCCGAATTGTCCTATGAGACAATATCATGATTGACTCAGTATTGTCATATAACAATATGGAAGCAATCGCATAGGGAAAAGCGGAGTTTTTGGCGATGAGGCGCGTGGCGTTCGAGACGGTCGACGTGTTCGCGGAGCGGCGGTTCGGCGGCAATCCGCTGGCCGTGGTCACGGATGCGCGCGGGCTATCGACCGCCGAGATGCAGGCTGTGGCGCGCGAGTTCAACTATTCGGAGTCGACATTCGTCCTGCCGCCCGCCGATTCGGCGAACACGGCGCGCGTGCGCATCTTCACGCCGACGAACGAGATACCCTTTGCCGGTCACCCTAACGTCGGGACGGCGTTCGTGCTCGGGCGGCTTGCCTCGGTCTTCGGACGCGCGACGAGCGACGTGATGCGGTTCGAGGAAGACGCCGGGATCGTCGACGTGTCGCTCGTGCGGCGCGGTGGAGAGGTTGCCGGCGCGCGCATCCGCGCGCCGCGCGCGGTCGAGGTCGGTGAGGAGATTGCGCCGGCGACGGTGGCGGCATGTGCATCCGTCGATGCGAAGGACGTGGCCGTCGAGCAGCATCGGCCCGTGGTCACCTCCGTCGGGTTGCCGTTCACGATCGCGGAGCTGCGGTCGCTCGAGGCGCTCGGGCGCGCGACGCCCGACACGGCGGCGTTTCGCGAGGCCGAGCGGCGGCATCACAAAAAGGACGATCGCTTCTCACTCTTTCTCTATGTGCACACCGGCGAAGGCCGCGTGCGAGCGCGGATGTTCGCGCCGCTCAGCAACACGCCGGAGGACCCGGCAACCGGAAGCGCGTCTGCCGCGCTCGCCGGATTGCTTGCGCGGCTTCAAGGCGCGGAGTCCGCGTTCCACGTCACGATCGAACAGGGCGTCGAGATGGGGCGGCCGAGCGTGATCGAGGCGTTCGTCGAGAACGGGCGCATTTTCGTTGCGGGCGCGTGCGTGCCCGTCATGCACGGGATGCTGATGCTATGAGCGAGACGATGCTGCTGGCGCTGGCCGCATTTTGCTTCGTGTCGTCGATCACGCCGGGGCCGAACAACATGATGCTTCTGGCCTCGGGCGCGAACTTCGGATTCCGGCGGACGGTGCCGCATCTCATGGGCGTTTGCTTCGGCTTTGCGGCGATGGTGTTTGCCGTCGGCATGGGTCTCGGCAGTCTTTTCACCGCCTATCCTGCGCTCTACGACGGGCTGCGGGTCGTGGCGATCGTCTACATGCTTTGGCTCGCGTGGCGGATCGCGACCGCAAGCGGGCTCGGCGAGAGCGGCGGCGCGGCGCGGCCGATGAGCTTTCTCGAGGCGGTCGCGTTCCAGTGGATCAATCCGAAGGCTTGGGCGATGGCGCTCGGCGCCACGGCCGCGTTCGTGACGCCCGAAGCGTTCGTCGCGGGCGTCGTGGTCGTGACCGTCGTGTTCGCGGCGATCAACCTGCCCTGCATCGCGTCGTGGGCCGGGTTCGGCGTGGTGCTG
The DNA here is from genome assembly GCA_964561925.1 of uncultured Flavobacteriaceae bacterium. GTDB lineage: Bacteria > Pseudomonadota > Alphaproteobacteria > Micropepsales > Micropepsaceae > SZUA-430. The sequence goes on from CAZLRW010000055.1 coordinate 13,118, forward strand.
CGCCGCTTCCTCGACCGGCCGTGGGCGTTGCGCGCGTTCAACGTGACGATGGCGGTGCTGCTCGTCGCGTCGCTCTATCCGATGGTGGAAGGGTTCGGCGCGCGGGTTTGATCACACCCAGTGGTCGAGCATCGGGTCGCCGGCGCCGGCGACGATCGACTTCATGCGTTGCAGCGTGTCGCTCTTCAGCTGTTCCTTAACGCGGGCGTAGGCCGCCAAAGCTGAGCGCTTTTTCGCAAGCTCAACGGCTCGCGCGACAATACGATCGGCTGAAACAAGTTCATCGACGATTCCGAGGCCTTGCGCTTCTGTGGGCGAGACCGCCTCGCCCGATAGGACGAGACGGCGGCGCACGGCAGGGGCGAGTTCGGCCTTGACGATTTCCATCGGACAGGCGGGATAGGGAATGCCCGCCGCGACTTCGCTGAGCGCGAGTTTGGCGTTTGAAGGCGCAGCGAGGCGCACGTCGCAAGCCAGCACGACCACGAGCCCGCCGCCGACCGCGTGGCCGTTCACGGCGGCGACGGTCGGCGACGCAACACCGTAGAGCGCGGTGATCATTCGATTGATCCCCTGCACCATGCGGCGCTTTTCATCCGCCGTGTAGCGCGGCGCTTCCTTGAAATCGACGCCGCCGGAGAAAACTGTGCCGTCACCGGCGACCACGAGCCCGCCCGGTGGCGGCGCGGCGGCCGCATCTTCGAAACAAGCGCAGAGTTCTTCGATCAGCGCGAGATTGAACGCGTTGGCGGGCGGGCGCGCGAAGGTGACGATGAGCGTGCCGTCTTCCTTCGATGTTCGGACGAACGCCATTATAGATCAATCATCGCGCTGAGCGTGGCTTGCGACGAGCCGTCGACGTGGAACGTGTGGCGGCCGGATTCGAGTTTCCAGGTGTGTGTCGCTGGGTCGCGCCAGGTTAGGTCCTTCAATGGGATTTCGCGGCGGATGGTTTTGGTTTCGCCCGGCGCCAGTGTGACGCGCACGAAGGACTTCAGGAGTTTCTTCGGACGGTCGGCGGCTTTGCCCGGGAAGCCGGCGTAGATGTGGACGACCTCGTCGGCGGCGACTTTGCCGTCGTTGCGGACGGAGACGGTGACTTCGACATTGTCGCCGGCGCGGCGAAGTTTGAGGGCGCGGTAGGTGAAGCGCGCGTAGCTGAGGCCGTGGCCGAACGGGAAGCGCGGCGCCCTGCCCTCGCGTTCGAACAGCGTATAGCCGTGGTAGTAGCCGTAGTCGATGCGGTCGGCGTTCTTGTCGAAGAATGGATAGTCGGCGGCGGACTTCGCGACGGTGAACGGGAGTTTGCCGGAGGGTGAAACTTCACCGAACAGCAATTTGGCCAGTGCGGTACCGCCTTCCATGCCGCTGTAGAACGTTTGCAGGATCGCGTTCGCTTTGGTGAGCCAGCTCTCGATGATGACGGCGGAGCCGGCGACCACGACCACGATGACGGGCTTTCCGCTTTCGGCGGCGGCTTCGATCAAATCGACTTGCGCGGGCGGGAGTTCGAGGCTGTCGCGGTCGCCGCCGATCGGTTGCGGCGGGCCGTTGTCTTTCGCTTGGGGCGCGTCGTGGCCGAGCGAGATGTCGCCGGGGACGAACTCGCCTTCCTCGCGTGCCGTGTAGCCGACGACAACCACGACGGCATCGGCGTCTTTCGCGGCGGCGCGGGCGGCGGCGAGGTCGCGTTCGTCACCCGTGACGATTGCCTGTTCTCCGAGTGCGCGACGCAAGCCTTCGAGTGCGGTCACAACATAGGGTGGCCGGACGCGCGAGGAGCCGAAGTCGCCGGTGTTCTCCAGCGCGGCGAGGCGGCCCAGGACGGCAAGCTTTCTCACCTTCTCCTTATTAAGGGGGAGCGCGCCGTCGTTCGTGAGCAGGACGGCGGATTTTTCTGCGGCTTCGAGGGCGACGGCGCGGTGCGCCTCACAGGCGACGAGATCGGGCGTGTACGCGGGCAACGGATCTTCGGCGGCGGCGAAGCGGTAGATGACCGAGAGGATGCGGCGGCAGGCTTGGTCGATCGCTTGCGGTTCGACGGCGCCCGCCTTCACGGCTTCGATCAGCTTGTCGCCGAAGATGAGCGGTTCCGGGTTTTCGACGTCGAGACCGGCCGCGGCTGCGTATTGTTTGTGCACGCCGAAAACCCAGTCGGAGTGGACGAAGCCGTCGAAGGCCCACTCGCCGCGCAGGATGTCCGTCAGAAGCGTGCGGTTCTCGCCGCAGTATTCGCCGTTCAGTTTGTTGTAGGCGCTCATGACCGTTGCGCAGCCGGCGTCGAGGGCGCGCTTGAAGTGCGGGAGATAAACTTCGTGCAATGTGCGCTCGTCAGCGATCACGTCGACCTTGAAGCGCGCGTTCTCCATCGAGTTGAGCGCGAAGTGTTTCACGGTCGCCACGACGTTATGCGTTTGGATGCCCTGAGCAAGTGCCGCGCCCATTTCGCCCAGATGATGCGGGTCTTCGCCGTAAGTTTCTTGCGCGCGACCCCAGGCCGGGTGGCGGAGCAGGTTCATGCAGACGGCGCCCGAGAGCGTGCAGTCTTGCGCGCGCGCTTCGATGCCCATGATTTCGCCGATGCGGCGTTCGAGGTCGACGTCGAATGCGGCACCGCGCGCCATCGAGCAGGGAAAACAAGTCGAGTTGCCGCGGGCAACGCCGCGCGGGCCGTCGGTGAAATAGAGTGCAGGCACGCCGAGCCGCTCGCAGCCGCCGCCAGCCCGGTACGGGTGGCCGCCCCAGCGGTTGCCGCTCTCCGAGAACTGCTTGAAGAAGCCGCGACCCGACATCATCGCGACTTTTTCTTCGAGCGTCGCTTCGCGGAGGACGGCCTCGACCGTCTCGGCGATTTCGTGGGCGGTCATGCCCTTGCGTGGAGCCAGGTTCATGGCCCGCACCTTAGAGGTCGAGTTTGAGGCGCGGCAACAGGCGGCCGGGGATCGAGCCCGACGGCACAAAACCGTCGTCGCGCGCGCCCATTCGGCGGTAGAACGGCGCGGCGTCCGGGTCGGCCTCGATCACGAGCGTGCTTGCGCCCTGCTCTCGCGCGGCTTCGGCTGCCCATGCGAACAGGCGGCGGCCCGCGCCCGCGCGCAAGACGTCCGGTTCGACGAAGATTTTCTCGAGCGAGGCCTCGTTCCCTGCGACCGCGACTTGCGCGACGCCGACGAGTTTGCCGTCCAGCTCGGCAATTTGAATCCGCGACGTTTGCAAATCGCGCGGCGCGAGTGCGAGTTCGGCGCGGCACGCGCGCATGAACGCTTCGTCGTAGCCCCACACCGCTTTCGAGCGCAGACAAAGTTCCGTGAGCGCCCCCAGTTCGTCGATGCGGGCGGGACGAAGGCGTAGCTCGCGGTTCTCTTGCGTCATGGCGATAGAAAATCACGCGTGCGTGCTCGCGTGCAAGGCGCACGCCGCTTCGTGCAACGCGGAGTCAAGTCAAAACGTTCGAAAGGAAGCGTGCGTCGCGTTGCGAGCGATGCTAAGGTCGGGCGCGACGTGCGAGCGATTGCGAAGATGCAACACGTGCGCACTCGTGTGCTGTAACAATGCAACGGGCGCGACAATGCGTTGCAGAACATCGCGCAAACTTCGCGTGCCGACAAAGCGCGGGAAAAAAAATCTTGAGACGCTTGATTTTCGAAATCTACGACGCGCATGCTGTGCGCCTATTGATAAACCAAGAGATTCTCGCGCATAATTCCTCCGTGTTCGGATCAATCGACTTTTGAGCGGTTGCGCGAGCGCGAATCTTTCAATTGACAGTGCCGTCCACCGTCCTAAGGTATCGATGAGAGAGACGCCGCCGCACGCATCAATTTTCGCGTGACGCGCACCCCCAGCAAGACGCCCGGGCCGCTTTTCCCGGATCAACATACGGATAAAAGAACGATGTTCGAGAACAGGACACGCGCCCGTACCGCCTTGATCAAGACCACGACGGAACGCCGGACGAGTTGACGCCCCGGCGTCCGGCGCGCTTCGCAATCCAAGCACTCATCGACAGCACAACCCGTATTCGCGGCCACACGTAAGGCTGCATGCGCCATCCGTGCCGTGCCTTCTCAGCGGGCGTTAGACCCGCGCATTCAAACAAAGAGGGACTTCTCCGATGCCGACATCCTCCCCCAAACAAAAGAACGACTTCGCCGACATCTGGCGGCGCGTGCGCGCCATTCTGGCGGCCGACCTGGGCGAACGGCCCTATGCGCTCTGGATCGCGCCGCTTTCGCTGATCTCGGCCGACGAGGCGCGTATCGTGATCGCCTGCGCCAACGAAGACGCGCGTGACGCCGTCGCCGAGCGGTACGGGCAGAGAATCGCCGACCTGCTGGCGCGGCAGTCGGGGCTCGAGCGCGCCGTCGACTTCGTGTGTCCGCCCACGCCGCATCATGCGGTCGTCGCGGCGCCGCAAGAGAGCGAAGTGTCGAGCTTCGAGTTGCGTTTTGCGTTTCTGCAAAAGCGCGCGGTGCGGATGGGCCATGAGCGGGCGGGTTTTGCCGTCGGCGACGACGTGCTGCGCATGATTGCGGCGCGGATTCCTAAGGACGCGCGCGTGTTGGAGCAGGCGCTCGATCGGCTTGCGCATTGCAGCGCCGCGTCGGGCGAGCCGGTGACGTTCGAGAGCGCGCAAATCTGGCTCAGCGAGATGCTGCGCGCCTATGACAGGCGCATCACCGTCGAAGAGGTGAAGCGGTGCGTTTCACGGCGGTATGGCCTTAGGCCCGGCGACCTGGAATCGCGCAGCCGGCGGAGCGAGATCGTGCGGCCGCGGCAGGTTGCGATGTATGCGACGCGGCTCTTGACGGGAAAATCCTTCCCCGACATCGGACGGCATTTCGACCGCGATCACACGAGTGTCTTGCACAGCGTTCAGAAGATGACGACGCTCGCGCGGACGAACCCTGAAATTGCCGCCGAACTCGAAGAAATCAAGCGCTCATTGCGCGACTGGACAGCGGGACCCAAGTAAGAAGACTCGAACGGGCAGCCTTGGGGCACGCGAGGGTGCGGCAGTCCGCGGTACGGCGGCTGCCGCATTTTCTCGTTCTGCGCTAAGCTCTCCGCGAACTGGAGGCTCCTATGCCCGACATTTTCGACATCTACCGCGACGAGTTTCGCGCGGGCGTGCTCGGCGGGCGGCCGCGGGCGATCCTGGAAGTCGGGAGCGGCGACGGCGCGTTTCTGAAAACGGTTCAGGGCGAGGCGGGGCGGTTGTGCGGGCTGGACCCGTCGGCCGACAGCGTCGCGAAGCTCAAAGGCGACGGGTTCGAGGCCGTACAAGGGTCGGCGGAGACGCTCCCCTTTCAGGACGGCGAATTCGATGTCGTCGCGTTCTCGTTCACGCCGCATCACATCGCGGATTGGGCGGCCGCCCTGAACGAAGCGATGCGGGTTTCGCGCAACGGGGTCGAGATCATGGATGTCTGGTACGACGACACGCTCGCCGATCAGCGCACGGCGCATGATTTCGACCGCTGGCTGAAGGCGATCGACCGGCGCACAGGGATGGTGCACATGGACACGCTGTCGCCGGCGGAACTGATCGCGCCCATGATCGCGCGTCGGGACGTGACCTATGACTATGTGTGCCGGCGGATCGCGGCGCCGCAAAGCATCGAGGAGACGATGAAACTCGGCGCCGAGTATTTGGCGAAGGTCGGCGGCGATGCGGAACTGAAGCGCGCGTTCGACGACATCGTCGCCCGCGCGCACCGCGACGGCATGACCGACGAAGGTTGCATCCAGATGACGATCGAGAAGCGGCGCTAGTCTACGCGCGTCCGCCGGCGGCGCGGGCTTGGGCGAGAACGGCTTCGGGGACTTCGAAGGTTGCGGAGGCGCGGGCGCTCACACGGGCGTACCAGTCGCGCAACGCCGCGCAATCGTCGGGGATGTCGACGCCGATGAAGCGGGCGAAGTCGAACGTGGTCTGGGCGACGATGTCGGCCATCGTGTAGCGGTCGCCGGCGATGAAAGGTCGGGCGGCGATCTCGCGGTCGACGAGTTTGCAGCCGCTTGCGAAGATCTTGCGGTTCGCCTCACCGAAGTCCTTGAACTGTTGGCCGAAGGTTTGTGTTGCGACGGCGGCCGTGAAGGGGTGGGTGTGCACCCAGATTTGGCCGACCGGCATCATCAGCCGGAATTCGGCGCGGCGGATCCACATATCGATCGTCGCGCGTTCCTTCGCGTCGCGGCCGAACAGGTTGGGTTCGGGATGAAGTTCTTCCAGATACCGGCAGATGGCGACGCTCTCAGAGAGATGGCTGCCGTCGTCGAGTTCGAGAACGGGAACCTGGCCTAGAGGGTTGCGCGCCAGATGCTCCGCCGATTTGTGCGCGCGCTTCATCAGCGGCGTCGGCACCAGTTCGATGTCGACGCCCTTTTCCTTCAGGAAGATGCGCACCCGGCGCGGGTTCGGGGCGGGATCGGATTCGTTGAAGAGTTTCATGCCTGGAGCGCCGGCATCTTTGCCGGCCCTGTGAGCGGTTGAGAATCAGAAAGAGCCGGCTGGAAGCCGGCGCTCCCAGGCTAATTCACTCTTCTCTCTTTGCCCGCCCAGTACGGTTCGCGTAGTTCGCGGCGGAGGATTTTGCCGCTGGGGTTGCGGGGGAGCGCTTCGATGAAGTCGACCGACTTCGGAAGTTTGTAGCCGGCGATGCGCGAGCGCGTGAACGAGATGATGTCTTCGGGTGTTGCCGCTTGGCCGGGTTTCAAGACCACGATCGCCTTCACCGCTTCGCCCCATTTGTCGTCGGGAACGCCGATGACGGCGACGTCGGCGACCGCGGCGTGGCCGAAGATCGCGTTTTCGACTTCGGCCGGATAGATGTTCTCGCCGCCCGAGACGATCATGTCCTTCACGCGGTCGTGGATGAACAGGAAGCCTTCCTTGTCGAAGTAGCCGGCGTCGCCGGTGTAGAACCAGCCGTTCTTGATCGTCTTTTCCGTCGCCTCGGGCTTGTTCCAATAACCCTTCATGATCGTGCCGCCCTTGATCACGATCTCGCCGACCGCGCCTTGCGCCACGTCCTTGCCGTGCTCATCGACGACTTTGATGTCGAGGCCGGGATAAGGCTTGCCGCATGAACGCAAGAGCGCGCCGCGGTGATCCTGCGGCTGAAGCGCGGTGCCCGCGCCCACCGTTTCGGTCAAACCGTAGAGCTGGAAGAAGCTGCAATCCTTGAAGATCGCCTGCGCGGTCTTGAGCAATTCCTCCGTGATCGGCGAGGCGCCGTAGAACATACGCTTCACGCAGGTGATGTCCGTCGTCTTGATGCGCGGGTGCTGGACCACCATCAGGATGACGGCGGGCACCAAGAAGATGTTCTTGATCCGAAATTTTTCGATCATGTCGAAGACGGCGTCGGGGGTGACTGTCTTGATGACGACGCCGCGGCAACCTTGAGCGAGCGAGGTCAGCCCCATGTTCGCGCCGGCGACGTGAAAGTTCGGCATCGCGATCAGGTTCGGATCGTCGGCCTCGAAGTCGGCCCAGTTCGCGTCGGTGCTCGAACGGAAAAAGGCGATGTAGTTGCCGTTCGTGAGCTGCACGCCCTTCGGATGGCCCGTGGTGCCGGACGTGTAGAGCTGGATCGCGTCGTCGTCCGCCTTGATGGGGAGGTGCGGGTCCTTGTCGCTCTGCTTGTCGCGCCATTCGGCGTAGGCAGGCCAGCTCTTGTGGCCGCCGTCGACGGCGATGATGTGCTTCAGCTTCGGGCAGCTCGCCTTGATCGCCTCGATCAGGGGCACGAACTCGGCGCCGACGAACATCGTCTCGCAGCCGGCGTCGTTCAGCACGTAGACGACCTCGGGGCCGGCGAGGCGCCAATTGATGCCGACGAGGACCGCGTTCGCTTTGCAGGAACCGAGCAGGACCTCGAAATAGCGGTCTGAGTTCATGCCCATGTAGCCGATACGGGCGTGGGGCTTTGCCCCCAGCGCGATCAGGCCGTTCGCGACCTGGCTCGTGTGCTTGTCGAAGGCGGCGAACGTGGTCTCGCGCCCTTCGAACCAGAACGCGGTCGAGTTGCCGCGCTTCTTTGCCTGTTGGCGCGAAATGTCGGCCAGCGTGTTCAGCCCGTTGAAGTCGTACATTCGGCTCGTCCTCCCATGGTCGTTCTATTTTGACCCAATCTAGCGCCCGGGGCCGTAGAGGCAATGCCCCCTTCCCGCTCGTCCGGCGATGAGACAGAGTGCGGGCACAACCGACAACGAGAAGATGCGCCCCATGGCCCGCGTGCCCTACCCCGACCCGAAGACGCTTTCGCCCGAGATCCAAGAGGCGTTGGGCAAGATGGCGCCGCTCAACATCTTCCGCATGCTGGCGGGGGGTGAGGGGTTGATGCCCGCGTTCCTGAAGCTCGGCAACTACATCCTCTTCAAGTCGAAGCTCGACCCGATCTTGCGCGAGATCGCGATCATCCGCGTCGGCGTGCTGTCGAAGGCCAAGTACGAGGTGCATCAGCACGAACGCATCGGGCGCGACGTCGGCATGAGCGAAGCGCTGATCAAAGCGATGCATACGGGGCCGGACGATCCGGCGCTCTCCGAGATGCAGCGGCTGGTCATGCGCTACACCGACGATGTCGTGAGACACGTGCGTGCCGGCGATGCGACGTTCAAGCCGTTGGCCGAGCGGCTGTCGCTGCAGGAGATGGAGGAACTCACCATCACGATCGGGTTCTACATGATGGTGAGCCGGTTCCTCGAGACGTTCGACATCGACATCGAGCCGCCGGGCACGGCAGGGGTGAAGTTCCCGTCCAGCGAGAATCGTTCGTGAGCGAAGGCGTTGAACGACCGCTCGCCGCCGAGTCGCGGGGCGAGGCGCCTGGACGAGGGCGGCTGACAGGGCGGCGGATCTTGGTCGTCGGCGGCGGACAGGACACGCGCGGGCTCAGCGATCCGCCGATCGGGAACGGGCGGGCGATGTGTCTGCTGTTCTCGCGCGAAGACGCCAAGGTCGCCGTCGCGGATCGCAATTTGGAGGCGGCGCAGGAGACGGCGTCGCGTGCCGGAAGCACGGCGTTCGCGATGGCTGCGAATGTGGCGTCGCCGGAGGACGTTTCAGCGATGGTCGAGCACGCGAGCGCCAAGCTCGGCGGCCTGGACGGGTTGGTGTTCAACGTCGGCATCGGGGTCGGCGAACCTTGGCTCTCCGGGACCACGGTCGAAGATTGGGATCGCGTGTTCGCGGTCAATCTGCGCGGGGCGATGCTGACGCTGAAGGCGGCGATGCCGGCGATGGCGGACGGCGGGTCGATCGTTCTCATCTCTTCGATCGCGTCGATGAAGCCGGGGTCACGCCTGCCCGCCTACGACGCGTCGAAAGCGGGCCTTACCGGTTTGATGCGGCACGCAGGGATCGAGGGCGAGCGGCGCGGCATTCGCGTGAACATCGTGGCGCCGGGGTTGATGGACACCTCCATCGGACGCGCGGCGACGGAGGGGCGGCCGGGGCGCGCGAAGACGCCGGTGCCGCTCGGCCGGCAGGGGACGGGATGGGAGACGGCTTACGCTACGCTCTTTCTTCTCTCCGACGAGGCGGCTTACATCACGGGACAAACGCTCGCCGTCGACGGCGGGATGACGGGGTTGAGATAGGAAAGGACGCGTGAAATTGAATCTACCGCCCCCTCTGTGGGGCGGTCGAACATTCGAAGCCCGGAGGGCTGAGAAGGTTCGGGTGGGGGGCCTTGCGGCGACTCAGCGCCCCCCACCCGATCCTTCTCGCCCTGAAGGGCTCGAACGATCGACCGCCCCACAGTGGGGGCGGTAGGTTCGAAGTATGACTGTGCTTGGTGGAAGGTGGACGATGGCAAACGGCGAGGTTTGGCTTAAGGGTGCGAAGGCGCTTTTGCCGGAGACGGTGACGCTCAGGCGGAAGATTCACGAGCATCCGGAGCTTGGATTGCATCTGCCCAAGACTGTTGCCGCGGTGCGCGAGGCGTTGGACGGGCTCGACGTGAAGATCGAGCATGGGCCGTCGTCGTCCGGATTGATCGTCACCCTGCAAGGGCCGACGCAGGGGCGCACCGTTCTTCTGCGCGGCGACATGGATGCGCTGCCGATGCCGGAGGACACGGACCTTCCGTTCAAATCGAAGGAACCGGGCAAGATGCATGCGTGCGGGCACGACTCGCACACGGCGATGCTTGCGGGTGCGGTCAAGCTCTTGCATGCGCATCGCGGGCGGCTTTCGGGAACGGTGAAGTTCATGTTCCAGCCGGGCGAGGAAGGTTATTTCGGCGCACTCAAGATGATCGAAGACGGGCTTATCGACCGGCATCCGAAGCCCGACGGCGCGTTTGCGATGCACATCACGCCGAACG
>CAZLRW010000056.1:0-21057 GCA_964561925.1 uncultured Flavobacteriaceae bacterium
CCGCGGATCGGGGCCAGGCAGCCCGCGGCGTCGCAGGCGAAGGCTGTGCCTGCAGCTTCCTTCACTTCGCGTTGATCGCCGTCGCGGCGCAACCAAATCTCCGCGTCGAACCTGCCGCGCCTCGATGAGAGGAGATGCAGCGTACCATTGGCGTCGCGCACCGCGACGTTGTCGCCGTCACTTGCGATCAGGATATCCGGTGCAGCGGCGAACGGCAGAAGCGCGAGACCCGCGACGACCGGAACGAAGCCGAGCCATCGCCATGGCGACAGCCAGATCGCGAGCCATAGGCCTCCCGCGACGATCAGCACGAGGCCGACCAGCGGCCATGCCGCCACCGCCTGCGCCGCGCCCGGCCACGAGGCGACCCAATGTGCGATCGACAGCATGACCTCGAGCCCCGCCTCCATCACCGCGAGCGGCGCATCCTCGAGTCCGAACGGCATCAAGATCAGCGCGAGAACGCCGGCCGGCATGATGATGAAGCTCACGACCGGCATCGCCATCACGTTCGCGGCGACGCCGTAGTCGGCGAAGCGGTTGAAATGGTAGGCGGCAAAGGGCGCGGTCGCGAGACCTGCGATCAAGCTCGTCGCGGCGGCGGCCGCGAGCATGAGCCAAAGCCGGCGCACGGGCCCTGGCGGCTCCACGTCGGGGATGCGGCGCGCGTTCCACCACTCGTAGGCCGCGATCAGCGCGACCACTGCCGCGAACGACATCTGGAAGCTCGGGTCGATCCAGGACTCCGGGCTTAGCACCAGGATCACGATCGCGGCGATGGCGACGCTGCGCATGGTCAGCGCGGAACGGTCGAATAGGATGGCGACGAGCGCGACCACGATCATGACGAACGCGCGTTGCGTTGGCACCGAGGCGCCGCTCAACAGCAGATAAGCGAACGAAGCGACGATTGCGGCGGCTGCCGCCCATTTCTTCACCGGCGCGTTCAACACGACGGCCGGAACGGCGGCAAAGATCAGGCGCAGCGCCATGAAGAAACCGAACCCCGCCAACGCCATGTGGAGCCCGGAGATCGAAAGCAAATGCGCCAGACTGGAGTCGCGCATCGCTTCGTTGTCTTCGTCGCTGATCAGGCCGCGCTCGCCCGTCAGAAACGCCGCCGCAATCGGCCCGGTGCGCTCCGACATCGCCGCGAGGATGCGCGCGCTGACGGCACGGCGCAGCTTTTGAACTTCCTCGGCGAAGGTTTCGCTTGGCGTTGCCTCGCGCGGGGCGGGCACTTTCTTCACGGGCGAGAACGAGAAGCCGACGGCGCCGATGCCGTCGAACCAAAGCTTGCGGCCGAAGTCGTACGAGCCCGGCGCGACAGGCGCAGGAAGCGGCCGCAGCGTCGCGCGAACTTCGATCCAGTCGCCGGGCTGGAGCTGAACGTCGCTCTTGCCGATCGAGAGACGAACGCGCTCCGGCATCGCATCGAGCACGGGAATTGTGCGATGGACCTGCAGCTTAACGCGCGTACGTCCGCGGTCGGCGGGTTCAAGCCAAACGATTCGACCGGTGATCGCGAGCGGGCGCGTTTCGCGTGCGAGCGTCGTGACCTCGTTCATTTGGGCGCGGGTGACGGCGAGCGCAAAGCCGGCGCTTGTTGCGGCGATCGCGCCGATCAGGGCCACCAGCACGCCGGGCCCGGCGCTTCGCGAGGCAAGAAGCCACGCGGCGACGCCGAGGAATCCGGTCAGTGCCGCCACGAGGGTCGGCTCGTAACCGAGCGCGAAATACGCACCGATGCCGGCACCCATCAGCACCGGCACGAAGAGAACGCGTCGTCCGGCGTCGGCTTGCCAGCCCGCGAGTATCAACTGAGGGACGCCAGCGCCAACCGCAAGCGCGGCGGCTGCGCGGTCGTGCCACGTCCATGCGGGCAGTTTGGCTTGGCTGTTCGCGGCTTCGCCCACCGGGTTTTCTCGTGCTAAGGACGGGGCACGCCATGGGCCGGACGCGCCCACCAGCCAAACTCAAGTCGAAATCGCGCTCAAAGTCGAATCATGACCATCGTTACCCGCTTTGCCCCCTCCCCCACCGGCTTCCTCCACATCGGCGGCGCCCGGACGGCGCTGTTCAATTGGCTCTATTCGCGCCACCACAAGGCCACGTTCCGGCTGCGCATCGAGGATACGGACCGGCAAAGGTCCACGCCTGACGCAATCGAGGCGATCATCGAGGGCATGCAGTGGCTCGGGCTGAATTGGGACGACGAGATCGTCTACCAGTTCGCCCGCGCCGAGCGGCACGCCGAGGTCGCAAGGCAGCTCCTGGCACAGGGCCGCGCCTATCACTGCTATGCCTCGCCGGAGGAATTGGAGGAAATGCGCGAGGAGCAGCGCAAGACCGGCAAGCCCATCCGCTATGATGGGCGCTGGCGCGACCGTCCGGCATCCGACCACCGGCCGAACGTGCCCCCCGTGATCCGCATCAAGGCGCCGCAGTCCGGCGAGACGATCATCCGCGACAAGGTGCAGGGTGACGTCCGCTTCGCAAACGATGTCTTGGACGACTTCATCCTGCTCCGTTCCGACGGCACGCCGACCTATATGCTCTCCGTCGTCGTCGACGATAACGACATGGGCGTGACCCACGTGATCCGCGGCGACGATCACCTGACGAACGCGGCGCGGCAATGCCAGATCATCGAGGCGATGGGTTGGCAGGTTCCGGTCTATGCGCATCTGCCGATGCTTCACGGCGAAGACGGCGCGAAACTGTCCAAACGCCACGGTGCGCAAGGCATCCACGAGTTCAAGGACCTCGGCTATTTGCCCGAAGCGATGCGCAACTACCTGCTGCGGCTCGGTTGGAGCCACGGCGACGACGAGATGATCTCGACCGAGCAAGCGATCGAGTGGTTCAACCTCGACAACATTCAGCGGAGCCCAGCGCGCGTCGACTTCAAGAAGCTCGACCACGTGAACGGCCATTACATGCGGCAAGCCTCGGACGAGCGCCTGGCCGATGCGACGCTGCCGTTCCTGAAGACAGCGGCGACCGCGAACCTGCGGGCGAAGCTGATTGCGGCGATGCCCGGACTGAAGGAACGGGCGAAGACGGTGGTCGAGTTGGCCGACGGCGCTTCGTTCTTGACCGTGCAGAGACCGCTGACGATCGACGACAAGGCGGCGAAGCTGCTGACGCCTGAGGCGCGGGGCATTCTGAAGCGGCTGATTCCGATTCTCCAGGCGGCGAACTGGGAGGCGGCGGCGCTCGATCAGGCGGTGCGGAATTTCGCAGAGCACAACGGCCTGAAGCTCGGGACTCTGGCTCAACCCCTGCGTGCAGCGTTAACGGGCCGGTCCACGTCCCCTGGCATTTTTGACGTACTTGCCGTGCTGGGGCGCGAGGAATCCTTGGCCCGGATCGGGGACCAGGCGGCCGGGTGAGCCATCCACTGTCGCATTGCGTGTGGTAAACGAACCCCCGCGCATGCTCTAACGAAATCGAATATATTGCGGCGCACAATGGGTCCTGGGACGCTCGTCCCCCGCGCTCCCGCCAGCGCCAAGGAGGTCAACATGTCGAAGCCCCCGTTCAAGTCAAAGCCGGTCGGTTCAGCACGCGTCACCGTGGGCAGCAAGACGATCGATCTGCCGATGTCGCGCGGCACGGTCGGCCCCGACACGGTCGACATCCGCAAGCTCTACAGCGACGGCGGCGTGTTCACGTACGATCCGGGCTTCACGTCGACGGCGAGCTGCGAGAGCGCGATCACCTATATCGACGGCGACGAAGGCGTGCTGCTCTATCGCGGCTATCCGATCGATCAGCTGGCCGAACAGAGCGACTTCATCGAGGTCTGCTATCTGCTGCTGCACGGCGAATTGCCCTCGCCCTCGCAGCTGCAGACGTTCCGAAATCAGATCACGCGCCACACGATGGTGCACGAGCAGATCAGCCAGTTCTTCCGCGGCTTCCGTCGCGACGCGCATCCGATGGCGGTGATGTGCGGCGTGGTCGGCGCGCTCTCCGCGTTCTATCACGACTCGACCGACATCAACGATCCGGTGCAGCGCACGATCGCCAGCCACCGCATGATCGCCAAGATGCCGACGATCGCGGCGATGGCCTACAAGTACTCGGTCGGCCAGCCGTTCATCTATCCGCGCAACGAACTGAACTACGCGGAGAATTTTCTGCGCATGTGCTTCGCCGTGCCGGCGGAAGACTACAAGGGCAATCCGGTTCTCGCGCGCGCGCTCGACCGCATCTTCATCCTGCACGCCGATCACGAGCAGAACGCGTCGACCTCGACGGTGCGCCTTGCGGGTTCGTCGGGCGCGAATCCGTTCGCTTGCATCGCGGCCGGCATCGCCTGCCTCTGGGGCCCGGCGCACGGCGGGGCGAACGAAGCGGCGCTCAAGATGCTGGAGGAAATCGGCTCGGTCAGCCGCATCCCGGAATACGTGAAGCGGGCGAAGGACAAGAATTCCGGCTTCCGCCTGATGGGCTTCGGCCACCGCGTCTACAAGAACTACGACCCGCGCGCGAAGGTGATGCAGAAGACCTGCCACGAGGTGCTGGACGAACTCGGCATCCGCAACGATCCGCTGCTGCAGGTGGCGATGGAACTCGAGCGCATCGCGCTCTCGGACGAATACTTCGTCGAGAAGAAGCTCTATCCGAACATCGACTTCTATTCGGGCATCACGCTGAAGGCGCTGGGCTTCCCGACCGCGATGTTCACCGCGCTGTTCGCGCTGGCGCGCACCGTCGGCTGGATCGCCCAGTGGGCCGAGATGATCGAGGATCCGAGCCAGAAGATCGGCCGACCGCGCCAGCTCTACATCGGCGCGCCGCGGCGCGACTATGTCCCGCCGCACAAGCGGTAACGAGGTTTCAGGATGCGGCGCCTTCGGGCGCCGTTTCTTTTTGCTCAGCCAGGATCGCGAGGATCGCACGGGCGGCGCGCAGGCTTGGCCGCTCGTCGCCGAGGCCGAGCGCTTTGACCGCCTCGGCGGACGCTGCCACCTGTGCGACGCGCGCAGGCGGGTTCGTGATCAGGCGTACGAGTTCGGCCGAGAGGCGCTCAGGCGTGCAGTCGTCCTGCACGAACTCGGGGATCGCTTCGCGATCGAGGATTAGATTGACGAGCGTGATGTACTTCACGCGGATGTAGCGGCGGGCGATGAACGCCGTCAGCTTGCCGACGCGATAGGCGATCACCATCGGCGTCGCACTCAGCGCGAGTTCGGTCGCGACCGTGCCGGACGCCGCGAGTGCGATGTCGGCGGCTTCGAAGGCAGCAAATTTCTCGGCCGGCTCCTCCGTCACGATTACCGGCCGGTTCCATTCGGCGGCCAGCTTGCGCACGCGCGCGGCCACCGTTGCGACCGTCGGCAATACGATGCGCAGCCGGCCGACGGCCGCTTCCGTCCGTTCGACGGCTTCGCGGAACACGGGCCACAGGAAGCGGATCTCGTTCAGACGGCTGCCCGGCAGAAGAACCAGGATGCGCTCGTCGGCGCCGATGCCGTGCGTGGCGCGGAACGTGGCGCCGAGGCCGACCGCCGGTGCGCGCTCGACCACAGGATGGCCGACGAACGTCGCCTGCAATCCGGCGCCTTCGAAGAACGGCACTTCGAACGGTAGCAGGCAGAGCACATGATCGAAATAGGCGGCCATCTTCTTCGCGCGATCGGCGCGCGAGGCCCACACTTGCGGGGCCACGTAGTTCACGAGCTTCAGGTCCGGCGCACGGCGACGGATGCGCTTGGCCACCCGGTGCGTGAAATCGGGGCTGTCGATCATCACGGCGATGTCGGGCTTCATCTCGGCCGCGAACTCTGCGGCCTGACGCACGCGCGCGAGAATGCGCGGAATGCGCGGCACGACCTCGCGCAAACCCATGACCGACGTGTCGTCGAGGGAGAACAGGCTCTGCAATCCAGCCGCGCGCATCTGTGTACCGCCGACGCCGATCACGCGCACGGCGCCGCCGGTCAGCGCCTTCAATCCTTCGATCAACTGGCCGCCGAGCGCGTCGCCCGAAGGCTCGCCAGCGACCAGCATGACGGTCGGCGCGCTCACGCCCCGCCCTCCGCGGTCTCGGAATAGACGAAGAGGCCGGCGGCGTCGGCGGCCTCCCTCACCCGCGCTTCGCCGACGACGACGCTGCGCCCCGCCTCGACCAAGATGCCCGCAAGACCCGCGGCAGCGGCATGCGCGACGGTGCTCTCGCCGATCGCGGGCGGATCGATTGTCGATAGTTGCGCGGGCGCCATCGCCTTCACGAGGAAAGCGCCGGAAAGCCCCTGTCCGGCCAGCGTCATCAACATTGCATCCGTTCCCGCCCGCTCCTCAGTCGCAACCGCCGCGCCTTCGCGAAACACGATCGCCTGCCCACGCTTCGTCGCACCGTGCGCCTTGGCGAGACGCAACGCTGCGCCGAACGAATGTTTGAGCGCCGGTGCGGGCTCCGTGCGCGTCAGGCAGCCTGCGCGCGCGGCCAACGTCGGCACTGCCGTCAGCGGCGAGATCACGTTAAGCCCATGGCGCTTGAACATCCCGTTAATCGCCCGGTGGAGCGCATCGTCGTGACGACCAAGATTGCCGAAAACGCGCAAGAGGAACATGAGGCCGCCCCAATCGGGCCTGAGCTTCACGCGCCCGCCGTCCGGCCGCTCGAGCTTGCCGGCGAACACGACGTCGCGGCAGCCTGCGCGTTTCAGCGCGCGGATGCAGGCGCCGATCTTGCTGATCGGCACGCGCACGTGCGGCACCGCTGCAGAGAGCGTGTCCGCAAACTCGTCGACCGCGGCCACAAAACAGGGGCGGCCCGCGGCCTCGCAGGCGCGCAGGATTTCGAGCGGCATCGCCCCGGCGCCGGCGACGATGCCCAGCGTCGCGCCTGCAGGCTTCACGCTGTCTCGGTGCGGTTCTCGCGGTTCGGCATGCACAGCGGCCGCGATCCGCCGCTGCGGACGAAGTTGACGATGTCCATCACCTCGCCGTTGTTCGCAAAGAGCTCGGCGACGTCGGCCAGACGTTCCTGGAACGTCCCCTCCTGGGCGAACATCAGCCGGTAGGCGTTGCGCAGTTCGTGGATCTGCTCGCGGGTGAAACCGCGGCGTTTCAGGCCGACAAGGTTCAGGCCCGCGAGATAGGCGCGGTTGCCCATGACCGAGCCGTACGGGATGAGATCGCCTTCGAGGCCCGCCATGCCGCCGACGAAGGCGTGCTTGCCGATGCGGCTGAACTGGTGGACGGCGGCGCCGCCGCCGAGCCAGACGAAATCCTCGACCACGACGTGGCCGCCGACCATCGCGTTGTTCGCGAACACGCAGTTGGAACCGACGATGCAGTCGTGCGCGACGTGGCTGTCGGCCATGAACATGCAATTGTCGCCGACCTTCGTCATGGCGCCGCCCTTCGCGGTACCGGGGTTCATCGTCACGTGCTCGCGGATGATGTTGTTCGCGCCGATGAGGAGCTTTGTGTCCTCGCCCTTGTAGGCAAGGCTCTGCGGCGGCTGCCCGAGCGAGGCGAACGGATAGACCGTCGTGCCTTTGCCGATCGTCGTGTGGCCGTCGACGCAGACGTGATTGATGAGCTTCACGCCTTCCTGCAGCTCGACATTCGCGCCGACGACGCAGAACGGACCGACTTCGACGCTGTCGTGCACTTTCGCGCCGCGTTCGATGACGGCACTGGGATGGATCTTAGTCATCTATGTTCGCCGGCTTTCCCGTTTTGTCCATGATCATCGCACTGTACTCGGCCTCGGCGACCAGTTTGCCGTTAACATAGGCCTCGCCCGCAAAGCGCCATACGGGCTTGCGCGCCTTCTGCAATTTGACCGGAATCATCAGCACGTCGCCGGGCACGACCGGCGCGCGGAACTTCGCCTTGTCGATCGACATGAAGTAGACGAGTTTGTCGCCCGCGTTCGCGTTCATCGAATACATGACCAGCGCGCCGGAGGTTTGCGCCATCGCCTCGACGATCATCACGCCGGGCATGATGGGATGACCCGGGAAGTGACCTAAGAAGATCGGATCGCTGATCGAAATCGTACGTATGCCGGTGGCGCTTTGGTCCGGCACGATGTCAACGATGCGGTCGATCAACAGCATCGGCGGACGATGCGGCAGAAGCTCCATGATCCGCTTCACGTCCACGGAGGGGAGCTCGCCCTTAGGTTCCGTCGCGTTCATCTTTCTTCCGCCTGTTCTTCACCAGCAAAGCAAGCGCGCCCATTTCGCGCCGCCACTGACCGACCGGTTTTGCGGGGAAGCCACCATAGACCTGGCCGCCTTCCAGCGAGCCCGTCACGCCGCCCTTCGCGGCGACGACGGCGCCCGCACCGATGCTCAGATGGTCCGCAACGCCGACTTGGCCGCCGAGCTGAACGTAGTCCCCGATCTCGCAGCTGCCCGAAATACCAACCTGGGCAACGATGATTGCCCGGCGACCGATGCGCGTGTTGTGCCCGATCTGGACAAGATTATCAATTTTTGTGCCTTCGCCGATCACCGTGTCGCCGAGCGCGCCGCGGTCGATCGCCGCGTTTGCGCCGATTTCAACGTCGTCCTGGATAATCACGCGCCCAAGCTGCGGGATTTTGTAATGGCCGGCTGCGCCGCCGACGAAGCCGAAGCCGTCCTGGCCGATGCAGGTGCCGGCGTGGACGATGCAGCGATCGCCGATCAGCGCGTGGCTGATCGAGACATGCGGCCCGAGGCGCGCCTTGTGCCCGATGCGAACGCCGCGCCCGATGACCACGCCCGGACCGACGATGCAGTCGTCGCCGATCTGCACGTCTTCGCCGATGAACACGAACGGCGCGAGCACCGTGCCCTGCCCCACGCGCGCACTCGGCGCGACGGGCAGGACCGGCGGACGGTTTGCAGGCCAGATCATACCGGCGTTCGGATAGAGCGCGGTTGCGATCTTCGCGAAGCCGAGTGCAGGCCGTTCGCACACGATCGCCTGCGCGTGCGACGGAACGGCGGCGGCGAGCGCTTCGGTCACAAGGACGGCGCCGGCATGCGTTCGATCGAGCTGCGTTTTGAATTTCGCGCCGTCGCAATATGACAGATCTGCGGGGCCTGCCGCGTCGAGTGCGGCGACGTCTGCAATTGCGCCGCCAGCACCCTTCAGCGTTCCGCCCGCAAGCTCAGCCGCCCGCGCAAGCGCGAGCGGTCCGGCATTGTCGAAGAATCGCGGGTCGGCCATGGCGTCAGAATAGTCGAAGGACCGGACCTTGCGGGGTCCGGTCCTTCGCCGTCAATCGATTCGCTTGTCGCGACGCTAGGCGGCCTAGCCGCCGGGCTTCGCAGGCGTGGCGGGTTTGGCCGCCGTCGGCTTCGCGGCCGCCTTCGGCGCGACCGGCGTCACCACCACCTTCGGCAGCTTCGTGTTCAGGCGCTGAATGACCGTCGCCGTGACGTCGAGGTCGGTCGCACCCAGAACGACGAGACCGCGGTCGAGCAGCAGGTTGGCGCTGCGCTCGTTCATGATCGTCTCGAGGATCGGACCCAGCGCCTTTTCAACGGACGTGCGTGCGTTCGCGAGGCCGGCCTGGATCGCAGCCTGGCGGTCCTGGACCTTCTTCTGGAAGGCGGCGCGGCGCGCCTCGAGTTCCTTCACCTTCTGCTGACGGACTTCGGCGGTCATGATGCCGGCTGCCTTCTGCAGTTCCTGCACGTCGTTCTGCAGTTTCTTGTTCTCCGGCGCGAAGTCGGCTTCCATCTTCTTCGCGAGCCCTTCGACCTGCTTGTACATGTCTTGGCCCACCGCCGACTGACGGAGCACCGTCGCGCGGTCGAGGAAGAGGATCACCGCGGCCGGCGCCTTCTTTGCCCCCGCCGCCGGAGCGGCCGCCGGTTTCGGCGCCGTGGCAGGCTGGGCGATCGCGGTAACGCTACCGATTAAGCTTGCTGCCGCGAATGCGGCCACGGCCCAGAGGGCCTTCGTCGTCTTCATGTGTAACTCCTGGAGAGCGGACTAAAACTTAGTTCCTGCGCTAAAGCGGAAACCTTCCGTTTGGTCGTAGTCTTCTTTGTTCAAAATGTGGGAGAAATCAAGGCGGACCGGACCGAAGGGCGACTTCCAATACACGCTGACGCCTGCGGACGCGCGCAGCGACATTTCGTCCTCGATGCAGAAATCAGTGGCCGCCGGAGGTGTCGACTTCACGCAAGGCGGATTGCCTTCGACCAAACCCACGGTGCCGAAGTCGGAGAAGATTGCCGTCTTGATGCCCAACTCCTCCGGCAAGAAGTTCGGGAAACGCAACTCGACGGTGCCGATCGCGAACACCTCGCCACCGACCGACGGCGGCGTGACGCCCTCGCCGACGCTGGTTAGACGCGGACCAATGCCCGACGTCTTGAAGCCGCGGAACGAGCCACCGCCCTTGAAGAAGCGGTCGTTGACTTCCAAGAACTCATCTTCGTAGGCGAGCACATAGCCGGCCGAGGCCGAAACGTTCAGGATCAAGTCGTCAAGCCAAAGGCGCTTGTACCAATTCGAGCTGAACTCGGTGCGGATGTATTTCTTGTCGCCGCCAAGGCCCGAGATATCGCCGCTGAGCGTCAGGTCGATGCCGTTCTTCGGTTCCAGCGGATCGTCCTTCTCGTCGTAGGCGTACGTGAAGCCGAAGACGGACAGGAGGGTGACGCCGCTCTGCTGCAGAACAGCACGCTCTTCCTCGCTCAAAGACGGATCGACAAACTGTGTCGTGATGTCGTCTTCGCGCAGCGTGTAGCGCAAGCCGACGCGACCGAATTCGGACACCGGGAAGCCCAAGCGCAGACCGCCGCCGCGAATGTTCGCCTCATACTGGGCTTCGTCATACTGCGTGTACGTGTTGTAGAGGTCGAAGCCGGCCGACATGTTGCGGTCCAGGAAGTACGGCTCCGTGAAGCGCAGATCGATTTGCTGACGAATGCTCGACACCGACACCTGCAGGCGCAGGAACTGGCCGCGGCCGAGAAGGTTCTTTTCCGTCAAGCTCACGGCGCCGACGACGTTGTCGGCGGACGAGAAGCCTGCGCTGACCGAGAATTCGCCGGTCGACTGCTCTTCGACTTCGACGTTCAGCACCGAGCGGTCGTTCGCCGAGCCCGGCTCTTCCGTGATCTCGACCTTCTTAAAGAAGCCCAGGCCGCGAATGCGCGAGCGCGAGCGGTTGATCAGCACGCGGTTGAACGCGTCGCCTTCGACCAAACGAATCTCGCGGCGGATGACTTTGTCGAGCGTTCGCGTGTTGCCGACGATGTTGATGCGCTCGACGTAGACGCGCGGACCCTCTTCCATCTTGAAGACGACGTCGACGGTGCGCGTGTCCTTGTTGCGGCGGACGCGCGGGCGGATGTCGACGAACGCATAGCCCTTCGTGCCGGCGGCCAGGGTCAGCGCATCGACGCTCTTGTCGATCATTTCGGCGTTGTATTGTTCGCCGCCCTCGAAGCGGATGAGTTCCTGCAGCTCGCTGACGGGAATGTCCTTCAGCTTCGTGTCGATCTCGACCTTGCCGAAGTTGTAGCGCTCGCCCTCGTCGACCGTGAACGTGATGTAAAAGCCCGAACGGTCCGGCGCGAGTTCGGCGACCGCCGATACGACGCGGAAGTCGGCATAGCCCTGGCTCAGGTAGTAGCGGCGCAGCTGTTCGCGGTCGAACGTCAGGCGATCCGGGTCGTAGTTGTCGTTCGACTGCAGAAAGTTCCACCAGACCGATTCGGCGGTGGCGATCTTCTCGCGCAGCGTCGAGTCGCCGAACGCCTTGTTGCCGATGAAGATGATGCGGCTGACGCCCGTGGTCGGGCCCTCGTTGATTTCGAAGACGAGGTCGACGCGATTCTGCGCCAGCTGCACGGTCTTCGGTTCGACCTGGGCGGCGAAGCGGCCGCCGCGACGATAAACTTCGATGATGCGCTGAACGTCGGACTGCACCTTGGCGCGCGTGAACACCATGCGCGGCTTCAGCTGCACTTCCTCTTCAAGCGTCTTCTGCGAGATCTTCGAGTTTCCCTCGAAGCCGATGCGATTGATGATCGGGTTCTCGACAACCTTCACCTTCACGGTACCGTTCGTCTGCTCGATCTGGACGTCGGCGAACAGGCCGGTCGCAAACAGCGTCTTCAGCGACTGGTCGACGAGCGCTTGCGTGAAGGGTTGGCCTTCGCGAATGACCATGTACGAGAGGACCGTCGTCTCCTCGATGCGCTGATTCCCTTCGACCTCGATCCGCTGAACGACGGTGTCGGAGGATTGCGCGAACGAGACCGTGACGCTTGCCATGATGGCCACGAAGAGCGTCAACGCCGTTCTTAGTAGTCTTCTCATCCGATCACGCCCCGGGGCCTACTGTTTACAGGTCTGCGTCGCGTCAATTCAGAGCAGTTTCGTCAGGTCATTCCAGGTCGCAAAAAGCATCAGACCGACCACGAAAAGGAAGCCGATCCGAAACCCAAGCTCCTGCGCGCGCTCCCCCAACGGGCGCCCACGTACAGCTTCTATGCCATAGTACAGGAGATGTCCCCCGTCGAGCATGGGTATGGGAAAAAGATTAAGTAAACCGATGCTGATGGACAACACCGCCGCCAGGTTGATGAGTGGAACGATGCCAAATTCCACGAGAACTTGGCCAGAAACCTGGGCGATTCCGATGGGTCCGGACAACTGCTGATAGTCGCCGCGACCCGTCAAGAGCATGCCGATGAAGTCGAGTGTTTTAACCACGATGTAGCGAATCATGCCGACGGCTCGGTCAAGTGCTTCGAGCGGTCCGAATCGCACTTGAACAACCGATTGCGGAGCGCCCTGCACGACGGCTTGGAACCCTGCCGCTTGCGACACGATCTCGTCGGGTCCGGCAGCGGGATTCGCAACCGCATCGGGCGTGAGTTTGACCTCCACGTACTCGCGCGATGCGCGGCGCTTCGGATCCGGATTCGTTTCAGTTTTTTCGCGAAAGACGCCAAGGATCAAAGGCTTTCCGTCGCTTTCCTTCAATGCGTTGGCAAGGTCGGCAAACGTCTTGAGCGGTTTTCCTTTCACATCGCCGACGATATCGCCTGCGATCATGCCGGCTCGCGCGGCAGGCGAATCGGGTGAAACCGACTTCACCTCTCCGGGGATGACCGGTCCAATGCCGATGCCGGTATCCCTGTGCTTCTTGCCGAAGATGTCGGGCTTTTCGATCTGACCGGGCGTGACCACGATCGCGAGTTCTTCGCCGCCGCGGCGCACACGAAACGTCAGCGGATTGCCGTCACCGACGCTGACGTTCTCGACGATGTCCTGAAACTCGCGTACCGGATGACCGTCGATACTGACGACGACGTCGCCAACCTGCAGGCCCGCCTTTTCCGCGGGTGCATCCTTCGCCACGCGGCCGATCTGCGGCGAGGTTACAAAATCGCCATAGATGAGAAACAATCCGGTCAGAATGACCAGCGCCAAGATGAAATTTGCGACAGGTCCGGCAACGGCGATGATCGCCTTCTGATAAAGCGCCTTGTGGTGGAACGAGCCCGCGCGTTCGGCCGCGCTCGCGCGATCGATCTTCTCGTGGTCAGGCGTCGAGGAAACGCCTTCATCGCCCCAAAACTTCACATAGCCGCCGAGCGGCAGCCAGCCGATCTTCCAATGTGTCCCGTATCTGTCGTTGAAGCCCGCGATCGCACGGCCGAATCCGATCGAGAAACTCTCGACCCTCACGCCGAAAAAGCGCGCTGCGAGAAAGTGCCCCAGTTCATGGACGAACACGACCAGCGTGATCGTGAATAGAAAGCCAAGGCCGCCGAAGCCAATCAGCCATGCCCACTGACCTATCTTCTCCGCCGAGAATTCCATCTTCGTTTCCGTCCCTGAGATTCGTTTTCTTTTCCGGCTAGTTCGGCAACAAGCGCGCCGTGCATGCTCGCGACGCAGCGTCGAGCGCGAGCGCCTCGTCCACCGTGTCGGGCGCGCGGCGCGGCGCGTCGCACGTCTTCAGAGCCGTTTCGACGATGCGTGCGACATCGGTAAAGGGGATGCGACGGGCCAAGAACGCCTCCACAGCAACCTCATTGGCCGCATTCAGGATGGTAGGAGCGCACCCCCGGGTCCGCAAGGCGTCCAGTGCCAAAGCGAGACAGGGGAAGCGGTCGAGATCGGGTGCTTCGAACGTCAGCTGACCCAAAGCGGCAAGATCGAGCCGCGGCGTCGGCGCCTCGATTCGCCGCGGAAAACCGAGGGCAAAGGCGATCGGCGTACGCATGTCCGGGCTCCCAAGCTGCGCCAACACGCTGCCGTCCGCGTAAGCCACCAGACAGTGCACGATCTGCTGCGGATGGACGACGACGCCCAGACGTTCAGGAGCCATGCCAAAGAGATGATGTGCCTCGATCAGTTCGAGCCCCTTGTTCATCAACGTCGCCGAATCGACCGAGATCTTTGCACCCATCGTGTAGTTCGGGTGCTTGCACGCCTGCGCCGGCGAGACGTCGGCCATCTGGGCTTTCGTCCAGGTGCGGAACGGGCCGCCGGAGGCCGTTAGCGTGATGTGCTCGACGGCCTTCGCTTCGGACGCGTCGAAGACCTGGAACACCGCGTTGTGCTCGGAGTCGACCGGCAGAAGCGTCGTGCCCGTGCGCTTGACCTCGCGCATAAAGAGATCGCCCGCACACACGAGGCATTCCTTGTTCGCGAGCGCAACGGTCGCGCCGCGCGCGACGGCGGCGAGCGTGGGGCGCAGGCCTGCCGCGCCCATGATGCTCGCCATCACCCAATCGGACGGCAAGGCCGCCGCTTCGGCCACGGCCTCGGCGCCCGCGCCGAGGCGCACGCCGGTTCCGGCGAGTTCTTCCTTCAGAGGCTTGTAGGCAGCATCGTCGGCGATCGCGACGAACCCGGGTTTGAGCGCGCGCGCCTGCTGCGCCAACTCCTTCACGTTCGACTTCGCGGTCAGTGCGGCGACACGATAGGTGCCGGGCGCGGCGGCGTTGTGGCGTTGCACGAGATCGATCGTGTTGACGCCGACGGAGCCGGTCGAGCCCAAGATCGTGACGCTGCGCTCGCCGCTCATGGTTGCGCCCACGCGACCGGCGAAAAGCCTGCGGCGAGCGTGAAGGCCGCAAGACCCAGCGTCGCGAAGATAAGACCGTCGAGCCTGTCGAGCGCCCCGCCATGGCCGGGGATCAGGTCGGAGGCGTCTTTCACGCCGAACGTCCGCTTCAGGAACGATTCGGCAAGATCGCCGCATTGGGTGAGCACCGACAACGCCACGCTTGCACCAAGGAACTTCAGGCTCGCCGTCATGCCTGCAGCTTGCGCCAAGATCGCGCCGATTGCCACGCCCGCGGCGAGGCCCGCAATCGCCCCGGCCCACGTCTTGTTCGGCGAAATCAGCGGCGCGAGCTTCGGCCCGCCGACCGACCTGCCCACGAGATAGGCCGCGCTGTCGGTCGCCCAGACCACGCCGAGCAGCCACACCAGGGTTTCAAACCCGAAGGGCGCAAGCTGGCGCAGCCACACGAATGCCAAACATGGCAACGCGATGTAGACGATGCCGAGCACAACCCAAAGCCCGCGCTGCTCGCGCGCTTGGGCAGCGACGTTGCCGGCAAGCGCCGCAAAGAGGATGCTCGTCAGCGCCCAATTGTCCAACTTGAGCGCGAGCAGCGCCTGCGAGGCGCCAAGCGCGAACACATGCAATCCGAGGTGCCAGCCGAACGGCTCGCGGTGCACGATGCGTACCCACTCCCGCGACATCGCAAAGCCCGCGGCGGCGCACCATGCGGCGAGAACCCACCCGCCGGCATAAACCGCGGCGAGCGCCGCGGGAATCAACACGGCGGCGGCGAGAATGCGAGGCCAAAGGGTCGAGCTCGACGCCTGTCCGATCACGTGCGCCCGCCTGAAGCGACGCTCAAGCCTCCGAAGCGGCGATCGCGTCCCTGGAACTCGCGGATCGCCGCAACGAGATGGGCCTTGTTGAAGTCGGGCCAAAGCGTGTCCGTGAACACGAACTCGGAGTATGCCGATTGCCAGATCAGGAAGTTGCTGAGCCGCCGCTCGCCGCTCGTGCGGATGACGAGTTCGGGATCGGGGATGTCCGCGGTCGCCAGATACGAGGCGAACACGTCGCGCGTCACGTCCTCGGGTTTGAGCTTGCCCGCGGCCGTGTCCACGGCAATGCGGCGCGCAGCCTCGACGATCTCGTCTTGGCCGCCGTAGTTGAACGCGACGATGAACTTGAGCTTCGGATTGCCGCGCGTGCGCGTCTGCGCATGTTCGATCAAATCGATGATGTCGCCCTCGAGCCGAGACTTGGCGCCGATCACGCGGACCTCGACGCCCTGCTTATGCAACTCTTCGAGGTCGTCCTTGATGTACATGCGAAGAAGGCCCATGAGGTCGTTGACCTCGGTCGCCGGGCGCTTCCAGTTCTCGGACGAAAAGCCGTAGAGCGTCAGATACTCGATCCCCAGGTCCTGTGCGGCGCGCACGATCATTCGTACGGCGGCGACGCCCGCACGGTGTCCCATGACGCGGGGCAAGAGGCGCGCCTTCGCCCAGCGCCCGTTGCCGTCCATGATGATCGCGACATGGCGCGGCACCTTGAGATCGGACGGAGCGGACGCATCGGACGGCATGGGTTTTGACCTGGGCGAGCCCGTCAGACCTGCATGATTTCTTTTTCTTTGGCGTGCAGCGCGTCGTCGATTTCCTTGACGTGCGCGTCGGTCGCCTTCTGTACGAGGTCGTGCTTCTTCTTGTGCTCGTCCTCGGAGATCTGATGCTCCTTCTCGAGCGCCTTCAGGTGCTCCATGCCGTCGCGGCGGATGTTGCGTACGGCGACCCGGGCGGCCTCGGCGTACTTCGCCGCAATCTTCGACAGTTCCTTGCGGCGGTCCTCGGTCAGCGGCGGGATCGGAATGCGCAACAGCTGGCCGTCGACCTGCGGGTTGAGGCCGAGACCGGCGCTGCGGATCGCCTTGTCGACCGCGACCGCAAGGCCGCGATCCCAGACCTGAACGGTCAGCATGCGCGGCTCCGGCGCGTTCACGGTCGCCACTTGATTGAGCGGCATCGAGCTGCCGTAGGCGTCCACATGAACGGGCTCGAGCAGACTGACCGAGGCGCGGCCGGTGCGCAGGCCCGCGAACTCGTGCTTCAGCGTCGCGACCGCGCCCTTCATACGCTTGGTCAGGTCGTCCATGTCGAACGGTTTCGATTGCGCCATGCGAGTCCTCCCGCGGGAACGTTCCTCCCGCCTTCCTTCAGTTCGATATCACGGTGCTGAGGCCTTGGCCCTGCAGCACGCGCACGAAGTTCATCTTTTCGTGGATGTTGAAGACGACGATCGGAATGCCGCTCTCGCGCGCGAGCGAGACGGCCGAGGCGTCCATGACCTTCAGGTCGCGCGCCAGCACGTCCATGTAGCCGAGCTTGTTGTAACGCTCGGCGCCCGGGTTCTTCTTCGGATCCGCCGAATAGACGCCGTCGACCTGCGTGCCCTTCATCAGCGCGTTCACGCCCATCTCGGCCGCGCGTAAGGCGGCCGCCGTATCGGTCGTGAAGAACGGGTTGCCGGTGCCCGCGGCAAAGATCACCACCCTGCCCTTTTCCATATGGCGAATCGCGCGGCGCCGGATATAGGGCTCGCACACGGTCGTCATCGGAATGGCCGAGAGAACCCGCGTCGGCACACCCGCGCGCTCAAGTGCGTTCTGCATGGCGAGCGCGTTCATCACGGTCGCGAGCATGCCCATGTAGTCGGCGCTTGCCCGTTCCATGCCCGAGGCGGCGGCTTGGAGCCCGCGGAAGATGTTTCCGCCGCCGATGACGGCGCAGACTTCGGTTCCGATTTGGATGGCGGCTTTGATCTCGCCCGCAATGCGATCGACGGTCGCGAGGTCGAGGCCATAGGCGCCGGAACCCATCAACGCCTCGCCGGAAATCTTGAGCAGTACCCGGCGGTAGATCGGCGCTGACGTCATCGGTTCCGGCCCTCGTGTTGGCGTCCTTCAGCTCTTGGCTGCGGCCGCGACTTCGGCGGCGAAGTCAGTTTCCTCTTTCTGGATACCCTCGCCAAGGGCGAAGCGCACAAATCCCTCGAGCGAGACCGGGGCACCCACATCCTTTTCGGCCGCTTTCACCACGGCATCGACCGTTTTGTCGGGGTCGAGGACGAACGGCTGCTGCGGCAACAGGATTTCCTCGTAGAACTTGCGCATACGGCCTTCGACCATCTTGGCGATGATGTTCTCGGGCTTGCCGGAGGCGCGCGCCTGGTCGGCGAAGATCGACTTCTCGCGCTCGACGAGCGCCGAATCGACCTCATCGGCCTTCATGGCGACCGGCGGCACGGGCGTGCCCGCGACATGCATCGCAAGCTGGCGGCCGAGGGCGGCGAGTTTCTCCGCATTGCCCGACGACTTCAGGGCGACGAGCACGCCGATTTTGCCGAGGCCGGGCACGATCTGATTGTGCACATAGCTTGCCACGACGCCCGGCGACACGCTGAGCGAGGCTGTGCGGCGCAGCGACATGTTCTCGCCGATCGTGGCGACGAGATTCTTCACCTGGCCTTCGACGTCGTGGCCGGTGCCGGGGTAGGCCGTCTTGCCGAGTTTCGCGACGTCGCCGCCAGCGCCGAGCGCGAGTTCGGCAACCTTTGAGACCATGCCCTGGAACTGCTCGTTGCGCGCAACGAAATCGGTCTCGGAGTTGACCTCGACGACCGCACCCGCGCCGCCCTTTGCGGAGACGCCGATCAGGCCTTCGGCCGCTGTGCGGCCCGCCTTCTTGGCGGCCTTCGACAGGCCCTTCTTGCGCAACCAGTCGACGGCGGCTTCGACGTCGCCCTTCGTTTCGGCAAGTGCGGCCTTGCAATCCATCATGCCCGCGCCGGTCTTCTCGCGCAGGTCTTTGACCATCGTGGCCGTGATCTCAGCCATGGGAGGCTCCTTAACTGTCAGATGTGTTGATCGCGGGAGGCGCGCTCCCGCGATTGCCTTAGTGCGTCGCCGGCAATTCTTGCACCGGACCGTCCGCCGAGGCGCCAATGTCGACGCCGTGCGACCCTTGGGCCGCCGACAGGCCGTCGATCACCGCGCGTGCAACGAGGTCGCAGTACAGCGCCAGCGCCCGCGATGCGTCGTCGTTGCCCGGGATCGGGAACGTAATGCCTTGCGGGTTCGAGTTCGAATCGACGACTGCGACGACCGGGATGCCGAGCTTGTTCGCCTCTTGGATCGCGATCGCTTCCTTGTTCGTGTCGATCACGAACAGAAGATCGGGCACGCCGCCCATGTCCTTGATGCCGCCGAGCGAACGCTCGAGCTTCTCGCGCTCGCGCTGCAGGTTCAGCCCTTCCTTCTTCGTCAGGCCCACCGCGCCGGCGTTCAAAATCTCGTCGATCGAGCGCAAGCGCTTGATCGAGTTCGAAATCGTCTGCCAGTTGGTCAGCGTGCCGCCGAGCCAACGGTGGTTGACGTAGTACTGCGCGCAGCGCTTCGCCGCGTCGGCGATCGGCTCCGACGCCTGGCGCTTCGTGCCCACGAAGAGCACGCGCCCGCCTTGCGCGACGACGTCGCGGATCGACTTCAGCGCCTGATGCAACAACGGCACCGTCTGCGTCAGATCGATGATATGGATCTTGTTGCGCGACCCGAACAGGAACGGGGCCATGCGCGGGTTCCAGCGGTGCGTCTGGTGCCCGAAATGCACGCCCGCTTCCAGAAGCTGGCGCATAGAATAGTCTGGCAGAGCCATCTGCGTGTCGTCTCCTTGACCGGTTGAACCTCCGCGGGCCATCACCGGACCCCGAAAGGTCCAGCACCGGAGGGCGGCCCGCCGATTTGGCGGCCGGGCAACCCAAAGCCCGCGTGTGGAATGGGCGCCGATATAAGGCCTTGCGCCAGGCGAGGCAAGGGCGGCAGCCTGCCCCCAACGCGACAAAAGAGCCGTTTTCAGCCCCATGACCGTCATCCGCCCCGCCATCCTGGCGCTCGAACGCAACGGCATCGGCGAAGTGTCGATGCTGGGCCTCGGTCGAACCGACATCATCCCGCTCTGGTTCGGCGAGGGCGACATCGTCACGCCGGACTTCATCCGCGATGCGGCCAAGCGGGCGCTGGACCAGGGCAAGACGTTCTACACGTTCACACGCGGCTTGACCGAACTGCGCGAGGCGATCGCGACCTGGGCATCGCGGCAATCCGGACGCACGATCGGCCTCGACCGCGTGACGGTACCGGGTGCCGCCATGATGGGCGTTCAGATCGCGCTGCAATGCGTGTGCGAGCCCGGCGACAATGTGCTCATCATATCGCCGATGTGGCCGAACATCTTTCAGGCCGTGCGCGGCCTCGGCGCCGAGCCGCGCTTCGTTCGCCTGTCGGGTGGAATGAACGGCGAACCCTGGTCGCTCGATCTCGAACGCCTGTTCGCCGCCGCCGACCGCCGCACGAAGGCCGTGTTCTTCGCCTCGCCCTCGAATCCGACCGGCTGGATCATGAGCGAACGCGAACAGCGCGCGATCCTCGACTTCGCGCGCAAGCGCGGCATCGCCGTGATCTCGGACGAAGTTTACACGCCCATCGTCTACGACACGCCCGCGCCCTCGTTCGCCGCCATAGCCGACCCCGAAGACGACGTCTTCGTCGTCAACAGCTTCTCGAAGGCGTGGGCAATGACGGGCTGGCGCGTCGGCTGGCTGCTTCACCCGCCACGCCTCGGCACGCAGATGGCCGAGATGGCGGCCTACAACAACACCGGCTCAGCGGTATTCGCCCAGTACGGCGCGCTCGAAGCGATCACGAAGGGCGACGCGTTCGTGAAGTGGCAACTCGACCGCTGCCGCGAAGGCCTCGCGATCGTCGAGAAGTTCGTTGCAAGCCAAAATCGGATCAGCTGGTCCAAACCCGCGGGCGCGTTCTATGGGTTCCTGGCCGTCGACGGCATGACGGATTCGACCGCCTTCGCTAAACGACTGCTTGAAGAAGCAAAGGTTGGCGTCGCACCAGGCATCGCCTTCGGCCCGAAGGACGACAAAGACAACGACCGCTTCATCCGCATCTGCTTCGCACAAGACGCGAAGCGGTTGAGCGA
>CAZLRW010000056.1:21157-23382 GCA_964561925.1 uncultured Flavobacteriaceae bacterium
AGACTTCTTCCACTTCCCGCACGCCGCCCACGACTTTCAACGCGCCCTTCAGCGCGGGCGTGACGGCGTAGCGGCCTGGGAGTTCGAGTTCGACTTCGCGGGCGCCCTGTTCGACCGGGAAGATCAGGGTCACGATGCCTTTGCCGTTTTTCGCCTTTAGGCGCTCGGCGATCGAGGGCAGCGGGACGGGGTCGTCGATGAAGATGCGCAGGCCTGCTCCGGTTTGCGCGGCGGCGTCGTTCAGTCCTTGGACGTTCATGACCTGCAGCTTGAGGTCGTCGCCGTCCCAGCGTGTCGCCACGTCGAGCACGACCGCCGTGCCGGGCTCGAGCAGCTGGCCCGCTTGGGCCAACACCTCCGAGAACGCCACTGCCTCGTACATGCCGGACGCATCCGAGAAGCCGATATGCGACATGCGCTTGTCGTCGCGCGTGCGGCGGTCCTTGCGGCTGATGATGCTGCCCGCGAGCTTGACCAGGCGGTCTTCGTGGCGCTTGTCGGCGGCGAGCTCGGCGTAAGGCACGACCCTTAGACGCGCCAACGTCTGCGCGAACTCGTCCAGCGGGTGCGCCGAGAGATAGAAGCCGATCGCGCCGAACTCTTTGGCGAGGCGGTCCGGGTTCGTCCACGCGTTCACCGTGGGCAGTGCCGGATCGCGCTGCGTTTCGACTTCGCCGAACAGATTCACTTGCGTGCTTTCGCGCTCGCGCGTCGTGATCGACGCTTCGCCCAACATCTTGTCGATCGCGGCATGCACCTGCGCACGGTTCGAATTCAGGCTGTCGAATGCGCCGGCGCCGACGAGGTTCTCCAGGATGCGGCGGTTCACGAATTTCGCGTCGACCCTGCGCGCGAAATCGAACAGGCTTTTGAACTTGCCGCCCGCATTGCGAACTTCGACGACGTGATCCATCGCGGCGCGGCCGACGTTGCGGATCGCGGCCAGCGCATAGTGGATCGCCTCGCCTCCGTCCGGCCGCTTGCCGGCGGTGAACAGGGCGCCGGATGCGTTGATGTCGGGGGGCGTGACGGCGATGCCCAAGCGCTCGGCCTCCTGGCGGAAGATCGACAGGCGTTCGGGCGAGCCGATATCGAGCGTCATCGAGGCACAGAAGAATTCGACCGGATAATTCGCCTTGAGCCACGCGGTCTGATACGCGACCTGCGCATAGGCCGCGGCGTGGGCCTTGTTGAACCCGTAGCCGGCGAATTTCTCGGCCTGATCGAAGATCTGTTCGGCGACGTCGGCGGGAATGTTCTTCTGCCGCGCCGCGCCTTCGATGAACTTCACGCGGTGGGCGGCCATCTGCTCCTTGATCTTTTTGCCCATCGCGCGGCGCAGTTCGTCCGCCTGGCCCAGCGAATAGCCGCCGAGTTCGCGCGCGATCAGCATCACGTCCTCTTGGTAGGTCATGACGCCGTAGGTGCCCGACAGGATCGGCTCCAGCGCGGGGTGCAGGTACTCAGGTTTTTCCCGGCCATGCTTGCAGGCGATGTATTTCGGGATGTTGTCCATCGGGCCCGGGCGATAGAGCGCGACGAGCGCGATCAGATCCTCCACGCGGTCGGGCTTCATCTTGCGCAAAAGATCGCGCATGCCGGTCGATTCCAGCTGGAAGATACCGGTCGACGTGCCCTTGCCCAATTGCTCGAACGATCGCTTGTCGTCGAAGGCGACCTCTTCGGCCTTGACGCGGATGCCGTGGCGTTCGCGGATCAGCTTCTCGGTCTCGGCGATGACGGTCAGCGTCTTGAGCCCCAGGAAGTCGAACTTGACGAGGCCCGCCTTCTCGTCGCCCTCGTAGTCGAACTGCGTGACCGGCATGTCCGAACTCGGGTCACGATAGAGCGGCACAAGTTCGTCGAGCGGACGGTCGCCGATGACGACGCCCGCGGCATGGGTCGAGGCGTGGCGGTAGAGACCTTCGAGCTTACCCGCGATTTCGAAGAGGCGGGCGACGGAGTCTTCTTCGTTCTCCATCTGCTGCAGGCGCGGCTCCTGTTCGATCGCCTGGCGCAGCGTGATCGACTGGCCGGGCTGGACCTTGATCATCTTCGCGATGCGGTCGACCTGACCTTGCGGCATCTGCAGCACGCGGCCGACGTCGCGGATCGCGGCGCGCGCCTGCAGCGTTCCGAAAGTGATGATCTGGGCCACCCGGTCATGACCGTACTTGTCCTGCACGTAACGGATGACCTCGCCGCGCCGGTCTTGGCAGAATTCG
>CAZLRW010000057.1:0-23342 GCA_964561925.1 uncultured Flavobacteriaceae bacterium
GGGGCGAAAATTATGGGTAATTGAAAGGCCCTGGGACCGCGGGCGTCCCGCCCGCCCTTCGCGGACTTTCGGCCGAAGTCGCGTTGAAGATGCTGCAAGAGCGGGCGGGGACGCCCGCGGTCCCAGGCTATCCGCCGATGCGGCGGAAACGGTAGTGGCCGTTCGTCGATGCAGCATCGACCAATGCCATCTCGCGCATCTTCTGGTGATCCGGGGACAGGGCGCAGGCGGGGTCGGTCGCAGCCGCGTTGCCGGTGAGGGCGAAGGCTTGGCAGCGGCAGCCGCCCCAGTCGATCTCCGCGCGCTCGCAGCCTTGGCAGGGTTTCGGCATCCACGCCGTGCCGCGGAATTTTTGGAACGCTTCGCTGCTTGTCCAGATTTCGCCGAGCGGTTTTTCGCGCACGTTGTCGAAGGTCAGGCCGGGCAGGCCCGCTGCGGCGTGACAGGGAAGCGCGCGGCCGTCGGGCGCGACGACGATCACCTGTCGGCCCCAGCCGCCCATGCAAGCTTTCGGGCGTTCCGCGTAATAGTCGGGGATCACGTGGTCGATGACGAGCGTGCCTTCGAGGCGTTTGCGCGCGTCCTCTACGATCTTGGCGGCGGCGAGGAAATCTTCGCGCGACGGCATCAGGCTTGCGCGGTTCGCGATCGCCCAGCCGTGGTACTGCACGTGCGCGACTTCGAGGCGGCCTGCGCCCCAGTCCTCGGCGAGGTCGACGATCGCCGCGACCTCGGCGATGTTGCCGCGGTGGATGACGGCATTGACGGTGAGCGCCAAGCCTTCCTCGACGACGAGTTTTGCGGCTTCGCGCTTGGCCTTCTGCGCACCCTTGTGATGGGCGACGGCGTCGGCGCGCGCGACGTCGACGCCCTGGATCGAGATCTGCACGTGGTCGAGGCCGGCGGCGCGCAGTTCGGTCAGGCTCTGCGCGTTCAGGCCGACGCCCGAGGTGATGAGGTTCGTGTAGAGGCCCGCAAGATGGGCCGCGTTCGTGAGTTCGGCGATGTCCTTGCGCGCGAGCGGTTCGCCCCCGGAAAGATGCACGTGCAGGGCGCCGAGTTCGGCCGCTTCGGCGAACACGCGCGTCCAAGTCTTCGTGTCGAGTTCCTGGCTCGCGCGCACGAGCTCCAGCGGGTTCGAGCAATAGGGGCAGCCGAGCGGGCAGCGGTGGGTCAATTCGGCAAGCAGGCCGATCGGGCCCGGCAGATCGCTCACGACTTCACGTAGCCCTTTGCGGTGAGGTCCTTGAGCAGATGCTCGATGTCCGCCTGAATGTCGGCGGCCTTCGCGTCGTATTCCTTGGCGAGGGCGGCGGCGATGTCGGAGACGCGCCTTTGGCCGTCGAATTGGGCGACGATCGCGCGGGCGATTTCATCGAGTTCCAAGATGCGTTCGGGGCCGAGCAGTTTCGACCCCTGCGCGTCGTCGCGTAGCTTCACGCCGGGGGCGAGGCGGGGTTTGGCGTCGGCGGCCGTCACGGTCTGAATGCTCCTGGGGGCACGTGGCCCGGTGCTACATAGGCATGATACAGCGCGTCCAGCATTGACCAAAGCACGTTGCATTTGAAGGTCAGCGCGTCGATGCAGGCCTGCTGGTCGTCGCGGGTTTTCGCGGTTTCGATGCAGTGGCGCAGCGCGAAGTCGGCGTCGCGGGGCGCTTGGGTCATACGCGCGCCGAAGTAGGCCAGCGTCTCGCGGGAGACGAAGTCGTAGCCGGCCAGCATGCCGTCGACACGTTCGGCAATGATCTTGGGCGCGAACATTTCTGTGAGCGAGGAGGCGATCGCTTCAAGCAACGTCTTGTCGCGCACGAAGTGAACGTAGGCGTCGGCGGCGAAGATCGTGGCTGGGAGCGCCACGCGTTCGGATGCGACCATCTCGCGATCGAGGCCGAGGCCGTCGGTCAGTTTCAGCCAGCGGGCGATGCCGCCGTCGCTGCCGTCGGTGCCGTCGTGGTCTTCGATCCGCACGCGCCAAGTCGCGCGGAGCGCGGGCGTCGGCAGGCGCGAGACGATGATCGCGTCCTTGATCGGGATGCGCGCCTGATAGATGTAGCGGTTCAGCGCCCAGGCTTGAACCTGGCCGCGGTTCAGCTTGCCGTCGTGCAGCAAGCGGTGAA
Source organism: uncultured Flavobacteriaceae bacterium (assembly GCA_964561925.1). Classification (GTDB taxonomy): domain Bacteria; phylum Pseudomonadota; class Alphaproteobacteria; order Micropepsales; family Micropepsaceae; genus SZUA-430. Next base: position 2,120 of record CAZLRW010000057.1, read on the forward strand.
AGGGGTGGAGGTTGTGATAACGCTCGGCGCCCACGGCTTTGAGCCGCGCTTCGAATTCGGCGGGCGAGAGCGGGGTCACAACGCGATCCTCATTCCGTCTTCGGCGATGTGCCAGCCTTCGGCTTCGACCGCTTTGCGCTCGGGTGCGGCGCGGTTCAGCACCGGGTTCGAGTTGTTGATGTGAATGAAATAGCGCGCGCCGGCCTTGATCTTGCGCAAGGCCTCGATCGCGCCGCCTGCGCCCGTCATCGCGACGTGGCCCATGCGGCGGGCTGTCTTCGCACCTTCACCGGAGCGGATCATCTCATCGTCCGTGTACATCGTACCATCGAAGAACAGGATGTCGGCGCCGTCAACCGCGAGCCGCACTTCCGGCGTGATCTCAGCGCAGGAGGGTAGGAACACGAGCACCTTGCCGTTGGCGTCAGTCAGGCGGAGGCCGATCGAGGCGCCATCGGCCGGCCCGATGCCTTCGATGCGTTCGAGATAGAGCGGCGGCTTGCCGGGAGCAGCGAAGGTTTTGCAGCGCAGGCCCGGAAGCGGTTCGAACGCGCCCTCGATGGTCTTGCGTTCGACGAGCGTGGGGTCGAGCACGCCGAAGATCGGGTTCGCAGCGATGACCTTGTGCACATAGGGCGTCGCCCACAGCGCGAATGCTTGCCGCTCGCGCAGGGTCAGAAGGCCGGTCAGTGCGTCGACGTCGGCGCCGGACAAGGCGACGGCCTTGATCGGCGAGGAGCGTGGCACGGTTTTCGGGTGCAGCTCGGGCGTGGCGATGACCTGCTGGCGCAGGTCGGGGCTTGCGTTCAGCAGAAGCCAATCGGTTCCGTTCGCCGAGACCGCAAGGCTTGCTTGCGTTAGTTGGGGATGGTTCGGATCGCCCGCGAACGACCGGGCATTGTTCGCGCTCGCTGCGTTCCATTGCGGGAAGCCGCCGCCAGCCGCGGCGCCGAGCACGATGATCTTCACGAAGGAGAAAAGCGGGCGGGACGCCCGCGCTCCCAGACTATTCGGCCGAGCAGTAGCAGTTGATTTCCATCGCGGCCGAGATTTCGCGGACTTTCGGTTTGCGCCAGGCTTTCATGGGTGCACCTTTCAAATGTGTCGCCAGCAGTTTGCGGCAAACCGGCGGGCCGGCGCAAGTGGGCTCACGAAGGCGTCAATCGCGCGCCATCAACCCTTGGACCGCTTGGGTCAATACGGCTTCGCCGCGCCGCCAAATCATGTCTTTCCAGTCGTCTTGGTCGGGGTAGAAGGCGGCGCGCGTGTGGGCCTTGATCTCGGCGGCTTTGGGGCCGTTGGGATCTCCCAATGTGTGGAGCCAGTTGTCGGCGCGCAGGGCTTCGAAGACTTGGAACGTCGAAACAGTGCCGAATTCAAGGCAACCCATCGTCACTTCGGCGTGGGCCAAAAGCGTGGGGATGCAGGCGTCGATGCTTCCGGTGACGGCTGCCGAGACGGATTCGCCGGATTGGGTCGAACAGATGTCGGGCCACCAGGCCTTTGCGCGCGCGTAGGCGTGGGTTCCGGCCGCCTCTTCGCTGATCAGTTCGCCGTGGCCATAAGGTCCAAGGCCGCTGTGAACGTCGACGACGCCGACGCGGCGGCAGTGGGCGAGTTCGCGCCGCACGACGTGTTGCAAGATGCCGGCCGACCATTGCTCGCGGATGCCGCCGAAATACATGCCGTCGGGGTGCGCGTATTGGCCTTTGCTGACCGCTTCCTGCATCGTGAAAGGGCCGTATTCCTTGATGAAGTCGCGGAACAGTTCGCTGCCTTGGCGCAGGGTTTCGGGTTCCAGGTCCTTCGGCGCGATCGCGGCTTTGAGCTGCTCGTAACCGCCATTGGACGGATAGGGTGCGCTGTGGTCGACAAAGTTGCGGTTCAGGTCGACGTTGTCTTCCGTGACGCGGCGGTTCCAGGCGAAACCGTAGGGGTTCAGGGCGTGGATCATCACGACCTTGAGTTCCGGCGGCCAAGCGTCGTTGCGTGCGCCGTTCAGCCAGCCGATCTGACAGGCCGATCCGGCGTAGGCCTCGACGCCGTGCGTGCCGGAAATCACGAGCAGCGCCGCTTTCGCGCCGGCCGGTCCTGCGACGGCGACGTCGAGGAACAAGTCTTCACCGTTCGGCCCTTTGGCGTGCGGATTCAGATGCGCCGTCAGCGTGCAGCCGCGCGCCGCGGCCGCCTTGCGGAATTTTTCGCGGGCGGTCGCGTAATCGGGCGCAAACAGTGCAAGAGGATCGGTCATGGTCCTCCTATACAGACGGTTCGTGAAGCGAGGCTTACTTTTCTTTTGCGGACCACGCGCCATCCCAATCCGGCGGCGGCGGCTCGAGTTCGTAGTGCGCGATGCGGTGTTCGTACGTGTCGAAGATCGCAAGGTTGCCGGCCACCTTGCGGCCGTGTGCGATCGCCTCGCGGGCGGCCGTCCAGTTCTGGGCACGGAACGCGGTGAACAGCGTCTGCAACGCGTCGTTCAGCGACTGGAACGCCTTGGTCTCGCGCACGTGGGCGTGGCCCATCAACGCGTAGATGTGGGTCGGGGTCGCGCGGCCTTTGACGGCGATGTAGTCGAGTTCGAGGAACGCGAATTTCTCGGCGACGACGGTCTGGGTGTCGTCGCCGACCGCGATCGGGAAGCCGTAATTGCCGGCGAAAGATTGGATGCGCGCGGAGACGTTCACGGCGTCGCCGAGGGCCGAGTAGTCGAAGCGCAGTTCGGAACCCATATTGCCGACGACGCAAACGCCGGTGTTCAGGCCGATGGACACATCGATCTGGTTCACCTTGTGCGCCTGGTAGAAGCCTTCGGCGGTCAGTTCCTGATTGAGGGCGACCAGCGCGTCCATCATGCCCAGCGCGCAGTCGCAGGCGTGCGTCGCGTGGTCCGCGTCGTCGATCGGCGCGTTCCAGAACGCCATCACGCAATCGCCGATGTATTTGTCGATCGTGCCGCGGTGGTTCAGCACTTCGCGCGAGAGCGGCGTGAGCGCCCGATTGATGAGTTTCGTCAGGCCCTGCGGGTCGGAGCGGAAGCTCTCGGCGATCGGGGTGAAGCCGCGGATGTCGCAGAACATGATCGTCAGTTCGCGCGTTTCGCCGCCGAGCTTCAGCTGCGAGGGGTCGTTGGCGATGCTCTCGACCACGTCGGGCGGCAGGTACTGCGCAAAGGCGCTTCGCACGGTGCGGCGCTCGGCCTCGGTTCGCATGAATTTGACGAGGCTTGCGGCGGCGAAGACGAGCGCGATGTTCAGAGAGGGGGCGATCGGGTCCAAGAGCCAGCGCTGCTCGGTGAAGGCCCACCAGGACGTGCCGATCGCCACGACAACTGCGACGATCGCCACGCCTGCCACCCAGTAGACCGGCACGCGTGTTGTCGCGATCAAGACGAAGAGGCCCAAAATCGTCGCGAACAGAAGCTCGGCTCCCGAGCCCCAATCCGGGCGTTCGAGAAAGTGCCGGAGCAACATCTGCTCGAACGCTTCGATGTGAACCTCGACGCCCGGAACGATGCGCCGGATCGGCGTCGACCGTAGATCGAGGAGGCCCGCAGCGCTCGTTCCGATGAAGATCGCGGCCCCTTCAAGCGGCCGCAGATCGGCCGAGCCGTCCAGCACCTTCCATGCCGGAAGTCCGCGCTTGGCCTTGCCGTCGGTGTAGTGAACCCACATCTGACCGTCGGCTGTCGACGGTACTTCAATGGCGCCGACCTTCACACTGACGATGCGATTGGGGTCGATACCGGCCGCGTATTCATCAGATGCGCCCGCCGTCTTGACGATGTAGGACGGCGTCGCGCCATTCTCGTCGCGCTGGGCGACGCGTAGCGCTTCCAGCGCCAGGCCGGGGTAGATTTTGCCTTTGTGCGTCAGGAACAACGGCACACGGCGCACGATGCCGTCACTGTCGAAGAGCGTGTTAAACGAGCCGGATCCCGGAGCCGCATCTTGAAGGATGTCGAGCGAGACGGTCGCGCCGGCGAACTCATTGACCGATTTCGCGGGGTCGCCGTCGCCTACGATGGCGACACCTGCCTTCATAGCCGGAACGCGACCGGTGTCGCGTTCGGTCATGATGAAGCCCAAAACGACCGGGCTGTCCTTCAGCGTCTGGGCGAATTGCGCGTCATTGCTGGGCAGGCTTGCGAGCTGCGTTCGTGCCGCATCCCACTCGGGGCCACTGGGGAGCGCGCGCGCCACGGTGTCGGGCGAGGTGCGGTCGGGTTCGGGAAAGACCATGTCGAAGGCGATGACGGCGGCGCCTGCATCGCGCAGCTTGCGCGTGAGTTCGGCGATCGTGGTGCGCGGCCAGGGCCATTGGCCGATGCGCTTCAGGCTTTCCTCGTCGACATCGACGTAAACCGTCGACGTATCGGTAAATGGGCGTGGGTCCGAGCGTTGGTAGAAGTCGAAGACCTGGTTGCTCAAGCCTTCGAGGATCTTGCCGGGGTCGAAGAGGTGGAGCGTCGTCGTGAGCGCCAAGATCGCCCACGGCATAAGGCCCAGCCAGCGGAGCAGGCCGGCGATGCCCGCCATCGCCAGTGCGTTGTCGCGCGTGGTCGCATCGCGCTGGGCCATGTCCCCGTTTCTCCGCCGTCAGGCCGCCGCGCTGGCGCGGGGCTTTGCGGAGAAGTCGTAAAGGCGATCCCAAAGCGAGTCGAGGCGGGCGAGCGCATCGGGCAGGGGAACGACGGCGATTTTGCCCTCTTTCTGCGCGAGGAAGCCCAAGCCTTCGAGCTTTTCCAGGGCGTCGGAGACCTCGAAGTCGGCGTCGATGGCGAAGGCCGACTTCAGCCACGTCTCGATGCGGCGGTCGAGTTCGCCCGCGTGCGCGGCCGGGCCGCCGGTCAGAAGCGCGTGATAGGCGAGGATGACTTCCTTCGTCTCTTGTTCCTCGGCGGCGTTGATCAGCGTTTCGAACACGCCCGCGTTGTTGTTGACGTTCTTGAAGTAGATGTTGTCGGAGACGCGCTTTTGATACTTGAGCTTGCGGAAGGCGTAGTTCGAATACTGGCGCACCATGAACGCGCCGGCGCCGACGAGAACGGAGAGTGCGCCGACGGCCTTCATCAACTTGTCCTGCGTCACCGCGCCCGAGTAACCCAGATAAGCGCCGATCACGACGAACACGACCGAGAGCGCCGGCAGAAGATTGAGCGCGAGCGGCACGCCGCCCAAGATCGCGGGCCCGCCGAGCAGCACCGCGTCCTTGCGGCTCATCACGACTTTCACGTCGGGCAGAAGCGTCGGCAGTTCGGCGCGCGCAATGTTGCGGAAGAGCTTGATCATCACGCTTCCGGGTTCCGCGTCGCCGGGCAGTTTTTGACGCGCGAAAGACAAGCGGCGGCGGACGTTGTTGCCTACGCTCTTGAAGCGAACGAAGACGAGGACGTCGTCGAACGCCTCCTGCGGGATCTCTTCGTGCTTGAGCCCTAAGAACTTCGCGTGGGTCATCTTCTGCGTGCGCCGGCCGCGGTAGAAGATTCGGATCGTCTCGTAAGCGTCGAGCGGCGTGCGCGTCTTCACATCGAGCAGGGGATGGTCGCCGCCCAGTGCCTCGATGTCGGCTTTTGCCAATTCGGTGAAGTTCGCGCGCGCCATCACGCTTTCGAGCGTCGCGACGAGGCGTCCGTAGGCCGCCTCCGGCTCATCCGGCGGGCGGCGGCGTGGGCGTGGACCTGCGGGGGAGAACCAGGCGTAGGTCTCCTTTAGCTCGGTCAGCTCGTCATAAAAATCGTGGTGAAAGTAGCTGCCCAGAAAAGCGCACAGCGTCAGGAAGTCGGCGGCTTCGTCGCGCGCGAGGTCCGTTTCGGCGAGGGTTGCCACAAGGTCCGACTTCAGGACCGGAATGAAGTGCGTGCCCGCTTGCGGCGCCTGTTCTTCGGTGTGGCCTTCGGCCGCCATGGACCCTCGCGCTTCGTCTTGCGGGGCGCACCCGGAACGCAGGAGCGCCGCCTAAATCCAGGATTCGAATCGATTTTCACCGACTCCGGCGGCAACTCAAGCATGGGTGTGTGGTTGGCGTCACGCGTGGCCCAGTCCGCGCCGTGCTGTGGCATGCAACTTGCGGACGAGCTTGGCAGGGGTGTCTCGCGCGGGCACACTCTTGATTCGGCGTCCGGGCTCTTAAGGTTTGCGCCCTTAGCGTGGGCAGGTGGCGATGGCAGGCGAGGGGCAAGCGTGGCTTGACGTGTCCCAAGACGCGTCTTCGTTGATGCTGCGTCCCCAGGGCGATTGGGTCGTTCAGCATGCCCAGGCCATCGACGCCGCGCTTCATTCCATCGACACCATCGGCCGGCGGGCCGCGACGTTCGACTTGTCGTCGCTCGGGCGGCTCGACACGGCGGGCGCCTGGCTCATCTACCGAACGGCGCGCGCGTTGGAGCGGGCGGGGGCGGAGGTCACGACCGCGGGCGCGACCGCCGCGCAGACGACGCTGCTGACCGCGGTCGCACGCGCGGACAAACCCGCGAAGGTCGAGCCCAAGCAGGGCAACATCCTTGTCAATCTCTTGGTGCGCATGGGCGAGGCGCTGGACGAAGGTGCGCGCACCGGGCGCGATCTCGTCGCGTTCTTCGGGCTCGTGCTCGAGACCTTGGGCAAGACGTTGCTGAACCCGCTCAAAATGCGCGCGACGTCGACCGTCTATCACATGGAGCAGGCCGGTCTGAACGCGGTGCCGATCGTAAGCCTGATCTCGTTTCTGATCGGGGCGGTGCTCGCGTTCCAAGGTTCGGAGCAGCTGCGCCGGTTCGGCGGCGAAATCTTCACGGTGAACCTCGTCGCGGTGTCGTTCCTGCGCGAGATCGGCATCCTGTTGACCGCGATCATGGTCGCGGGGCGTTCGGGCAGCGCGTTCACGGCGCAGATCGGATCGATGAAGCTGCGCGAAGAGATCGATGCAATGCGCACGCTCGGACTCGATCCGATGGACGTGCTGGTGCTGCCGAGGGTGATCGCGCTGCTCGTGATGATGCCGATCCTGGGCTTCATTGCGGCAATGATGGGGCTCTTGGGCGGCGGGCTCGTGGTTTGGCTCGAACTCGGCATGTCGCCCGCGATGTACATCGTGCGGCTGAACGAAGCCGTCGACGTGTGGGACGCGGGCGTCGCATTCATCAAGGCGCCGGTGTTCGGGCTTGCGATCGCGATGATCGGGTGCTTCGAAGGCATGAAGGTGGAGGGCAGCGCGGAATCCGTCGGTCAGCGCACGACAGCTTCGGTCGTCGAGGGCATCTTCACCGTCATCGTGCTCGACGCGTTGTTCTCCATTCTGTTCGTGAAGCTCGGCATATGACGCGCGACGTGATCATATCGGTCCGGGATCTGCGCAACCAGTTCGGGGCGCAGGTCATTCACGACGGGCTCGATCTCGACATCTATCGCGGCGAGGTGCTCGGCATCGTCGGCGGATCGGGCACGGGCAAGTCGGTGCTGCTGCGCACGATCCTCGGGCTCAACAAGCCGCGGCTCGGCCGGATCGAACTGTTCGGCAAAGCGCGCGGCGCGATGACGCCTGCTGAGGAGCGTGGCGTCGAACGGCGCTGGGGCGTGCTGTTCCAGGACGGCGCTTTGTTCTCCTCGCTCACCGTCGCGCAGAACATACAAGTCGCGCTGAAAGAGCATCTGCATCTGCCGCAGAAGCTGATGGACGAGATCGCCGCGCTCAAGATCGGGCTCGTTGGCCTGCCGCCGGAGGCGGGGCCGAAATTTCCGTCGGAGCTCTCGGGCGGCATGCGCAAGCGGGCGGGTCTTGCGCGCGCGCTCGCGCTCGACCCCGAGATCGTGTTCCTGGACGAACCGACGGCCGGCCTTGACCCGATCGGCGCCTCCGCGTTCGACGACTTGATCAAGAATTTGCAGGCGACGCTGGGGCTCACCGTCTTCATGGTGACCCACGACCTCGACAGTCTTTATGCAATTTGCGACCGCATTGCGGTCTTGGCCGAGAAAAAAGTCCTGGTGACGGGTACAATCGGCGACATGATGAACGAAGACCACCCTTGGATCCGCGAGTATTTTCACGGTCCGCGCGGGCGGGCGGCGATGGCCGCCAAGCCGCCGGGCCGCGCAAGTTGAAGGAGCAGCACGATGGAAACGCGCGCACATCATCTTCTGATCGGCAGCTTTGCGATCGGCATCGCCGTCCTGACCGTCCTGTTCCTCTTGTGGGTGGGTAAGATGGAGTTCAACCGCGAGCACCAGCTCTACGATCTGCGGTTCGAAGGATCCGTCGCCGGTCTCTCGAAGGCGGCCGACGTGCTCTATAACGGCATCAAGGTCGGCGAGGTGATCGATCTGTCGCTCGACCAGGACGATCCGAAATTCGTGCTCGTGCGCACGCGCGTCGAACGGATGACGCCGGTCAACGACAACTCCTACGCCGTGCTTGCGATCCAAGGTCTGACCGGGGTCGCCGCGATCGAAATCAAGGCGCGCGAGCCGGAGGAGGGCAAGCCCGTCGAAAAGCCCAATCCGCTGGTCGCGACCGGCGATCAGCCCTATCCGGTCATCCCGACCGAGAAGTCCGACTTCCAGAAGTTGTTCGCGGGCGCGCCGGAACTCATCAATCGCGGCAATCTCGTGCTCGACCGGCTGTCGACGTTCCTGTCGGGCGACAACGAAAAGAAGTTTGCGGGCACGATCGCGCATGTGGAGCGGCTGTCGTCGAATTTGGCGAAGGCCTCCGACAAGTTCGATTCCATCGCGACGAACATCGACAAGCTGGTGGCGGGCGACGCGAAGGCGACGCTGGCCGACGTGCGCGGGGTCGCGTCCGACATCCGCACCATCATGAACGAGGCGCGGGGACCCTTGCGCGACTTCGCGCGGGCCGGGCTGCCGGAGCTTCTGCTCGCGATCAGCGATGCGCGCCAGATGATCGCCTCGATCGACCGGGCGGCCCAGCGGCTCGAGAGCAGTCCGTCGTCGCTGATCTTCGGCGACAAGGCGGTCGAGTATAAATCGGGAGGGGGGCGCTGATGCGCGTTCGTTTTCTATCGCTGGCGGCGGCGCTCGCGCTTGCGGGGTGCGCGTTGCCGGATCTCGGCAGCGGTCCGCCGCCGGATCTCTACGTGCTCACGCCCAAGAGCACGTTCTCCGACGACATTCCGGCGGTCGCCTGGCAGCTCGTCGTCGAGGAGCCTTCGACGGCCAAGGGAATCGACACAGATCGCATCGCGATCGCGCCGTCGCCGCTCGAGGTGAAGTATTTCGGCGGGTCGCGCTGGGCGGACCGTGCGCCGCGCATGATGCAGCAATTGCTCATTCAGTCGTTCGAGAACACGAAAAAAATCGTGTCGGTCGGGCGGCAGTCGATCGGGCTTCGGTCGGATTTCGTGCTGAAGACGGAGCTGCGCGAGTTTCAGGCCGAGAAGACGCCGGAAGGCGGCACGATCGTGCGCGTGCGCATCAACGTGAAGCTGGTGCGGCCGACGCTCGGCCAGATCGTGGCGTCGGAGAGCTTCGAATGGGTCGAGGCTGCGGCGAGCGAGAGCGTGCCCGACATCGTGCGGGCGTTCGACGACGCGGTCGGCAAGGTGCTCAAGCGTTCCGTCACCTGGACGATCAAGTCCGGCGAAGAAAACATGAAGAAGCAACCGAAGGCGTGGAATTGATCGGACGAGCGCGGCAAGCCAACGTCGCCCGACGGGCGACGTTTTACGCCAAACGGCCGATCGCGGAGGCTAGGGCCACGTAGACCTTGCCGGTTTGCGAGGTCAGGTAGGTCTCGACCAGCACGTTCTCGCGGTCGCTGCGGGCGGTTTGTTCCATCAGCGTTTCGAACTGCTGGATGTAGCGGTCGACCGTCTCGCGGAATTCGCCGTCTTCGCGGTATTTGCGGCCGATGCGCTCGGTCTGCTCGCGGCCCAAGACCGAGACCAAACGGCGGGCGAAGACGTTGCGCTCGCCGTTGCGATAGCGGCGCAGAAGATCGAGCGGCGGATCGTCCTCAAGGAAGCGGTCGAGATCGATCGCCATCGCCTGCAACGTTTCGATCATGTGGCGCGAGGACGTGTGGTAGCCGCCTTGCGCCGGCGGTTGATCGCCGCCGATCGCCGGTTGCTTGGGCGCGCGCGGCGCTGGTGCCGGTTCAGGGGGCAGCGGCCGGTGCGGCGGGCGCGCGGGCGGCTCGCGATGCGGGGCGTGGCCATGCGTCGGGTGCGGATCCTGCGGGTGGATCGCTGCGCGGTCGAGACGCTGGTCGATGCGGCGCGTGTGTGCGGGTTGGGGCTTTTCCTCCGCGGCCGCGAGCAGCGATTTCATGTCCCAGCCGTTCCCGTTGCCGCCGGCCGGGCGCTCGTCGATCGGCTCGCCTTCCGGCGTGCGAACGAAGCGCTTGGCGAGGCCAAACCAGCCGCGCGGTTCGCCCTGCGGCGTCGGCGGATCCTGCGGCGGCGGGGCGTGGGGTTTCTCGAACGGTTGCGGCTCGCGGGCGCGCTCACGCTCACGCTCGCGTTCGCGCTGGGGCGGGGCCAACTGGCCCGACGGCGTGACGCTGAAGTTCGGGATCGACGGTTGCGCGGGCGGCGCCTTCAGCGCGGCCGGTGCGGGCGCCGGCTTCGTTTCGATCGCCTGCACGCGGTCGAACGTCGTGTTCACGCGCGACGACAAGTCCGAGATCGCGCCCGCCTGTTGATCGAGCATCGCGCGCAGCTGGTGTGCATGACCGGCAGCTTCGCTGGGCAATTCCTTCAACAGCTTCGACAATCGGGTGACCGTGCCTTCGATATGGGCCGAGGCCGAGGTTGCGGTTTCGCGCAGCGAGATCAACACGGAGCCGAGGCGGCCGGCGGCGTCGAACGAGGAGTCGCCGGTCGAGCGGATCGTCTGCATCGCCTGCTCGAGACCGGTCGTCGTGAGATCGGTCGAGGTGCGGAGCTTTTCGGACTCGCGCGTGAAGAGCTGCGTCGTCTCCACGATGCGCTGGGCCATGATCGCGGCGGTTTCGTCGAGGCGGCGGGCGCCCTCCACCGTGAACGTGCCGATCTTCTTCGTCTCGTCGACCATGACGGTGACCAGCTTGTTCAAGCCTTCGCGCTGATAGTCGAGCGCACGGGCCATGTGATCGTTTTCCTGCTTCAACCGGTCGATCGTTTCCGCGAGCGCCGCGCGCTGGCGTTCGTGACGGGCGACGACTTGTTCGGAGCGGGCGGCGGCGGCTTCCGAGGCAGCATCGAGGCGTTGGGCTTGGCGCTCGATCTCCTTCGCCGACTCCGACGCCCTCGCGGCGACGGTGGATGACGCGGCCTGCAGCGTCGAAATCAGACCCGCGATCGCGCCGTGTTCGGCGTGCAGGCTTTCGCTCGCGTTGCGTGCGGCGTGGCGGGCATCCTGCAGGCGCTGCGTCAGGGTCTCGGAGGCCGACAGCACCGCTTGGTCGAGCGCGGTCGTGAATTGGGCGAGCTTTTCGCGCTCGGCGCCGAGCTTGTGGGTTGCGCGGTCGACGCGTTCCTGGGCGGCGACGGCCGTGCGCTCGATAATCGCCAGGCGGTCGTTCGTCTGCGATTCCAGCGTGGCCATGCGCGCAGTCGCCGAATCGACGGCGGTGTTGAAGAGGTCGAGCTCGCGGCGGATCGCGCGGCCGAGTTTGGCCATGGCGCGTGCGGCATGGTCTTCGGGCTCCGTCAGTTCGGAGGCGGCGAGCGCAAGCTGGGCGGACTGGCGGCGCAGTACGCGCATCTCGCGCGTGAGAAGCGCGATGAAGATCGCGAGAACGACGGGCACGAGGAGGATTGCCGCGATCAAACCGTATACACCCAGCGATACTTGCTGTTGAACGAGCCTGTCCCACCCAAACAGGCCTATGACGTATGCACCGATTCCCCCGAGCCAAAACAGGCTGAAGAAGAATGATGCCCAGGGAACGACACCGCCAGAATCCTCTGGTACGTAGACCGGCGACACCTCAACCCGCGGTGGTTCCGTGTCGTCGACGTGCGGGGAGACGCTTTCACGCAAACGTCCGTCGCGCGGCTTCTCGTTGTTGGGAAGCGGCTGCGTGAAGGCGTGGACATTCGACGGTTCGACGCGTTCCATTCTTTCGTACTCAACCCGTGCCTTCGCGCAGTGCGGGCATGTTTACCAAATGTTACCATTTTCTACGAGCATGCGCACGAAAGAAGATTCGCCACACTGCAAGGCGTCTGTGGATCGGAAATTGTTAACGTCCGCGGCATTTCTGCGTTGGAATCCAATCGCTTTGTGGCCGGCCCGTCGCGTATTCGCCGGCTTGCCGCAAGCGGCGGGCCGCGGCGAGGTTGAGGCACCATCGGCGGATGCGGACGGCGGCTGATTCGCGTTCTGAGGGAGGCGGGTGATGGCGATGTTGATGACGGCGGCGGCTCTGTTCTTGGTGCTGCATCTCATTGTTGCGGGGACACGATTGCGGGATGCGGTGGTCGGCGCGGTCGGCGAGGGCACTTATCTGTCGCTGTTCTCGATTGCGAGCGCGGGCGGTATCGCGTGGCTCGCGCTCAGCTACAACGCGGCGTTCCTTCAGGGGAGCGAGCAGCTTTGGGATCTCGGACCCGGCGTTTCGCATTCGGGGCTGATCGTCATGGCGATCGCATTCCTGTTGGGCGTGCCCGGCCTCTTGACGGCAAACCCGACAACGGTGGGGATGGAAGGGGCCGCCGCAGCGGAGCCTGCGGGCATCCTGCGCATCACGCGCCATCCGTTCCTGTGGAGCGTCGCGATCTGGTCGGGCTTCCATCTGGCCGCGAACGGGGATCAGGCGTCGGCGGTGTTCTTCGGGACGTTCTTGGTGCTGTCGGTCCTCGGCACGTTTTCGATCGACGCCAAGAAGGCGCGCAAGATGGGCGACGCATGGGCACCGTTCGCCCGCAAGACATCCAACATTCCGTTCGGCGCGATACTGGCCGGTCGCAATTCGCTGAAACTGGGCGAACTCTTCGGCTGGCGGATGGGTGTGGCCGTTCTGGCCTACCTTGCCGTGCTCTTTCTTCACGCGTGGGCGTTCAGCGCCTCGCCCTTTCCGGGCGGATGGGTACCGCCTTTAGGACTCGGCTAACGGCGCGTTAACGGTTCGGTTGGGTCTTGGGGCCTACTCTCGCCCGTCCGAGTTTCCGGAGGGATCGTCATGACGGCGCTGGCCAAACCCGTCGACTACACCCATCTCCAATCGCAGGCGGCGGGCGACATCGCCGTGATGCGCGAGGTCTTGTCCCTGTTCGTCACGCACGGCGAGCAGGTGATCGAGGAGCTCGAGCGCGCGCACGACGCCAAAGCCTGGAAGCAATGGACCCATACGCTGAAAGGGTCGGCGCGCGGGATCGGCGCTTTTGCCGTGGCGGAAGCGGCAGCTGACGCGGAGCGTCATTCGCTGGACAAGAGCAAGCTCGACCCTTTGAAAGCGGCCTTTGCCGAAGCGCGGGCGTTTATCGGGCGAAACCCGTTGTGACATTTGTCACGCCGGAGCCAATGGTTTGACTTTGTTCGCTTTCAAGGCAGTTAGACTGGCGGCGGGCGGTTGAAGGGCACACAAGAAAAATGGCGTTCAAGGTCAAATTCTGGGGGACGCGCGGGACAGTTGCTTGCCCCGGCCCCAACCATCTGGCCTTCGGCGGAAACACGAGCTGCGTCGAGGTCGCGATGGGCGGCCGGCGCGTGATCTTCGATCTGGGCACGGGCGTTCGCAATCTCGGCAAGTGGTTCATGCGCAAGCAGCTGCGCGATGCGACCGTGTTGATGTCGCACACACACTGGGACCACATTCACGGCTTTCCGTTCTTTCAGCCGGCCTTTAGCGAAGGGCATCACTTCCGCATCATGGCGGGGCATCTCGACACGGGATTGAAGATCCAGAACGTGCTGGCCGGGCAGATGACGCACCCGTTCTTTCCCGTGCCGATCGACATCATGAAAGCGCAGATCGAGTTCGTCGACTTTCGTGCGGGCGATTCCTTCTCGATCGCGCCCGACATCAAGGTGCGCACGGCGCCGCTCAATCATCCTGACGGGGCGACGGGCTATCGGCTGGAGTATCAAGGCAAGTCGCTTTGCTACATCACCGACACGGAGCACACGCCGGGCAAGCCGGACCAGCGCATCTTAGGGCTCGTCGAGGGCGCGGACCTGATGATCTACGATTCGACGTACACGGATCATGAGTTCCCCTCGAAGCGCGGTTGGGGCCATTCGACCTGGCAGGAAGGCATGCGCCTTGCGCGGGCGGCGAACGTGAAGCGGCTTGCGATCTTTCATCACGATCCCGACCATGAGGATCACTTCATGGAGGAGATCGAGGCCTCGGCGCTCGCCGCGTGGCCGGGCTGCTTCGTCTCGCGCGATAATATGCGGATCAATCTGATCTAAGCGTCCGATTTCGGGCCGAAGGCGTTTGTGCGGACGATCGTCCAGAGCGCGGCTGCGTGGATGAGGCCCATGAGGGCCAGAAGCGCATAGATGAAGAGCGTAAAGCCAATGACGAGTTGATCGGGCAGGCCTTTCGCTGCGATCAGCCGGTCAACGGGGTTCGAGCCGGCGCTGAAGATCATCCAGAACACCCAAGCGATCAGCGTGGGGCCGGCGATCATCGAGAGCATGAGCGTGATTGCGCTCAACGCCGAAGTCACGACGTTGTCGAATACGGCGCGCAACATCTCAAAGAGACGGTGCAGCACCGTTGCAATCGCGCCCACCAGCAACAGCAGGACGAAGGCCGGCGTCGACGCGATGCCGATCAGGTACACATAGTAGCCTGCGCCCGCGATCAAGAGCGCGCTTAGGAGCGGCGGCCAAATGCTGGACGCTTCGCTTGCGCATCGTCGTTGGTCATTGTGCTTGGCGCGCCCCCCAACGCTAAGTCCCCAGTCCAGTTTAGCGCGAGCGGGTTGCCGTGACCAACGCCTTGCGCGCGATGCCGCGCCTTGGTGTGATCTGCCGGTCATAGGAGGCCACGGTTTCATGCGACATGCGGGCTTGGTCGCGCACAGTCCGGACGGGGCGGCGCTGTGTTTTCTCGAATACTGCCGGGCGGGGTTTGCGCATCACGGGGATCATATGCACCCCGACATCACGCTCGACTACACCGCGATGGGGGCGAGCATGCCGGCGTGGGACGCGGGCGACCACGCGGCGGTGCGGGCGACGTTGGCGCGTTCGATCGCGCGGTTGGTGCAGGCGGGGGCTGAATTCTTCTTCTGCTCCGACAATACGGCGCATATCGCACTTGAGACCGAAGGGCCCCCGTTCGCGCTGCCAGGGTTGAACATCGCCGAGGTCGTGGCTGAGGAGGCGGCGCGGCTCGGCCATCGCAAGGTCGGCGTGCTCGGCACGCGCTACACGATGGCGGGACCGGTTTACCCGCGTGCGCTCGGGCGGCGTGGGATTGGTTCCACCGTGCCGGATGAGGCTGATCGCGAGGTGGTCAACCGCGTGATCTTCGACGAGTTGGTGTCCGGGATTCTGAGGGACGAGTCGCGGGCGGCCTATGGCGCGGTGATCGAGCGGTTGAAAGCCTCCGGTTGCGATGCGGTCGCGCTCGTGTGCACGGAGATACCGCTGCTCGTCACGCCCGAGGCTTCCGTTCTGCCGACGCTCGACTCGACGCGGTTGCTGGCACGCGCCGCGTTCGATGTTGCGATCGGGCGGCGCGCGCTGCCCACCTGGCGCGGCGGGCCGCCTTAAAAGCGCGGGCTCGCGCGTTCGATCATTCCTTTGTCGGTCGCCATCATGTGGGTGAGCGTCTGGTCCTCATGCGCGAGGCGCCAGGAGATCAGCTTTTGGGCGTAGGCGAGCGTCACCTTTGCATAGTCGGCGGCACCCGCGAGGTTCGTGAACTCGTGCGGGTCGCGCTCGAGGTCGAACAGCAGGGGGGGCAGATTTGCGAAGTGGACGTATTTGAAGTGCCGGTCGCGGATCACGGTCAGATTGCACTGATGCAACGTGAGGCCGAGTGCGTGCTCGGCGCCGTCGAAGCTCGCGTTGCGGAAGTCGTATTCCCAGTGCGCTTCGCGGCGCCACGAAGGGGCGGCGCCGCGTTCGATCAGCGGCATCAATGAACTGCCGTCGCATTGCGGCGGGATATCGGCGCCGATGAAGTCGAGCAGCGTCGGCATGACGTCGACGTGTTCGGTGAATTCCTGTACCACTTGGCCGCGGGTGAGGTCGGCGGTCGCGCGCGGATCGCGCACGATCATCGGCACGGCGTAGGAGCCGTCGAAGTAGCCGGTCTTGCCCATCAGCCAGTGGTCGCCGAGTTCTTCGCCGTGGTCGCTGGTGAAGACGATCAGCGTGTCGTCCCACAGGCCTTCGAGTTTCAGGTGGGCGAACAGGCGGCCGAGGTTTTCGTCGACCTCGCTCATCATCGCGAAGTAGACGGCGCGCATGCGGTTCAGTTTGCGCGCATCGTCCGGCGCTTGATAGAGCGGGTGCTTCAGCTGATAGGCGAGCCAAGGGTGTTGGGCCGCTTCTTCCTCGGCCGATGCGCGGCGCGCGGGCGGCGGCATCGTTTCCGGATCGTAGAGGCGGTTCCAGGGTTCTGAGGCGATCCACGGCGGGTGCGGGCGCAAGAGCGAGAGGTGGAGGATCCACGGTTCGTTGCGATGCTCGCTGACGTAGTCGATCGCTTGGTCGACGTGCCAGGTCGTGTCGTTGTGTTCGGCCTTGACGATCCAGGGTTTCGGATGCGGTGCGCCGTCTTCATAGTCGGGACCGTTCTCCCGCATCCAGATGATGAAGCGTTCTTCGTGCGGCAGTTCGTAACCGCGGGCCCGCAAGAACTGCGCCCAGGGTCCGGGGACGTCCATGCTGGTCGCGGCGAAGTCGGTCAGGCCCGGCAGAATGCCTTCGTAGGTGAAGAGGCGCGGATCGTTCGGTGCCAGGCCGCGCGGATCGGTCGCTTGGTCGGTGTAGCCGATGAGCGCGGGGTCGTAGCCGAGCTTGCGCGCTTCGAGCGCCCAGTTCGTGTGGCGGCGGTCGAGCGGCGTGCCGTTCATCGTCACACGGTGATTGTGGACGTAAAGACCGGTGTGCAGCGTCGCGCGCGACGGCGAGCAGGGCGCGCTGTTCGAGAAATGGCGTGCGAACAACGTGCCTTCGCGGGCGAGCGCGTCGAGATGCGGGGTCTTGACGATCGGATGCGCAAGCGCCGAGAGGCAGTCGCCGCGCCATTGATCGGCGGTGATGAAGAGGATGTTCTTGGGGCGGGTCATCTGAGAGTTCAGTTCGGCGTTGATAGCTTGTTTGCTAGGACCGTGCTATGTAAGATGTAATACGTAAGAGGTATTACCATGAACAAGATGCTCGGAAAAGTCACCACCAAGGGGCAAACAACGATTCCGGCCTCCGTTCGCAAGAGGCTCGGGATTCGACCAGGCGACTTTGTCGAGTTCAAAGTTGGAAAGAGCGGCGTCACGTTGAGCAAGGCCGACAGGCTCGACGCGGCATTCCTCAAGCTCGCGGAAGAAGCGTTCTCCGATTGGAACAGCAAGGAAGACGACGAGGCCTTCCGTGACCTTTAGCCGGTGGGATGTCGTCGCCGTCGACTTTCCGTTCGTTGAGGGCGAGGAGGCAAAGCGGCGGCCCGGACTCGTGGTGTCCACGGCGCGCTTACACGACACGCACAAACTCTACTGGATCGCGATGATATCATCGGCCCAAGCGGGGGAGAGGGTCGACGACATCTTGGTCACGGATCAGGAGAAAGTTGGCTTGCCCATCAAGTGCGCAATCCGAGTGGCTCGGATGGCGGCAGTTTCGGAGACACGCATTCAGCGACGAATTGGCACAATTTCGGCGAAAGACCGCAACGCAGTCTTGGGCCTGCTGAAGAAGTTCATGCCGTAGCTACTCGGCGGCCGCCGCGCTCTTGGTCTTCTCGTCGAACACGTCGAACTCGTGCGCGATGCAGCCGTCCATGAGGCGGCGCCAGACGGGTTCGGCGATCGTGGCGGGGAAGCCTTCGCGTTCGCAGGCGGCGCGGACCTTTGCGAGCACGTCAGCGATGCGGGCTTCGTCGCGGACCTTCGCGCGGTCCGTCTTGATGTGGCCGGCGCGCTCGATATAGGTCAGCCGCTCGGCCAACAGGCGCACCAGCGCGCGGTCGACGCGGTCGATCTCGCGGCGGATGTCGGTCATCGTCTGGCAGTCGGCGGCGGGCACGCCTTCGAGGTCAGGCCAGGGGGCTGGCATGGGACAAGTCCTTCTCAACGAGCGCCGACCGGCTTCGATATGGCGGTTGCGCGGATGGGCGGCAACGTGTCATCCGGACGCGCGAAAGCGTGAGCTTCTCTTGAATTGCGCTGGCGCGACCCGATTTCTACATGTAGGTTCGTGCCAATACATTGAATAACATGATTGGAATGTGAATATGTCGACGAACGTGGCGCCCGCGGGCGGCAAGCACAAGACGGATGTCTTGATCATCGGGGCGGGGCCGATCGGCCTTTTCGCCGTGTTCGAGCTTGGGCTGCTCGATCTCAAGGCGCATCTGATCGACATCCTCGACCGGCCGGGCGGGCAGTGCACGGAGCTCTATCCGGAAAAGCCGATCTACGACATTCCGGGCTTGGTCGAGGTGACGGGGCAGGGGCTCACCGACCGGCTCATGGATCAGATCAAGCCGTTCGGCGCGACGTTTCATTTTTCGCAGATGGCCGAGTCGCTCGAGAAAGCGGGCGACGGCTGGCGCGTGACGACGGATGCCGGGACCGAGATCGAGGCGCGCGTCGTCGTGATTGCGGCGGGCGGCGGCAGCTTCACGCCGAAGAAGCCGCCGATCCCGGGGATCGAGAGTTTCGAGAACACGTCGGTGTTCTACGCGGTTCGGAAGATGGAGCGATTTCGCGACAAGGTCGTGGTGATCGCGGGCGGCGGCGATTCCGCGCTCGATTGGACGCTGAACCTGCAGCCGATCGCCAAGAAGCTTGTGCTCGTGCATCACCGCGACGGGTTTCGCGCGGCGCCCGACAGCGTGAACAAGATGCGTGCGCTGGTCGCCGATGGGAAAATGGAGTTCCAGGTCGCGAACATCAAAGCGCTGAACGGTGCGAACGGGCAGCTGTCATCGCTGACGCTGAATACGAAGGAAAAGGGCGACTATCAGTTGCCGGCGGAGATGTTGTTGCCGTTCTTCGGGCTCACCATGAAGCTTGGGCCGGTGGCGAATTTCGGAATCAATCTTCATGAGAATCTGATCCCGGTCGATACCGAGAAGTTCGAGTCGACGACGTCCGGGATTTTCGCGATCGGCGACATCAACACTTATCCCGGCAAGTTGAAGCTGATCTTGTCGGGTTTTCACGAGGGCGCCTTGATGGCGCAGCAGGCGTTCCGCTATTGCAGGCCGGAGGAGAAGTTGCGGTTCCAATACACGACCTCGTCCTCCAGTCTGCAGAAGAAATTGGGCGTCGCTTAGAGCCATGAAACTGATCGTCACCGACCGCGAAGGCAAAACGCACGAACTGACCGCGCGCGACGATTGGAGCGCGATGGAGGTGATCCGCGACGCGAACCTGCCGCTCGCCGCCGAATGCGGCGGAGCGTGCGCGTGCGCGACGTGCCATGTGTACGTGGACGACGCGTGGACTGATCGGCTGCCCGCGGCGCAGCAGCAGGAAATCGACATGCTCGATTTCGGCGTCGCGGTTCAGGAGAACTCGCGCCTCTCGTGCCAGATCAAGATGAATGCGGAGCTCGACGGGTTGAAGGTGACGCTGGCGCCGGAGAGTCTTTAACTTTCAACCGCACTCGACGGTTCGCGGCTCTCGTGGCACAATTGGCTTTATGAACAAAGTTGTTCGCACGATCGAGTTTTCAGCTGCGCTGGACGCGGCTGTAGAGCGCTTGGCGCAAGAGACGAACAGATCGCCAGGAGAGATTGTGACGGCGGCAGTCGAAGACATGATCTCGGGCACCGAAGACTTGACGATCGAGTCTGAGCGCTGGGCCGAGTACGAGCGTACCGGTGAGGCGCTCGATGAGGCGGACTTCCATGCCGCGGTACAGGCCATGAAGGCTCGCAACAGGGCTGCGCCACCGACGTGAAGCTCCGCATCCTTGCTTCGGCGCGGAACGATCTTGACCGATTGCATGCGTTTCTTTCACCGAAGAACCCCGAAGCCGCCAATCGCGCTGTCGATCTGATCTACGAAAGCGCTCTTTCGTTGAGAGATGGGGCCGGCAAGGGGCGTCCACTCAAGAGCGGCTTTCGCGAGTTGATCGTACCCTTCGGAAAGGGTGCTTACATTCTGCGCTATCGGAACGACGAAGCTTTGGGCGCCGTCGTTGTTGTGCGCATCTGGCACTCTCGCGAAAGGCGGAAGTAGTCCCTCACCTGGGTTTTCGTGGCTCGCTGGCGGTTTGCACGGCGTTGAACAGCCAGGCGATGCCGTCGTCCTTCAGCGCGACCTTTGGAACAATCGCCCGGATCGGGTCGGCGCCCAAGGTTTCCGGCCATTCGCTGGCGGCGACGCGGAAGCGTGCGGCGTGGCGCGCGACGAAGGTGCGGGGCATGGCCGCGAGGATGTCGCTGTCGGCGACGATCGCAAGCGCCAGCATGAAATTCGGCACGGTGAGCGCGACGCGGCGTGCGAGGCCCTTCTTGGCGAGCACTTCGTCGACGAGGCCGTGGGGATCGCCCGAGGGCGAGATCACGAGGTGGTCTGCCGCGCAGTAAGCGGCGAGCGTCGGCTTACGCAGATAGGGGTGACCGTGGCGCGCGGCAATGACGAAGTCTTCCTTGTAGAGCGCGCGCGCCGCGAAACGCGCGGGCGGTGCGGTCGGCAGCAGCGCCAGATCGATCTCGCGCGCGTCGAGGCTCGCCAACACTTGCTCCCAATCGAGACGCGGGAGATCGCGAATTGCGATGTCGATGCCCGGCGCCGCCTTGCGTTGATGCGCGAGAAGCGGCGGCAGAACGACCGCAATCACCGCGTCCGGTGCGCCGATTTTGAATCGGCGCTTCGCGGTCTTGGGGTCGAACGGTTGAACGCCGCCGACGACGTTGCGGGTGCGCGCGAGGATGTCGGCGATGGGGGGGCCGAGCGCGAGCGCGCGCTCGGTCGCCACGACGCCCTTCGGGTGTTTGAGGAACAGAGGATCGCCGAACAATTGGCGCAGGCGGGCGAGGCCGTGGCTGACGGCGGATGGCGAGAGATTGAGCCGCGCCGCCGTGCGGGCGACGTGGCGTTCGGCGAGCACCGCCTCGAACAGCACGAGCAGGTTCAGGTCGACGCGCGAGAGGTTCGTTTCGTTCA
>CAZLRW010000058.1:0-23163 GCA_964561925.1 uncultured Flavobacteriaceae bacterium
CCTTCGAAGCACCGTTGCGCGCCGCACTCGGCAGCACCTTCGCCGCCGAGATGGAAGCAAGCCTCGCCCCCGCGCCGATCGACCTTCGCGTCAATCTCTTGAAGGCGACCGTCGCCAACGCCCGTAGGCAGCTGAAGCAAGAATCGATCGACACTCGCCCCGCCCCGTTCAGTCCATGGGGCTTGCGCGCCCAGCCGGGCACGAACGCCTCTGCAACCGCCGCCTTCCGCGACGGCACGATCGAGTTCCAAGACGAAGGCTCGCAACTCGCGGCACTGTTGTGCGACGCGCGCGCTGGCCAACAGGTCATGGACTTCTGCGCCGGCACCGGCGGCAAATCGCTTGCGCTGGGTGCGGCGATGGAGAACCGCGGCCACCTCGTCGTCTGCGACATCAGTGAGGTCCGCCTCGCTCGCGCGAAACTCCGCTTGAAGCGCGCCGGCGTCGAAAACGCCGAACGCAAACTTCTGCCCGCGACCGACGACAAATGGATGAAACGGCACCACGGCCGCTTCGACCGAGTTCTCGTCGACGCACCATGTTCCGGCACCGGCTCGTGGCGGCGCAATCCGGACGCGCGCTGGTCGACGCAGGCGGCCGCACTTTCCGAGCTGACCGCACTGCAGGACGCGATCCTCGACCGCGCCGCCCGCTTCGTGAAGCCCGGCGGCCGCCTCGTCTATGCGACCTGCTCGCTCTTGCGCGAGGAGAACGACGAGCGCGTCCGCTCGTTTCTGGCGCGGCACGGCGACTTCGAAACCGTTGACGCGCGCGAGGTCTGGCGCTCCGTCGCAACCGCGCCTTGGCCCAGCGGCAGCGACGACGTCTTGCGCCTCTCGCCCGCCGCCCACGGCACCGACGGTTTCTTTGCCGCGATTTTCGCCCGCAAAGGACAACGGTGACACAATTCGGGCATAGTCTGCGCTAGACTCGAAACACCGCACAAGGCTGCACCGAACGATGCGTCCGCCGTTCTATCTCCGCCAGCTCAAGATCGATCTCGAAACCTGGATCGCCAAGGGCCTCGTGCCCGCCGAAAGCCGCGCGGCGATCCTTGAAAGCGTGGGCGAAGGCAGTTCGTCGAACCGGCTCGTCCTCATCTTCGCCGTCTTGGGCGTCATCTTGGTCGGCCTTGGCGCCCTTTCCTTCGTCGGCGCCAACTGGGCCGAGATGACGAAGCTCACGCGCCTTGTCGTCCTGTTCGGCGCGTTGTGGCTCGCCTATGGCCTCGCCGGTGCGTTCGTTCTGCGCGGCAGCGACGTCATCGCCCAAGCCTTCGTGCTCCTGGGCGTGCTCTTGTTCGGCACGAACATCTGGTTCGTGGCACAGACCTACAACATCAACTCCCACTTCCCGGACGGGATCCTGCTCTGGGGCCTGGGCGCGCTCGCCGCCGCCGCGATCGTGCCGTCGCGCGCAAGCCTTGCCGCCGCCATCGCGCTGGGCGGTTATTGGACGTTCGCGGAATCGCAAGCCGGCGACCGCACGATCCACGTGCTCTACCTGATCTACTGGGCCGCGGGCGCCGCCCTGGCGTTGCAGCTGAACTGGCGCCCGGCCGTGCATCTTTCGGCGCTCGCGCTCATCCTCTGGTTCGTGATCAGCCGCGAGGGCATTCAATCGGTGCTCGGCTGGGGCGACGCCGAGATGCATTCGATCTACGTCCTCGTACCGCTCGCGATCTGGTCGGCGATGCAGATATTCGAAAGCGGCGCGAACGGGTGCACGCTCACGACGGGTCACTATGCGTTCTTCGCGTTCTTGACCGCCTTCGCCTTGCTGCATTTCTCGAACGGCAAGGCTGAGGGTCCGGCGGCGGCGTGGTTTGTCTTCGCTGCACTCGCTTCGCTTGCCGCGATCGGCGGTTGCCTCGCCTCGATGCAGCGCAAAGGTTCGACCGCCCTCGACCTTGCGGGCACCGCGTTCGCCTGCGTGGCGACGATCGCCTACGTCATGACGGTCGGGCGCGGCGACGCGTTCGACATCCCGATGCTGGTCGCGACCCTGATTGTCATTGTCTGGAGCATCAGCCGCGGCGTCCGCCTCGAGGACCGCTTCGTCGTCAACCTCTCGCTGGTCGCGTTCGGCTTCTGGACGCTTTACGTCTATTTCGAGCTGTTCGAGGACCTGCTGCTCGTCAACCAGGCGCTGTTCTTCACGGTCGGCGGCGTCCTCTTGATCGTGCTCGCGCTCGGTCTCGAACAGACCCGCCGCCGCCTCACTGCCAAACCCGCCAAGGCTTGAGGTGCAAGACATGACCACCGTCCTTCGCATCCTCGTCGTCGCGGCGCTCCAGACCGCGGCACTCGCCTACATGATCGTCGACCGCCAGATGATGCTGAACGCGTCTCAGGTCGTGACGCTGAAGGTCGTGCCCATCGATCCGCGCGACATCTTCCGCGGCGACTACGTGATCCTGAACTACGAAATCTCGAACGTCGATCCGTCGAAGTTGCAAGGCGACGACAGATTCACTTGGGGGGACACGATCTTCGTCACCGTCGTGCCGCAGGGCGCCGTTTGGTCCGCCGCCGCCGTCGGCCGCGACCGGCCTGTCGCGGTCGACGGGGGCGTGGCGATCCGCGGCACGATCAACCGCATCGACGAAGGCGAACGCGAAACGCGCTCGCTCGGCGTCACCTACGGCATCGAAAGCTATTTCGTGCCGCAGGGAACGGGCATGGAAATCGAGAACGAAGCGCGCCGGGGCGAACTCTCGATCGACGTCGCCGTCGGCGGCGACGGCCGCGCGGCGATCAAAGCGATCCGCCGCAACGGCCAGCCGCCATTCTACGTCGAAGGCCTGTTCTGAAGCCTACCCGTCGACGCGCGGCAGGGGACCCAGCGGAAACGGCTTCTCGTCGCTGAGCAGCACGATGTAGGCGAGGCACTGCCCCACATACTTTGCGCTCGCGCCGACGAAACTGCGGAACTCCGCGTGCGGCTCGCGGCTGACGGCGACGAGCACCCACATGATGATCGCAAGCACGATCGTCATCCAGAAGGCGAACCAGCCGAGCACGGCGAACATCAGCGAATAGAGAAAGCGCTGCCAGGGAAACGGCTGGCGCTCGACGGCCGCGGGCGGCGTCTCGGGTTGCGGGGTGTAGGAAGCATCCGTCTCGGGCATGGGGAACCCTCCGAATCGTTGCAACGAACCGAACGGACGATAGATGGGGACCCCACCCGCCCCGATCAAGTGAAATCGCCCTCAGCTAAGCCAGCTGCGCCGCCGGTCGAACACCGGCAGAAGCAAAAGTCCGGAAAGAAAGCCCCCGATATGGGCCTCCCAAGCGATCATCCGACCGAAGCCCTCGGGCGTGAAGCCGGTCACGCCCAACACGATGTTAAGCAAGATCCAAACCGCCGACGTCAGCAATACCGGCCGGCTGAACAGCGGCAACCGCTCCGGCGGCCACACCGCGCTCGAGCTTGAGTGGATAAAGATGAATCGGAACGACGCGCCCATCAAGCCGGACACTGCCCCGGACGCACCCAACGCCGCAACCGGCGAGCCCCAGTGGGTGACGATGTGCGTCGCCGCCGCGAGCACCGTCACGATCAGCGTCAACGCCACGAAGCGCATGAGCCCCGCCCGGCGCGCGACCAGCGTCCCGAAGATAAGAAACCCGAGCGCGTTGAACGTCAGATGATAGAAATCGCTGTGCAAGAAACCGTAGCTGAGGAACGGGACGTAGGCCATCAGCGCCTCGCGCCCGCTGCCCAGCGCGTACCACCCGAAATACTCGAACCGCGCCGGCGTCAGCGCGAACGTGTCGATCAGAAACTCGAAGTCCGCATCGCTCAAGAACTGTGAGCCGATATGCACGGCCACGAACGCAAGGATCGGAAGAACGACGGCCGGCGGCACGCGCAACAGCGGCTCGTGCGCTTCCTCCGAAGGTGTCCGTCCGCCGAGCGTCGTTCCCATCAGCGTGCCAACGCATCCTCGACGAGCGGCAGCCGGTCGTTGCCGAAATACATGTCGCTGCCGTCGACGAACATTGTGGGCGACCCGAACCCGCCGCGCGCGATCAATTCGTCCGTGTTCGCGCGCAACCGGTCTTTGTAGCTGCTCTCCTCGATCCGCCGCAGAAACGACGCCGCCTCGTAACCGACGGACGCGGCAACCGGCCCCAGCACATCCGGCTGACTGATGTCGGCAAGATCGCCCCAATAGGCGGCGAACACCGCCGTCGCGTACGGCACCAGCTTGCCGTCGTCGAGCGCGATCAGCGCGCCGCGCATCGCCTTGACCGAGTTCACGGGAAAGACCGGCGGCCGCCCGATCTTGATCCCCGTGTGCCGGGCCCAATCGTTCAAATCCTTCGCATAGTACTTCGACTTGCGCGGGTCGGGATTCGCGCGCCGCTCATAGACGTCCTTGTTCACCGCGTTGAAGACGCCGCCCACCAGGATCGGCTTCCACTCGATCGTGGCAGCCGTTCGCGCGACGACGCCGTGCACCCGCGTGAACGCAAGATAGGTCCACGGACTGGAACAATCGAAAAAGAACTCGAGCCGCCGCGCCATCAGAGCCCCAGAACCTGCTTCGCGATTACGTTCTTCTGAATCTCCTCCGTTCCGCCTTCGATCGTGTTCGCGCGCTGGCGCGCATAAAGCGGCATCGCGTTCTTCGCATACGCGGGCCCGATCGGCGGTTGGTTCCACCCGGTTTCGAGCTGCTCCAGCACCCACGGCGACGAATAGTACCCGACCGCTTCGAGCAAAAGCTCGCTCAACGCCTGACTGATGAACGTGCCTTTCGACTTCAGGATCGCCCCGCCGTTACCGGCCGAACCCGCCTTCGCTTCGTAGAGCACGCGTTGGTTCGTCACGCGCAGCGCTTCGAGCTCGACTTCGATCGCAGCGAGCTTTGCGCGAAAGTCCGCTTCCTCGATCAGGCCCGCGCCGTTCGTCAGCTCGCGCGCGCCCACGTCCTTCAGGCGCTTGACCAGCTTCGTCGACTGCGCGATCTGCGCGATCAAAGCCCGCTCGTTGCCGAGCAGATACTTCGCATAGGTCCAGCCCTTGTTCTCCTCGCCGATGCGGTTGGCGACCGGCACCACGACGTTGTCGAAGCGGATCTCGTTCAAGATGTGCGAGCCGTCGATCGTGATGATCGGCCGGTGCGATATTCCCTTCGTCTTCATGTCGATGAGAAGGACCGTGATCCCTTCTTGCGACTTGCCGTCGGTCGCGGTCCGCACGAGCGCGAACATCCAATCGGCCTCGTGCCCGTACGAATTCCAAATCTTCATGCCGTTGACGACGTAGTTGTCGCCCTCGCGCACCGCCATCGTGCGCAGCGTGGCGAGATCCGACCCCGCGTTCGGCTCCGAATAGCCCTGGCACCACAAATGCTCGCCCGACGCGGCCGCCGGCAGAAAGCGCGCCTTCTGCTCCGCCGTCCCGAACGCGATGATCACAGGCCCCACCATCTTCACCGCGAACGGTGACAGCGGCGGGCATCCGGCCAGCGCCATCTCCTCTTCCCAGATGTATTGCCGGCCGTGGTCCCAGCCGCAGCCGCCATGGTCCTTGGGCCAACCCGGCGCGCCCCATCCGTGTGCTGCCAGAATCTTGTGCCAGCGCTGACCGTCGGCGACGTGCATGCGCAAGCCCTGCTCGGACTTGTCCTTCAAGTCCTTGGGCAGATGCGAGGCGATGAAGGCTTTGACGTCGTCGCGGAAGGCGCGGTCGCCCGCCGTTTCCCTGAGGTCCATGACCGATGCTCCATCGATAGCGATGGCAGCAAGGCTAGCGCGTTCGCACGCTCATGGGTAAGTGAATTAGCTGTTGGTTTTGTCCGCCGCGCGCCGCCAGACCTTACGGATCTTGGCATCCGCTTCCGGGCCGAGGTTGAACCAGGCGGTCTTGCCGCGGTTCGCATCGACGATGAACAGGTTGTCGGACTGCCCCATATGCTGGGTAAGTTCGTTGCGGATGGTCGCCGCCGTCTTGTCGCTGTGCAGCAGCCACACCAGCGGATTCAACCGATAGGCCTCGCCCATCTTCGCCATCGCGCTCTCGAAGGGCCCTGACCCGCGCGAGCGCAGATCGGCGATGACGATGAAGTTCGCGCTCGCGGGCTCCGCTTGCGCCGCTGTGGACGGCTGCATCTGCGCCGCGGGTTTCTGCACGAAAAGCTGACCCAGGATGGGGTCGTCGATGGCGGTGATCCAGGGTCCGCTGCCCGCCTGAACGATCGAGTGCGGCGCGAATCGCCCTTCCGAGGCGAAGGACTTCAGCTGGTGGCCGGAGTAAGGGCCATAGACCTGGCCGCTCACGTTGATGCGCCACATGTTGTTGAGAGCGTCGCTCACGACGGCCGATGCAAGTGACATGACAGCAACCACCTCGACTTGACCTTTCTGGCCAACCCTTCTCTACGGGTTAACAAAAGGTTACGCAGGAAGCGTGCCATCCCAATCCGAGACAGGTGTACGAATGAGCGAATACGAAT
Source organism: uncultured Flavobacteriaceae bacterium (assembly GCA_964561925.1). Classification (GTDB taxonomy): domain Bacteria; phylum Pseudomonadota; class Alphaproteobacteria; order Micropepsales; family Micropepsaceae; genus SZUA-430. Next base: position 6,467 of record CAZLRW010000058.1, read on the forward strand.
TCTGCAAGGTCGAACGCGAGGGCCGCCTCACGATCGTCACCATGAACCGGCCCGACGTCATGAACGCGATCCACCCGCCCGCGAACTTCGAATTGGCAAAGGTGTTCGATTCATTCGCTCAGGATACTGAGCAGTGGGTGGCGATCATAACTGGCGCGGGCGGCAGGGCGTTCAGCGCGGGCAACGATCTGAAGTACCAGGCGGCCGGAAACCCGATCACGGTTCCGCACACGGGCTTCGCAGGTTTGACCTCTAGGTTCGATTTGACCAAGCCCGTGATCGCCGCCGTGAACGGCCTCGCGATGGGCGGCGGTTTCGAGATCGCGCTCGCCTGCGATCTGATCGTGGCCGACGAGACCGCGCTGTTCGCGCTGCCCGAACCGAAAGTGGGTCTCGCAGCGCTGGCCGGCGGTCTGCACCGCCTGCCGCGCGAGATCGGTTTGAAGAAGGCGTTGGGCATGATCCTGACCGCGCGCCGCGTCACCGCCGCGGAGGGCCAGACGCTCGGCTTCGTCAACGAAGTCGCAAGACAAGGCGAAGCGCTCGCCGTCGCCAAGAAGCTCGCGCAGCAGATTCTCGAGTGCTCCCCGATGTCGATCCGCGCCTCGAAGGAAGCGGTCTATCGCGGCCTCGCCGAACCCTCGCTGCAGGCGGCCATCGAACAACAAAGCAAATACGAAGCCCTCCGCGCGATGTTCCGCAGCGAAGACCTCATCGAAGGCCCCATGGCCTTCGCCCAGAAACGCCCACCCCAATGGAAGGGGCGATGAGGCCGTACCGTTCCTTGGCGCCCTGGAAGCTGGTCGTCATCCATCGCAATTGGGGCTGATCCGTGGCATGATGGATAGATGACCGACACCGAACTCCTCGGCCGAATTACGACGAACGCCTCCATAATGGGCGGCAAACCGACCGTGCGCGGCTTGCGGATTACGGTCGAGCAAATCGTTCGTTGGTTTGCGGCGGGAACGAGCGAGAAGGAACTTCTGGAACAGTTCCCATTTCTCGAAGCGGACGATGTTCGGGCAGCGCTTCTGTACGCAAGCCGCCTAACAGCACTGACTCGAATGTCGGGCGAGGCGGTCGCCAAAGCGACGCATCTCGAAGATGCGCCTGCTCGCTGATCTATGCATCGCCCGGCTGACCATAAGAGGTCTGCGCGATGACGGGCACGACGTACTTGCGTTGGCGGAGGAGAAACTCAATCCCACGGACGAGGAGATTCTGGCGATCGCCCTCTCGGATAATCGCGTTGTCGTGACCGAGGACAACGACTTCGGGACTCACATTTTTCTTCGGGGTACCGCCTCCGGAGGATTGATACGCGTCGAGCAGGTGCGACCATCGGAGCAACTTGACCTACTTCGGCGGATACTTGGATTGCATGACACCGCGCTCTCCAAGGGTGCCGTCGTGACGGCGCGACGAAACCGGATCCGGGTGACTACAAGACGGTGAACCGGAGCAAAGCAAAAGCCCCTCATCGCGGTCGGCGATGAGGGGCGGCGCACTCAAAGCGCTCGAACGTCAATAATTCACGATGCGCCAGCTTCCGTCGCGTTGGCGGCATGCCGTGCCGTAGGCGTTCGTGCGATGGCGGCCGATCCACACCGTCTGCCGGAACTCGCGGCACTCCGCGCCGCGATATCCGTAACGATAGCCGTCGTCGTAATCGCGCACCGGCACCACGTAGCCGTAATTGCCGCTGTGCGGGTTGCGCCAGTCGTAGCGCGCGCCATAGCGCGGATGCTCGAAGGCGTCGTAGTAGGCGGGATTGTAGTAGTAAGCGTCCGCATAACGGTCGCGGCAGCTGTTTCGCGCGATCGCAGCACCGGCGATGCCGCCGAAAATGATGCCCGCGATCGTCGCGGGTCCGCGGTCGCGCCCGCGCCCGACTTTGTTCCCGATGATGCCGCCCAGAATACCGCCGATGATCGCGCCGGCGGTGCGGTCGCGGCTGCAGCCGCGATAACGCCAACCCGGGGGTGGACCGCCGCGATAACGGTCGTCATAGCCATGCCCCGGGGGCGGAGGCGGCGGGCCATAGCCGTCGTCATAGGGGTCACCGTAAGGATCGCCGTACGGTCCGCCATAGGGCTGTGCCATGGCGGGCGTGACCGCCGTCCCGACGAACATCGCCGCGGCCGCGATCATCAAGACCAGAGCGTTTCGCATGTTGCCTCTCCTCAATGCGCAGGCGCCCGCCCGAAAACGGACGCCAGCCTCAAACCGCGAGCATATGCGATCGGCCGCCTGAACGCGGCATGAACGATGTAGGAAATCCGCAGAAACCGGCGGCGATCAGGCCGCGGTGCGCTCCGACGACATCAGCTGTTCGGCCAGGCTGCCGCGCGACGGCGGCACGTCCTCGAACTCGATGGCGATCCCGAGTTCGTGGTGGCGCACGACGCGCCCGCGCATCTTGCCGACGAGCACTTGCTCGCCCAACGGCGGCCACTCGGCCGCTTCCACCGACACGCCGCCAAGAGACAGGTCAATGACTCGGCAAGGCATCTCGCGCCCGTCGGCGCGTTGAATTTTGGCAACGCCGCTCGTTGCTTCACGCTGGTGCTTGCGGGCTTCCGCGCCGCGCGCTTTGGCACCGGTGTTGACGCCGAGACGTTCTTCCAACTTGTCGCGGCGCATCGCCGACAGCGTCAGGCGCACGGCAAAACCGTTGTCGTCGATCCGCGAGACGATGCCCTCGAGCCGCCCCAAATCCTGCACATAGGCAATGATGCCCGAACCCGCCGCGGGACGTGCGTCCGACAAGACCTGCATGCCGCCGACCGAAATGTTCGTCACGTTGCCGTTGTGCTCATGCCCGTCGTCGAGCAGAAAGCGCACGTTCAGCTTCATCGGGTGACGCTTGTGTCGACGGCGCTCCGCACCCGATGCCGTCTCGCTGGAAGAACCATGTCGCATGCCGCACCTGAAAAGCCGGGCCAGACCCTTGAAGGGACCTGACGGATCCAATGTCGGCGCAAGATAGGCGGGGCTTGGTTAATGGTCCCTTTCCGCCGAGGTTGCGCAAGACCCCGACGCCCATATAGTGGCCGCCCTTCGCGGTTTTCTGGCGGGAATCTCAATCGGCATGACGGACATGGAATTCGACTTCGTGATCGCAGGCGCAGGCAGCGCCGGCTGCGTCCTGGCGAATCGGCTTTCGGCCGATTCCAAGAACCGCGTTCTGCTGCTCGAGGCGGGTCCGAAGGACAACAGCCTGATGGTGCGCATGCCGGCGGGCGTCGCGACGCTGCTGAAGACGGCCAACAAGTACAATTGGGGCTTCGAAACCGAGGGCGCCGCCAATCTCAACAATCGCAAGGATTACTGGCCGCGCGGCAAGGGTCTGGGCGGATCGTCCTCGATCAACGGCATGCTTTATGTCCGCGGCCACGCGCGCGACTACGACCATTGGCGCCAGCTCGGTCTGGAGGGGTGGTCGTTCTCCGACGTCCTGCCCTACTTCAAGCGCTCCGAGACCAATGTTCAGGGTGCGGACGATTTCCACGGCGACGGCGGCCCGCTTTACGTCGGCGACGCCGAACGCACCTCCCCGCTGTTCCAGGTCCTGCTCGATGCCGGCAAACAGGCCGGATACAAGCTCTCGCCCGACTTCAACGGCGAGCAGCAGGAGGGTTTCGGCTTCTTTCAGATGACGATCAAGAACGGCCGGCGCTGGAACACGTCGACGGCCTTTCTGGAACCGGCCGCGGGCCGCGAGAATTTGAAGGTTGAAGTCGAAGCGTTGATCACGCGCGTCATCGTCGAAGACGGCCGCGCGGTCGGCGTCGAGTACAAGCACGCCGGCCAACTCCGCACGGTCCGCGCGCGCCGCGAGGTGATCCTGTCGTGCGGCACGATCGGAACGCCGCAGATTCTGCTGCTGTCCGGCATCGGCGACGGCGAGTATCTGCGCCGCTTCGGCGTGCCCGTCGTCGCCGACCTGCCCGGCGTCGGCCAGAACCTGCAAGACCACCTCGACGTCAACGTTCAGTACAAGTGCACCCAGCCGGTCACGGCCTACGCCCAGGTCGCAAGCCCGCTCACGCTTGTCGGCGTCGGTCTGCAGTATCTGCTGATGGGCGCAGGCCCCGCGCGTTCGCAAGGGTTGGAAGCCGGCGCCTTCATCAAGAGCCGCCCCGATCTCGATGTGCCCGATCTGCAACTCCATTTGTTCAATGCGCCGTTCTCCGATCACGGGCGAAAGGTGCTGAAGATGCACGCATTCGGTTTGCATATGTGTGCGCTTCGCCCCGAAAGCCGCGGACACGTCGCACTGAAATCGGCACGGCCGGAAGACCCGCCGCTCATCCAGCCGAACTCGCTTGCCGCCGACAACGATCTGCGGACGCTGCGCGAGGCGGTGAAAATCGCGCGCAGGATCGTGGCCCAGCCTGCGTTCGACGCCTACCGCGGCGACGAATTGAACCCCGGCGCCGATGCCGTCAGCGACGCCGACATCGACGCGTTCGTGCGCCGCACCGCGATCACGATTTACCACCCGGTGGGCACCGCAAAGATGGGCAACGACCGGCTTGCAGTTGTGGACGCTCAGCTTCGGGTTCGCGGCGTGCAGGGCTTGAGAGTTGTAGACGCCTCGGTGATGCCAACGCTCGTCGGTGGCAACACGAATGCCCCCACGATTATGATTGCTGAAAAGGCGTCGGACCTGATTCTCGGAAAGCCACCGTTGCCCCCGGAGCACAGGAAGGTAGCGGAAGACAGATCGGAACGATTTGCGGCGGCCCGTTAAGGGGAATTTGGGTGCGGCTGGCCTATGCAGTACGTGGCTTGGCGTCTATCCTGGACGTTAAGGAATTAAGAAGGAGCCGCAAAATGCGGAAACGTGGGGTCTTGCTGGCGGCGGTCGGCATTGCGTGTGCGTCACTTTTCGCGACGGCACCGGCTGAAGCGCGCAATCTCTATTTCGACATTTGGTGTCAGGAACAAGGCCACAGCAAGGAACGCTGCGACCAGCGCCTGCCCGAGGACGTGGCGGCATTCGAGGAGTACTGGCGCCAGGTCGAAAAGTACGAAGAACAGTACGTCGTTCAACGCGAGGAATACAAGAACTTCCGCGACGAACTGAACACGCTCGACGAAGCGGCCAAGCCCGGCTTCCAGGACTACGATCCGGAGCGTTCGCCCCGCCCCTACTGAGCGGGCTGAAGACGGACATGAAAAAAGGGCGCCGCGAGGCGCCCTTTGAGTTTTCACGTGGTGCAAGTGGCAGTCGAAGGCGTCAAGAAACCGATCGCGAGGTCACGACCTTGAGGTGCTTGGCCGGACGACGCCTGTCATCGGCGAAAGCGACCGCATTGGGGCCGTGAACGTCGCCTGTGAGAATGGCGTTGGCCGTCATGCGCAGCCGGACGAGCTTGCGCCCGATCAGGCGGCTGAGCGGCTGCAGCGGCTGGAAGTGGCCCAAGATCCACGTCGGCTCGCCGCGCGCGTCTGCATAGGGCAACAGCACGAGTTCGGCCGGCATCGGACGCTGATCGGCGGTTTCGCCGGTCGCGACCGCAACCGTGGGCACACTGAGATTGGCGACCCGGATCGCAGCCGTCCGCGCGGCGTTGCGCGAAGGCTCGGCCCACAGATGCACGAAGCTCTGCCCGCGCAGCTCCTGGCCGAAAAGATCGCAGAGCCCGGTGCCGGCAAGCGCGAACGTGAACTTATCTTCGCTCTCGCGCTTCAGCAGGAACGCGAACGCGAGATGATCCTTGATCGCGCGCGGCTCGATCGACGCCTTGCGCGGCGCGAGCTGCTCGCCGCGCACCTGGCGCCAGTGATCGAGCAGAAGCTGCGTGTGGGGATGCCGCATATCGCTTTGACCGCCTCGTTGACCGCCTTGCCTCAGACTGAGACGAAGGTGAGGACGAAGCAGCGAAGGCCGTGCCAGCGAAAAACCGCGGGAATCCATGGGCTTGGTGTCCCTTAACCACCTCCCATGCTCAAAATTCCGTAAACGGACGAATTCAAACCGCCTTCAGCTCCCGCGCGAAGCGTTTCCAGTTCTCGACATAGTGCATCGCCGAGGCTTGCAGCATCGCCCGCGTGCCGTCGTCCGCCTGGCGCACGACCTTGCCCGGCGCGCCCATCACGACGGAGTTGTCGGGAATCTCTTTGCCCTCGGTCAAAAGCGTGTTCGCGCCGATCAGGCAGTTCTTCCCGATCTTCGTGCGGTTGAGGACGATCGATCCGATGCCGACCAGCGAACCGTCGCCGATCTCGCAGCCGTGCAGCATCACCATGTGCCCGATCGTGACGTTCCGTCCGATCGTCAGCGGCGCGCCGGGATCGGTGTGCAGGACCGATCCGTCCTGCACGTTCGAGCCCTCGCCCACCGTGATCCATTCGGTGTCGCCGCGCAGCGTCGCGCCGAACCAGACGCTGGCCCCCTTCAGCAGCCGGACGCGCCCGAGCACGGCGGCATTCGGTGCAATCCAATAGTCCCCTGCCGGCGGCAGATCGGGCGCCATGTCGCCCAGTGTGTAAACGCTCATTCCTCACCTGTGTTTGCGGCCCCAATGTGCCATTCTCCGGCCGCGGGCGAAACGAGGAACCGGCGATGACCAAAGACGAACTCACCGCATGGGCGCTCTCGCACGGCTGGCAGATGGTGGGCGAACACCCGTCGCTGATGAAACCGACGAAGGCGAGCGAACCGATCGTGCGCATGGTGCTGAAGGCGACCGTGGCGCAGATCGAAATCAAGAAGCCGTCCGGCAAGTGGGACAAGGTCGCAAGCGAAGCCTACGCGAAGATCGACTACGACGAGTACGCGGAACTGCCCACGAATTTGGGCCTCTCCACGATTTCGGGGCTGACCATGCTGATGCGCGACAACAAGGACCGCCAAGCCTTCGCGAAGCTGGGCAAGAACGGATGACCGCCTTGACCGAACTTGCGGGCACCGCGGCCGCGACGCTGACGACGCTCTCTTTCCTGCCCCAAGTCGTCAAGACATGGCGCACGCGCTCGGCCGCCGACTTCTCGTGGATCTGGGTCGTCGGCTTCGCGGCGGGCTTGTTCTTGTGGCTCGTCTACGGCCTTGCGATTTCCTCCTGGCCGCTTGTCGGCGCGAACGGCCTCACCCTATCTTTGGTGCTGCTGATCGCCTGGATCAAATGGCGCGAAGGACGCTGACCGCCGATGGCCCGCCAGACCCTGCCTGAGGCCGCGCTCGGCCGAGCCGAAGCCCGCGCCATTCTCGACGACGCGATCGTCCGCCATTTCGACAAGGCCCGGCGCCGCATCCCGGGCTTCGTCGACAAGCACTTCGGCTGGCGCGGCGCCTGGCGGCTGAACCGCAAGGGCCTGGGCCGCGACCTTGTCCGCGCCCCGTTGAACGCAGCGCTGATCCTGCCGCACACGGGGCTGCGTCTCGCGGCCAGGCTCGCCGAACGCGGCGGCGATCACGCGACCGCCGACTGGCTGCGCTCGCGCGATCTTTTCCTGAAGACCGACGTCGCGCGCGAGATCGAGTGGCTGATCTGGACGGAACTGCTCGAGCTTCCCTACCGCGACGGCAACCGCGCGAGCTTGTACGACGGCCTTGCCCGCGAAGTGCTGACAGACCAGCGCCTCGCCAACCGCCTGACAAAGGTGCACGAGGCGATGCGCCGCCACTGGAGCGCCGAGGGTTATCGCGAAAAGCTCGCCCACGCGCTCGGCGCCTACAGCGGCAACCGCGCCGCCGCCGCCGAAATCGCGAACATTTTCATGAGCTTGGGCGCGGGCGCCGCCCTGCTCCACCAGGCGACGCCGGGGGTGCTGACACTAGGCCCGGCGCTGGCGAATTTCATTGCCCAAGCCTTGGGCCAATCCTCCGCGACCGCAGCCATGACGGCAGCGGTGATCGGCGCCGCACCCGTGCCCGCCTCCGCAACGCTGACGGTTTCGGCCACGGCCGCTGTCGCCGCGGTGCTCGCCGCATCGTCGGCGATCTCGGGCGCGATCACCGATCCGATCCAATCCGCACTCGGTCTTCACCAAAGCCGTCTCTTGGCGCTCACGAATGCTGTCGAACTGTTGCTTTTGGGCGACGATGGCGCACGCCTGGTCGCGCACGATCATTACGTCGGACGCGTCGGCGATTTGGTTGATTTGTTCGCCGGACTCTGGCGCTTCGCGCGCGTTTGAGCCTACCGGCAAAAGTATGCGGGGACACCGTAACCACTAAACGCAGGGCGCTTGCTGATCACAGGTGGTGAAGACGCACGCCGCAACTTTTTCGCGAAGCCGCATCGCTAACGCTCCGCGCACGAGTCAAACCCCACGCGCCAGAGTTGCCCTCGCGCATATACCAATAACAACTCGCGTAGTTCCCATATTGGCTGGCTGTGCCAGTGTTCGGCCACGGCGATGGCGTCCCCGAAATGGGTTGCCAAAGGCGATGGGAAGAACGGCGATTCAAACGGCAGGTTGGGAAGCCATTTGAAACGCTGCCAAATTGGGTTGGGGTGTCATCATGAAGGTCGGAGCTGCTCTTTTGGGGGCCGCGGCGGTGCTCGCGCTCTCCTCGCCCGCAAGCGCAGGACGCTTGACGAGCTGGTACGGCGTATTCGAAGGCGGCGGAAGCTGGGTTGAGGACTTTGCGGCCACGCAATACGTCACGCCCGCACCCGTGCCGGTCGCTTCGACGCTGGCGTTGGATGTGGGGTGGGCGGCGCTGGCTTCGGTCGGCTACGCCTACGACAACGGTTGGCGTTTCGAGGTCGAAGGCGGTTATCGCCACAACGATTTCGACCGTCAGATCCCCGCGGTAGGCCCCGCAGTCGTGGTCAGCGGCGATCTCGCCGAGTACACGCTGATGGCCAACGTGCTCTACGACTTCCCGTCGGCGAGCGGCGTGACGTTCAGCCTCGGCGGCGGCGTCGGCGCCGACTACGCGCGTCTCGATGCGAACAGCCTTCTCGCACCCGTCGCCGCGATCCAGGACGATCGCGTGTCGCTGGCGTTCCAGGCGATCGCCGGCATGAGCGTCCAGATGACGAGCTGGCTCGATCTCGTGCTGAACTACCGCTACCTCTACGTGACCGACTTCCAGTTCAGCGAGCCGGACTCGGTCGTGCCCGCGAACACCAATCATCTGGACACGGACGATCTGCAGAAGCACACCGTGACGTTGGGCTTCCGCTTCGGCGCGCACAAATCGCAAGCGGCTCCGGCCGCGGCGACCCGGCCGTCGGCGCCGCCGCCTCCGCCGCCGCCGATCGCGCGTCAGTTCGTGATCTACTTCGCCTTCAACAAGTGCAACGTGACGGCCGAAGCCGACATGGTCTTGAGCGAAGCCGCGGCCTCCGCAAGGCAGCTGGGCTCGGTCTCGGTCAAGATCGTGGGCCAGACCGACACGGTCGGCTCGCAGAGAGCGAACCAGAAACTCTCCGAATGCCGCGCCGGCGCCGCGCGTTCGAACCTGGTCTCGAAGGGCGTGCCGTCGGATTCGATCATGGCGATCGGCACCGGCGAAACGCGGCTCTTCGTTCAGACCGGCGACAACGTCAAGGAACCGCAGAACCGCCGCGCGACGATCGACTTGAACTAAAGCCATCCAGGGGATGGGGGAAACGAGGGTGGGGCGAACAGCCCCACCCTTTTTCGTGTCAGAGGCGTGCATCCAGGCCGCGCCAAAGCCTCGTTCCAGCACCGACCTTTCCGTGTAATATGGTTTCCCTGGGTTCTTGAAGTTGTCCTTGGGGGAACTGCCGGATGCTGTCGCGTCTCGGCCTCGTGTTGCTGTTCTTGACGGTGGCAGGCCTCGCGCTCGCCTACGCGACTGGATTCGGCTTCACGATCCCGCTCGAAAAGGCGGTCAAGACCGACCTGGCGGCGACCTCATCGCCGGTCTTGATCAACAAAAAGATCGTGGACGCGCTCGAGCGCGACGACGTCGACGAAGCCGACATGTACGTCGAGATCGCGCGCTTCATGGATTACGACCTCCCCGCCGAGACGCTGGCCAAACTCGACGAAGCCCACGCACTGTCCGCCACCGTCGTGCGCAACTCCTGGGAATTCGGCGAAGGCTTCGCGACGGGCGAGGCCGACACCAACGCAGGCCTTGCCGGCGCCGTCGCCTCGGACCTGACCGTCATCGGCGATCTTCGCGACATCGCGCGCGAGGGCACGAAGTTCCTGAAGGGCGAACCCTACAGCGAACTCATCTTGGGGCTCTCCGTCGTGGGCCTCGGCGTCACGGCGGCCACGATCGCGACCGGCGGCGGCGGCATCGTCGTCAAGGCGGGCGTGTCGATCATGAAGGTCGCGCGCCGCACGAACCGCATGACGAAGGAGTTCGCCGAAACGCTGACGAAGCTGACGAGCGAGGCGGTGAACATGCCGCTGTTGCGTCAGACGTTGCGTTCGACCGATCTCACGAACTTGAAGCGCACCGAGGAAGTATTCACCGCCTACGGCCGCAACGTGCGCGCCGCGCGTCTCATGCCGGTGCTGAACCGCTTGAGCGAAATCCACGACACCGTCGGTCCGGCCGAGACCGTGCGTCTGATGCGTTTCGTCAAGACCAGCGAGAACCTCGACGACGTGGCGCGCATGACGAAACGTTTCGGCATCAAATCGCGCGGCATCATCGAACTGACCGGCAAGACGGCGCTGCGCTCGTTCAAAACCTCGTTCAAGTTCATTGAATGGGTGGCCGGCGGCATCTGGGGCCTCGTCTCCTGGCTCGCCGTCCTCATCGCCATGACCCTCATGCGCGGCATCCGCCTCTTCCGCGGCCGCATGCTGAGAATCTGATTCCAACGGACCAAATTTTTCGACTCGATCATCTCCGATCGTCATGGCCACCCAGGAATCGTAGGGCCGAGCGGCGGAACCGCTTGCGCGTTGACCCTGGGTGACCGGCTCAAGGCCGGCCATGACGGTTGTCTTTTGCGCGGTCGAAATTCTGCCGGCTGGTATGAGCCAAGACTCCCGAGACTGCCTTTGGGCGTGAAGAACAAACGAAAACCCCTCGCCCTTCTTTCGAAGGACGAGGGGCCAAAGGCAAACGCTTGATGAAGCGGTCTAGGGCGTGAACAGATTCCAGTTCAACCGCGCGCTCACCATGTGCATCTGGACGTCGATGTCGTTCGTGACGGAGTCGAGGCCCACGACAGTAATCCCCGTATGATCCTGATTCCCGAGGTCGATGTAGTTGTATTCGACACCGAACGAAACATGCTCGCCAATTTGATGCTCGAATCCCGCTCCGGCCATCCAACCGCCGTGCGTCTCGTCGGTCTGGTAGCGGTCGATCGCCCCGTCAACAGCGCCCGAAGCGTCATTGTGCTCGGTGTTCACCTTGCCCGTCGCGTAGCCGCCCTTGAGGTAAAGCAACGAATCTTGCCAAGTCCATCCGAACCGGGCCGCGCCGATCGCGACCCACTCGACTTCCGAACTGAGAAACTCGTCGGTGTTTCCTAGGTTCGGGTTGACGATCGTGTCGTCGTAGTCGAGCCCGGCGATCGACGCCTCAAGCCCGAACAGCCAATTCGACATTTGGAAATTGTAGCCGATCTGACCGCCGCCGAGCACGCCGTCGGGCTCTTGCGCAGCGGTTTGGCCGGGATTGAAGTCCATATCCGCTCCGGAAAGGTCGATCAGATTCGTCCAATCCGTATCGCCGAAGGCGCCGCCGACATGGCCGCCGATATAGATGCCGGTCCAATCCCCCGCGAGCGCAGGTGCCGCGCTGAGCGAAACGGCGACGGCCGAAGCAAGAAGTGCACGCTTGGTCATGAGCAACCCCACTGTTTTTCGTTGATCCGCACGACGCGAGCGTTCGCCTCTACGTCGAATCTTGACGAGGGCCAAACTAACGGCGCGATTTCCGCCGCGACACCAAAGAGAGCGCGTAGGAACGTGTCCGCCGCAACTTCTCAACAGAGAATCACCCGATTCGTAGGAATTTGCTCACATGCAAGCGCGATCGGCACCGCGGGAATCATCGTGAAACGCTCGCGATTGCACTTTTGACGCGTGATTGCTCCACGTAGGCGTGCAGGCGTTTTTTCGCGATGAATTCTAGTTCATCAACTCGATCGCCATCGCGGTCGCCTCGCCGCCGCCGATGCAAAGCGAGGCAACACCACGCTTTTGCCCGCGCCGCTGCAACGCGTTGATCAACGTCACGACGATGCGCGCGCCCGACGCGCCGATCGGATGGCCGAGCGCGCACGCCCCGCCGTTCACGTTGACCGCGTCGTGCGCAAGCGAAAGGTCGCGCAATGCGATCATGGCGACCACGGCGAACGCTTCGTTGATCTCGTAGAGATCGACGTCGCTTTTTTTCCAGCCAGCACGCGCCAGCACTTTTTCGATCGCCCCGACCGGTGCGGTCGTGAACCAGCGCGGCTCGCCCGCGTGGCTCGCCTGTGCCACGATGCGCGCGACGGGTCTCAGCCCGCGCTTCGCTGCCACGTCACCGCGCGCAAGAACCAGCGCCGCCGCGCCGTCCGAAATCGACGACGAATTCGCCGCCGTCACCGTCCCGTCCTTCGCAAACGCAGGCTTCAATGTCGGAATCTTCGAGGCGTCCGCCTTGCGCGGCTGCTCGTCCATCGCGACCACGATGTCCCCGCCTTTGCCCCGCACCGTTACGGGCACGATCTCGGCCTCGAAGCCGCCGTCCTTCTGCGCGCGCTGCGACCGGGCGAGCGACTCGACCGCATACGCATCCTGCTCGCCGCGCGTAAACTGATAGTGCCGCGCCGCATCCTCGGCATAAGTCCCCATCAGCCGGCCTTCATAGGCATCCTCGAGCCCGTCGAGGAACATGTGGTCCTTGATCTCGCCGTGCCCCAACCGGAAGCCGCCGCGCGCTTTCGGCAGCAGATAGGGCGCATTCGTCATCGACTCCATGCCGCCCGCAACGACAAGGCTCGCGCCGCCTTGCGCCAACTGATCGGCGGCAAGCATCAGCGCCTTCATGCCCGAGCCGCACACCTTGTTCACCGTCGTGCACGGCACGCTGTTCGGCAGCCCGCCGTGGATCGAGGCCTGCCGTGCCGGCGCTTGCCCCACGCCCGCCGGTAGCACGCAACCCATATAGGCCTCGTCGATCTCTTCCACCTTTGCGCTCGCACGCGCGACCGCCGCGCGGATGGCGGCCGCGCCAAGCTGTGGCGCCGTCAAACCTGCAAGCTCGCCCTGAAACCCGCCCATCGGTGTGCGCGCCGCGCCGACGATGAAGATCGATTGGGTGCTCATGCGTTTCCTCGCCTTCGTTAACGCCGGTCCAGTTGTTCACATAAGCACAAGCGGACGATGCGTCGCCAGCCCCCGCGCGCTAAGCTCGCGTCACAAGGCGCCGGCACACCCAAGGCGCAAGAGACAAGGGAGAAACGCATGCTCAAACCGTTGCTCGGCGCGGTCCTCGCCGCAGTGGCAATGTTCTTCTGGGGCTTCCTCTACTGGGGCTCGGGGATCGTCGATCCGTTCAGCCACATGTCCCCGGAATCCGAGACCACGATCGGCACGACGCTCAAGACGAACCTGCCGGCAGACGGCGTCTATTTCGTTCCGGATTCGAAAGTGGGCACCGAGGAAGAGTGGTTCCAGCGCATGAGCGCAGGCCCCGTCGCGATGATCAACTTCCGAAGCGGCGGCACCGCGCCGATGGAGCAGACGATGTTGTTCGGCTTCCTGCACATGCTGGCGACGACGCTACTGCTGATGTGCCTGCTGCTGTTCGTGTTCCCTGCCCCGACCTTCGCCACACGATTCCAGCGTCTCGTGGCAGTCGGCTTCGTCGCCGCGTTCTTTGCACACCTGGGACAGCCGATCTGGTGGCACTGGCCCTGGAGCCACGCGCTCATCGGCGCGTTCTACGACTTCGGCGCCTACACGATTGCAGGCGCGGTCCTCGCTTACTTCGCGACACCCGCGAAGGTCTGATTGCAAAAGTGGGGCGGCCAAGCGCCGCCCCATCAAAGCTTGTTCAGCGGAATCTTGAGATAGCGCACGCCGTTGGCCTCCGGCGGCGGCAAGCGGCCGGCGCGCACATTGATCTGGATCGCAGGCAGGATCAGAACGGGCATCTGCAACGTCTTGTCGCGCGCTCTGCGCATCGCCACGAAGGCCGCCTCGCCGACACCGTCGTTGATGTGCACGTTCTTCGCCCGTTGCTCGGCCACCGTCGTTTCCCACACGAATGTGTCGCGACCCGGCGCCTTGTAGTCGTGGCACATGAACAGCCGCGTTTCGCCCGGCAACGAGAGAATGCGCCGGATCGAGCGGTACAACGTCGCCGCGTCGCCGCCCGGAAAGTCCGCGCGTGCCGTGCCGTAGTCCGGCATGAACAGCGTGTCGCCGACGAAGACCGCATCGCCGATCTTGTAGCTGACGCAAGCCGGCGTATGCCCCGGCGTGAACAGCACCTCGATCTCGAGCCCGCCGAGCTTCAAGCGCTCGCCGTCGCCGACCAACCGGTCGAAATCCGCACCCCTGGGTTTGACGTCGGTCAGATTGAACACCGATCCAAATGTGTCCTGGACAGTCGTGATCTGGTCACCGATAGCGATCTTGGCCCCGGTGCGCTCGCGCAGATAGGCGCCTGCCGACAGATGATCGGCATGCGCATGCGTCTCGAGAATCCATTCGATCGTGAGATCGGCCGCCTTGGCAGCGGACAAGATTGCATCCGCGGACCGGGTCGCGGTCCGCCCGGAGTTGTGGTCGTAGTCGAGAACGGGATCGATGATCGCCACCGTCCGCGTTTCGGGATCGGACACCAGATAGGTGACCGTGAACGTCGGCTCGTCGAAGAAAGCCCGGATTTGCGCCTTCATGGAAGTTGCTCCGTTGGATCGCTGCTTGACATATATATTAGCAATATCTAATTTAGCAACATCTGATGTACGAGAACCCATGAACGCGCTGTCTCCCCATGAACTGAAAGCGATGCAGGCGAACGCAGGCCGCGCCGTCGAAGTGTTGAAGGCGCTTTCGAACGAGACCCGCCTGATGGTGCTTTGCCGCCTCGGACGCGGCGAAATGTCCGTCGGTGAGATCAACGAAGCGGTCGGGCTCAGCCAATCCGCCCTCTCGCAACACTTGGCGAAGCTGCGCGCCGACGGACTGGTCGCCACCCGGCGCGAGGCGCAAACCGTCTTCTACCGCATCACCGAACCGCGCGTGAGCGATCTCGTGACCGCCCTGCACGATATCTTCTGCAAACCCCCGAAAGGACGAAAGACATGACGATCGAAGCTTGCGGCTTTACCGCCCTCCCCCCGCGCGAGGCGAAACGGCGCCTCGACGACGGCACGGCGATCCTGATCGACATCCGCGATCAGAACGAATACGCGCGCGAACACATTCTGGGCGCGCGCCTGGTACCGCTCGGCGCCGTCGACACCCACGACTTCGACCGAGAGCGCGCAAGCGGCAAAGCGGTGATCTTTCATTGCCAAAGCGGACGGCGCACGGTGATGAACGCAGCCAAACTCGTCGCAACCGGGTTCAAGGAAACCTACGTGCTCGAAGGAGGACTGAACGCTTGGCGCCAAGCAGGCCTGCCGTCGCACGTCGACCGTCGCCAACCGATCGAGCTGAACCGTCAGGTGCAGATCGCCGCGGGCAGCCTCGTGGTTCTGGGCGTCGTGCTCGCCGTGGCCGTCTCGCCATGGTTCGCGGCCATGAGCGCCTTTGTCGGCGGCGGTCTCGTCTTCGCCGGGGCGACCGGATCGTGCGCCATGGCGCAGTTGCTGATGCGGATGCCCTGGAACAAGGCGACGGCCGCATGATGTTCGATCCGACGCTTGCCGACTTGCTCGCCGTTCTGTCCGGCGCCGTTGTCGGGCTGACGCTCGGCCTGGTCGGCGGCGGCGGGTCTATCTTGGCTGTGCCGTTGCTGCTCTACGTCGTAGGCGTTCGCGATCCCCATGTCGCGATCGGCACGAGCGCGCTTGCGGTCTCGGTGAACGCCTTTGCCAACCTCATCTCGCACTCGCGCGCGGGAAACGTGAAATGGCCGTGCGCGGTCGTCTTCGGTCTTTCGGGCGTCGCGGGAGCTTACGCAGGCTCGTCGCTTGGCAAACTCGTCGACGGACAGCAACTGTTGTTCGTCTTCGGCCTCGTCATGGTCGCCGTTGCTCTGGCAATGCTCCGCCCGCGCCAAGTCGAGGGCGATCCGGGCGTCCGCATCAACCCCACGATCGCGGCGAGGCTCGTCGGCATCGGGGCGCTGACGGGCGGCCTCGCCGGCTTCTTCGGCATCGGGGGCGGGTTCCTGATCGTTCCCGGAATCATGTTGGGCAGCGGCATGGCGATGCTGAACGCCGTCGGCTCCTCCTTGTTTTCGGTCGGCGCCTTCGGCCTGACCACGGCCGCCAATTACGCATGGGATGGACTTGTCGATTGGCGCATCGCACTCGAGTTCATCGCGGGCGGCATAGGGGGCGGCTTCGCCGGCCTCGCGTTGGCCCAGCGCCTCTCCGCGCAAAAGGGGCTCTTGAACCGCGTCTTCGCCGGGCTGGTGCTTGCGGTCGCCGCCTACGTTCTCTGGCGCAGTTCCGCGGCGTGGTTCTAGGCCGTTTCCGGGCCTTCACAACGCAAGTCCTATCTGTTACATCGCCGCCCTTGCCTAAGGGCTACCGGCGCGGTCATGGCGGAATTGGTAGACGCACTACCTTGAGGTGGTAGCGGGGCGACCCGTGGAAGTTCGAGTCTTCTTGACCGCACCA
>CAZLRW010000059.1:0-23155 GCA_964561925.1 uncultured Flavobacteriaceae bacterium
GTCGGCAGGCCGATGTAGCCGAGGCCGACGACCTCGATCTTACGAAACTGAGGCATTGATCAAGCTCCGCACGATGCGTCCGGCCGCCAGGCCGTCGCCATAGGGATTGTTGGCGCGGGACATACGCTCATATCGCCCGCGGTCGTCAAGCAGCGCCGAGGCGCGCTCGAGAAGCTTTTCGCCGTCGGTGCCGATGAGTTCGACGGTGCCTGCGTCAACCGCCTCCGGCCGTTCGGTCGTGTCGCGGGTGACGAGGACGGGTTTGCCGAGGCCAGGCGCCTCTTCCTGGATGCCGCCCGAGTCCGTCACGATCAGATAGCTTTGGGCCATCAGCCAGACGAAATCGCGGTAGGGCTGAGGCGGGATCAGATGGACGTTCGTGACGCCTTGCAGGATGGCGTTCGCGGCCTCCTGCACCTTCGGGTTCAGATGCACCGGGAAGACGATCTGCACGTCCTTGCGGGCGGCGAGCGCGCGCAGCGCCTGGAACACGCGCTCAAGACCGCCGTCGAAGTTCTCGCGGCGGTGACCGGTCACGAGCACCATGCGGCGCTTCGGATCGAGGAACGGATAGGTCTTGGCGATTTCGGCCTGAAGCTTGTCGTTGCCGAAGATCTTGTCGCGCGTCCAGACGAGGGCGTCGATGACGGTGTTGCCGGTGACGATGATGCGATCGGCCGGCACGCCTTCGCGCAGCAAGTTGTCGCGCGAACTTTCGGTCGGCGGAAAGTGCAACGTCGCGAGCTGCGACGTCAGTTTGCGGTTCATCTCCTCAGGCCAAGGCGAATAGATGTTGCCGGTGCGCAAGCCCGCCTCAACGTGAGCGACTTTGATCTTTTGATAGAACGCGGCGAGGGCCGCGGCGAACGTCGTCGTCGTGTCGCCTTGGACGACAACCCAATCGGGCTTCCATTCCTTCAAGACCGGTTCCATGCCTTCGAGCACGGCGCCGGTGATGTAGTTCAGCCCTTGCGACCGGCGCATCAGATCGAGATCGCTGTCGGCTTTCAGATCGAAATGGGCGAGCACTTGGTCGAGCATCTCGCGATGCTGCGCGGTCACGCAAAGATGGCCTTCGGCTTTCGGTTCGGCGCCAACGGCCAAGACGACAGGCGCCATCTTCACGGCCTCGGGCCGGGTGCCGATCACGCTCAAAATGCGCAGCTTCGCGCTCATCGCCGATGGTTGATCTTCAAGGGTTCGCTTGCGGGCGAGACATGAGCACATCTTCCAGGCGATTGGTACTCGCCGCTTGCATGAACTTTAAGGGCCCGGGTTAACCACCGCGGGCCCTCGGATTTTCGCTTTGCGTTCGGGCTCTATCGCTTCGAGATCAGCGGCCGTGACCGAACAGGATGACCCTGACCGTCTGCACCAAAATAGCGGCGTCGAGCAGGATGTCGTTGTTCTTCACATAGTAGAGGTCGTAGGCGAGCTTTTTCTTCGAATCCTCGATGCAGTCGCCGTAGGGATAGTTCACTTGCGCCCAGCCGGTGATGCCGGGGCGGACGCGGTGACGAAGATCGTAGAAGGGAACTTCGTTGCGAATCTGATCGACGAAGAACGGGCGCTCAGGCCTTGGGCCGATGAAGCTCATGTCGCCTTTGAGCACATTGAAGACTTGCGGGATTTCGTCGATCCGCGTCTTGCGAATGAAGCGGCCGACCCGGGTGATGCGGTCGTCGTCTTTGGTCGCAAAGCGCGGCACGCCGTCTTTTTCCGCATCGACGCGCATCGAGCGCAGCTTCATGACTTTGAAGACGCGACCGTCACGGCCGACTCGATCTTGCATGAAGAGGACCGGTCCGCGGCTGTCGAGCTTGACGGCGATTGCTGCCAAAAGCAGGAACGGCGACACAAGAATCAGGAACACGATGCTCGCGACGATGTCGACCGTGCGCTTCACCGCACGGCGGGCGAGGTTCAGACGGAAGCCCTCGGCGAAGGCGAGCCAACCGGCGCCCACATTGTCGATGTCGATTTGGCCGGCCTCACGCTCCCAGAACGCGAGGTAGTCGGTGACTTGAATCCCTTGCAGGCGGCAGCGCAGCAGTTCTTCAACGGGCAAGCCGCGGCGATCTTCGGTCGCAACGACAATCTCTTCGGCGTGCAGCGACTCGGCCATGCGAGCGTAAGGCGCGGGGCGCGCAAAGGGCCGCGCACGGGCGACGATGTTGCCCAGCGAGAACGTGGTGCCGGAGGCCGTCGGCTGACCTTGCGCCAGGCGCCCGACGCAACGCAGGTGGCCCGAGCCTTCGTTGCTGACGTAGCGCGACACCGTATCGGCGAGCGTGCCTTGACCCAAAATCACGACGCGACGCTTCAGGAAGTCGAGGTTCAGCGTCCAGAACAGCAGCACGCGCAACGTGAAGATCGCCATGAAGAAGACGGCGATCGCGAGCGTCAAGACGCCGATGTACCAGCCGAACGGCAGGTCGGCGGCGGACTTCAACACGCCAATGACCGCAACCGTCGGGATCAGCACCATCTGCGAGGCAAGCACGAAGCGCTGCGCGAACACGCGGAAGTCGAGATAGGCGTCGCGGTTGTAGAGGCCGGTGGCGGCCACGACGAGCAGGAACGCGCCCGTCACCAGAAGCGCTTCCCACAGTTCGAGGTCGACGACACCGTCGAAGTAGCAGCTGTCGCAACGGCCGATGAAGCCGAGCAGCCACATCGAAAGCAGAAAGAGTCCGCCTTCGGCGAGTGCAAGTACGATTGTCGGAAGTCCGACGTAGTGTCGGAGAATCTTCATGCCGGCCCCCAAATCGGACCCTGTCACGAGCGGCATTCCCACTGCCGCGGACCAGGCCCGTCCCCATTCCCCAATAGGCACGTACGAGGGGAAATGAACCACCAAAGCGGCCAGAATCCTAGCCCCCCGAAAATGTGGTGAACGGAATGGCAT
The DNA here is from genome assembly GCA_964561925.1 of uncultured Flavobacteriaceae bacterium. Lineage (GTDB taxonomy): Bacteria > Pseudomonadota > Alphaproteobacteria > Micropepsales > Micropepsaceae > SZUA-430. The sequence continues at coordinate 2,909 of CAZLRW010000059.1, forward strand.
GCCGTGGTGAATCGTTGCCACAGGCCGGTTTTCCGGCATGCATTTCTCTCGGTTAACTTCTTGTTTTTCCTGGTCAATTACGCCCACAGGGCGAGTCGCTGCAGACCGCTTAGACTCAATCTTGTGTTGCGGCTTCTGTTCAAGTTCGCGGTGTGGGTGCTAACTCAATCGAAACGCAAACCGCCGCTGTGATCGCGGTGTCACAACCGCCGAGGGAGGCTGCGTGGCTCGACTTCGCGTCCTGACGTTCACGACGCTCTACCCCAACGCCGAGAAGCCGAACCACGGGGTGTTCGTCGAGAACAGGCTGAGGCAGACGCTGGCACGCCACGACATGAGCGCGACGGTGTTGGCCCCGGTGCCGTTTTTTCCGGTGGGCTGGGAGATGTTCGGCCAGTACGGCCGGTTCGCGCGCGTGCCGGAACAGGAAATGCGGCATGGCCTCGCCGTTCACCATCCGCGGTTTCTATCGATTCCCAAGGTGGGCATGACGTCGGCTGCATGGCTGCTCTATCGCGGCGCGCTGGCGGCGTGCCGGAGGTTGCAGCTCGACCGATCGACGGTCGACGTGATCGACGCGCATTACTTCTATCCGGACGGCGTGGCGGCGGCGATGCTTTCGCGCGCGCTCGGCGTTCCGTTCGTCGTCACCGCGCGTGGCACCGATCTTAACGTGCTGCCCGACTTTCCGCGCGTGCGACGGCAGATCGTGTGGGCGGCAAGCCAAGCGGCGGCGCTGATCACGGTGTCGGCGGCCCTGCGCGAGCGGTTGCTGAAACTCGGCCCCTTCGCCGCCACTTCGAAGGTGTTGCGGAACGGGGTCGATCTTTCGCTGTTCAAGCCGGTCGATCGGGCGGCAGCGCGCGCGCGCTTCGGCGTGAACGGGTTCACGCTGGTTTCGGTCGGCAATCTCGTTTCGCTCAAGGGGCACGAGCTTTCGATCGAGGCGATGGCCGCCCTGCCCGATTGCTCGCTGCTAATCGCCGGCGGCGGACCGTTACGCGAAAGCTTGCAGGGCAAGATCGATGCGCTGGGGCTCGGTGTGCGCGTGCGCCTCTTGGGCGAGCTGCCGCATTCGCAGTTGCCGGAGCTCTATGCGGCCGGCGACGTTTCGCTGTTGATGTCGGAGCGCGAGGGATGGGCGAACGTGCTGCTTGAGGCGATGGCGTGCGGAACGCCGGCGATTGCAACCCGCGTCGGCGGCAATTCGGAGATCATTACGGGACCTGTGGCGGGGGTGCTGCTGCCCGAACGGTCGGCACGCGCGCTCGTTGAGGCGGTCGTCGCGTTTCGTCAGCGCGGCGAAGATCGCGCTGCGGTGCGCACGCACGCCGAAAAATTCGGCTGGGAAGCCGTCGCCGCCGACAACTTCGCGCTTTTGAGCGCGGCAGCCAAGAAACCTGTCCCTACCGACAAGGCGTGATCGACTTGGGGATTATCGGGCGTTGCGCGCAGGAATTGCATCGATCACCGCCTGCGGGTCGCTGTTGAGAGCGTTTACGGTTTGCTACACGGAAAGGGCGATGATTCGTGCCCCCCGCGAGTTGCGCCCCCAACCGAGTGCCCCCATGAGCGACACGGCGCTGCGATCGAAGCTTGCCCTGACGGACGAGGCGTTCAGCCCTCCCGAAGAGGAGCTGTTGCCGCTGAAGTGGAGCATCGCGATTTGGCTGGTGCTTGCGGCCGCGTCTTGGGGTGCCGTCTATTTCGTGTTGTCGCTGATTCTATAGCGCCGCGGCGGGCGCGGGCTGCGGCGCCGGCGGTTTCGCGAGCGGCGCGCGCGCGGCCGCCCTGACGTTCAAGAACGCATCGAAGACGAACAGCAGCCACAGCGTCTGCCAATGGTTGCGCGCGCCGCGCAGATGTTCGCCGACCCAACCGTCGATCGCCTTCATGTCGAAGAGGCCGCAATCCTGCAGCCGCGCGCTCGACGTCAGCCCCAGCGTCATGTCGCGCAAGGGGCCGCGCAGCCACTGATCGATCGGAATCGAGAAGCCGCGCTTCGGCTGATAGAGCAGTGCGTTGGGCAGGTGCGCTTCCATGCCCTTCTTCAAGATCGCCTTGCCCTCGCCGCCGTCGACCTTGACCTTTGTGTCCAGCGAGAAGGACCAGGCGACGAAGTCGTGGTCCAGGAACGGCGGGCGCGTTTCGAGCGAGTTCGCCATCGCCGCGCGATCGACCTTCACCAGAATGTCGCCCGGCAGATAGGTCATCAGATCGGCGTATTGCGCACGCTGGAGCGGTGAAAATTCCTTGGCCTCGCGGAAGCGGGCGCGGATCAATTCGTTCGGTTCGTAGGCGCCGAGGCGGCGCTTAAGGTCGCCGCTGAGCAGCGCCGTGCGCTGTTCGTCCGAGACCATGGCGACCATGCGCGCGAAGGCCACGTCCTCGTCGCCCGACAGTTCGAGCAGCGTCGTCTTGGCGCGCAACGGACGCGGCGCCCAGTCGAGCTTCGGATAGGCGCGGGCGAGCGGAGCCATCACGGACTTGCGCAAGCCCTCAGGCAGGTATTGGCGGATCGCGTTCTCGGCCAAATGGAAGCGGTAGCGGCGGTAGCCGCCAAGCGTTTCGTCGCCGCCGTCGCCGGTCAGACAGACCTTCAATGTGCGCGCGGCCTCGCGGCAGACTGCAAAGGTCGGGATCGCACTGTCGTCGCCGAACGGCTCGTCGTAGATCGACGGCAGGCGCGGGAGCAGTTGCGTCAGGTTGCGCGGGTCGACGTCGCGGACTTCGTGGCGCGTCTTGTAGCGGGCGGCGACGGTGCGGGCGAAGTCGGCCTCGTCCTTGTTCTCATCGCCCACGCTGATCGAGTAGGTTGCGACGGGGGCGGAGGCGATTTGCGCCATCATGGCGACGACGCTCGACGAGTCGACGCCGCCCGAAAGGAAGGCCCCGACCTCAACGTCGGCGACCATCTGATAGCGCACGGCGCGCCTGAGACGTTCGGCGAGTTCGTCGGGCGTGGTCTGACGCAACTCGGTGCCCGAAGCCTCCAGCACGTTCCAATAGCGGCGCATCTCCGGCGTGCGGCCGCGGCGGACGAGAAGCGTGTGGGCGGGCGGCAGCTTCTTGATCGCGCCGTAGATCGTCTTCGGGTCGGGGACATAGCCGAACGTGAAGAAATCGGCCACGGCTTCGGGATCGATCGTGAGGTCGATGCCGGGCAGGGTGAGCAGCGCCTTGATCTCGGACGCAAAGGCGAACGTGCCGTCTTGCGACGTCGTGTAGTGCAGCGGCTTCTCGCCCATGCGGTCGCGCGCGAGGAACAGCGTCTTTTCCTTGTGGTCCCAAAGCGCGAAGGCGAATTGGCCGCGCAGTTTGTCGACGACGCCGGGACCCCATTCCCGCCAACCTTCGATGATCGCTTCCGTGTCCGAGGCGGTCGCGAAGCTGTGGCCTTTCGCGCCGAGTTCCTCGCGCAGCTCTTTGTAGTTGAAGATCTCGCCGTTGAAGGTGATCGTGATCGCGCCGTCCTTGGCGTGCATCGGCTGATTGCCGGAGGCGAGATCGATGATGGCGAGCTTGCGGTGACCGAACGAAATCCCGGGGGCGGCGAAGAAGCCGTCGCCATCGGGACCGCGATGGGCGATCGCCGTGGTCGCACGGCGGATCAGATCGGGATCGAAGTTGCGTTCACCCCGCGTGTCGAACAGGCCTGCAATTCCGCACACGGGGACACCCTTCAGGTCTTTGAGCGCGGCGACCATACGAAATGGCGGCGCGGGCCTTCAATAGATTTGAATTTCCTCTATGTTCCGCGCCTTCCATGGCCCGCATTCTGTTCCTCGCCCACCGGTATCCTTACCCTCCCAACAAGGGGGACAAGATCCGTGCGTTTCACATCGCCGAGCATCTGCTGCGGTCACATGAGGTGGCGCTCGGGTTCACGGTGACGCCGGGCGATGCGAAACCGGATATGAGCTGGGCATCGAAGTTCGCCGACGTGTGCGCGGCGGGGGTCTCGACGCCGCGGCGGCTTTTTCACACGGGGCTGGCGTTCCTAAGCGGCGGGGCGCTCAGCGTCGCGGCGTTCCGGCACGGGCGCCTTCAGCGCTGGGTCGAGGCCCAGGTACGCGACTTCAAGCCGGATGCGGTTTACGCATTTTCCTCGGCCATGGCGCAGTACGTGCCGGCGGGCGTGCCCATGATCCTCGACTTCGTGGACGTCGATTCCGAGAAGTGGCGGCAGTATGGCGAGCTTCAGTCACCTGGCCGGCGCTGGTTCTATCGTATGGAGGCGAAGCGGCTGCTTGCGTTCGACCGGGCGCAGGCGGCGCGGGCTGTGGCTTCGATCTTCGTGTCGGAGGACGAGAAGCGCATCTTCGATCGCCTCTCGCCCGAAACGAAAGCGCGTCACGTCGCGATCGCGAACGGTGTTGATGTCGCGTTCTTCGATCCTGCGAAGGTCGCGCCGCGGCCGAAATCCGCGCCCATGATCGTGTTCGTGGGCATGATGGATTATTGGCCGAACATCGATGCGGCGACGTGGTTTGCGAAGGAGATTCTGCCGCTGGTTCAAGCGCGCAGCGCAGACGCCCGCTTCCAGATCGTGGGGGCGCGGCCGGTCGCGGCGGTGACCGCGCTTGGCGCCCTGCCCGGCGTCGAGGTGACGGGGATGGTCGACGATGTGCGGCCCTATGTGGCGGCGGCCGATGTCGTGGTCGCCCCGCTCAGGATCGCGCGGGGGATCCAGAACAAGGTGCTCGAAGGCATGGCGATGGCGCGGCCGATCGTGACGACGCCGGGTGCGCTCGAAGGGATCAACGCGGTCTCGGGGCGCGATGTGCTGACGGGCGCGGATGCCGAAGCGCTCGCTGACGGCGTGGTTTCGGTTCTCGAAGGACGCGCGCCCGCAGGGCTTGGGCCTTCGGCGCGGGCGTTCGTGCTCAAGAATTTCGAATGGAGCGCCAATCTGCGTGCGCTCGACGCGCTGATCAGCCGAGGTTGCGGCTGATGAACTGCGAGACGAAGTTCGCGACGGGGAGCGGGAGCTTGCGCCACGCCTCGATCAGCTTGGCGTAGCGCGGGTTCGTCGGGTTCAAATTCGGCAGCGTGTCGCGCTTGATCAGCAAATATTGGTGCGCGATCGGGCGCGGTTCGAAGCCCCAGTTCTTCTTGAAGGCATACGGGCCGGTTTCGACCTTGCTGCGGCCGAAGTCGAACACCTTGCAGCCGCGCGCGACAGCGTGGCGCATCAGCTTCCAATACATGAGGTCGTTCGTGCCGGCGTTGCGCGCTTCGAGGTCGCTGCCGGTGTAATACGGATAGACGCGGTCGCGGAAGTAGTACGAGAGCACGCTCGACAGCGGCTTTTCGTCTTTCCAGACCGTGAGGATGTCGGCGTTGTCCGGCAGCGCATCGAGGATCGCTTGGAAGAAGCGCTTCGGGAAAACCGGCGTGCCGTGATCGCGAACGGTGCGCGCGTAGAGCGCAAAGAACGTGTCGACGTCTTTGTCGGTCGTGACGCGGAACGGGCCTTCGATCGCCTTGCGCACGACGGCGCGCTGCTTGCGCGGGATTTGCAGCAGGTTCTTCGCTTCGTCCGCATCCATTTCGCGTTCGAAGCCTGCGTAGAGGTCGTCCTTCGTTTGCCAGCCTTCGCCGCCTGCTGTGTCGCGAAGCTCGACGTAGGCTGCGCCGCTTGCGCGACCGAGGCGTTCGGCCTCTTTCAGAAGCGCGAGGCGTGCTTCTTCATCTGTGGCGATGGGGCCACCGGCGACGCAGAAGGCGTTCGAGATCATGGCGTGGCCAAACAGCCGGCTCTTGATTTCGACAAGCGGCAGGACGCCTGCGATGTCGCCGCCGCGGACGGCCGTGGTGAAGTGCGTCTTGTGGCCGTAGGCGCGCTTCATCACCTGCGCCCAGGCGGCGAGATGGAAGACGGTGCCTGCGGGGTGGCGTGCCACGAACGCGTCCCAGCGGGCGGCGCCCGCCGCGTCCAAAGGCTGAAGTTCGAGCATCAGGGAGCCGGTGTCGCGAAGACGCGGTCGATACGATCCCAGCGGAAATCCTGCAAGAGGCGTTTGAGACGGGGGAGCGTGCGGCTCAGATTCATATAGTGGCGCAGGCGCGACTTCAGCTTTACGCCGGCGGGGCGGGGCTGGTCGGGGTCGACCTCCCACGGATGCAGGTAGAAGATCGCGGGCTGGCGCTCGGCCTCGTTGATGTGGGCGATCGCGCGGCGGAACGCGGCGTAGGGCGCAAAGCGGAAATAGCCGCCGCCACCGCAAGGAATGTTGCGGCCGGCGAGGCGGACGGTCGAGATCGGATACTCCCAGAAGTGCGCCGTCCCCTTCGGGCGGTAAGCGAAGCGCGGCGCATCGGGGTTCGAATAATTGTCGTGGGCGACCGGATAGACGCTCGAGGAATAGGCGTGGCCTTCCTCTTCGAGCACTTGGAACGCCCAGGGCGTCGTCGGCCCGACGGAGAACGTGGCAGCGCGGTACCCCTTGATCGGCACGCCGCCCACGTCTTCCAGAATGGTCTTCGTGCGCGCGATGTCGGCGCGGAACTGATCGGGCGTCTGCTTGTCGACGCGATGATGGGCGTAGCCGTGGCTCGCGAGTTCATGCCCTTCGGCAACGATGCGGCGGACCATCGGCTTGTTGCGCTCGGCGACCCAGCCCAGCGTAAAGAACGTTGCGCGCACGCCGCGTTCGGCCAACGCGTCGAGGATCACGTTCGTGTTGCGGTCGACGCGGGACTCGTAGGTCTGCCAGGATGGGCGGCCGCAAACGTCTTCGAAGGCCTGAACCTGAAAATAGTCCTCGACGTCGAACGACATGGCGTTGACGGGGGCGGACTTCTCGGCGGACGCGACCGGGTTCATGATCAGAGCGAAATAGCGGAGGCCGGGCTCCGGTTCAACGGCGCGACAAGCTTAAAATCGCTGCGAGGCGCCGAAACGCAGGATGTTTTCGTACGTGTCGAGGTCGCCCGGCGACTCTTCGAGCCGGTAGGCATAACCGCCGGTCAGCGTCAGGTACGTGTTCCATTGATAGGTGACCGCGAACTCGGCTGCGTAAATCTCCGACGGCGTGCCGGTCACCAGCGTGCGGTAGTTGTCTTGGAACCGGGCGTTCAGCGTGTACTCGAGCTTGCGCGACAACTGCTCCTGCACCTGGACACCGAAGAAGTAGAAGCTCTCGTCGTCGTTCAGCGTCGGGTAGAAGCGTTCCGTGTGGCCGCCCAAGAGCGAGACCGTCTGAACGCCCTTCGTGTAAACCGTCGTCAGGCGCATGTCCTTGTCGCGCACGATCGTGTCGACGAGCAGCGGGTTCGGAATGGAGGGCGCATTCGGCGGGTCGATCTGGAAGTTGCCGTCCTGATCGAGCAAGTCCTCGACGCTGCGTACCAAGGTCAGCTGAATCGGGATCAAGGTATCGGTGTACGCCCCCACCGCGCGGATATAGGGCGTCAGCACGACGTTGATCTCGCCGCGATAGGTCTCGTCGTCGAAACGCCGGCCGACCTCGAACTGAACGGTGGAGTCCTTGTTGAACGTGTAGCGGCCGCCCAACGACCACACCGAGCCGCGAATCTCGGGGAAACTCGGGTCGAAGATCTTCTCGTAACCGATGCGGCCGATGGCCGCGATGCTGGGCGTCAGCTTCAGGATCGCGCCGCCCACGACGTTGCGCTGCTCGAAGCCCTGATCGGTTTCGAGGTACTCCGCCGTGCCGATGAGTTCGTAGAGCGACGAGCGTTCGCCGGTCGTGATCCTAGCGCCCGCCTGCTTGACGGTCAGGTCGGTCAGCGTCGTCGCCGCGACGCCGACGACCGGCCTGTCGAACTGGACCTGGCCGTAGTTGCCCGCAACCAGAAGGTCGGCGACGCCCAGCACCTCCGTCGCGATGAACGGACGTACGGCATAGTTCTTCTGCTGCAGCGTGCCCTGCCCCGTCGTCAAGCCCGAGGCGGAAACGTCGCTCGGCGAAAGAAACACGTCCTGCTTTGAGGCGATCGCATCGATGAAGAAGAAGTTCTTCAGGACCTCGGCCCTGCCGGCAACGACGCCGCCGCCGTTGAAGTTGTCCAACGTGTCGGTCGCCCAAAACTCGTTGTAGTAGAGGTTGACGTTGGCGATCGCGTTGACGCGCGACGTCGTCAGAAGCGCCTGAACCGTGCCGGTCAGCACCGTCACGCCGTCGGCGTCGCGGTCGTCGCTTTGGGCGCGGACGTTGTCGGTGAAGATCTGTTCCAGCGAGAGGATCGGGGTCACGACGATATCGGCGAAGGCCGCGGTCGCGAGCGCAAGCGCGGCCGCACCCGCGCCTATCGCATGGACCGGCAGCTGGCGCCAATCCGCCCGCCTTGCCTGTTTCGCCCCAAACCGCATCCGATCCCCCGGACTTCAGAGGCCCCCAAAGCCTCAGAGCCCACCCTAACGCCGGTACTTCAGTTGAAGATCAACCCGATGGATTTCTCGTCGATCGGGCCCGCGATGCGATCGAGCGTTGCCAGCCCTTGCGTGATATCCGAACGGCTTGTCGTGTTCGCCGCGATGACGAACGCGATCTGGCCGGCGTAGCGCGCGAGCACCGCAGCGCCGCCGTTCGACAGGACGGGACCCGCGTCGATGACAACGAAGCCGTTCGACCCGGCGCGCGAAGCGAGAAGCTGCTCCAGCCTGCCGTTGGCAAGAAGCTCCGGCGCATTCTCGCGCGCGGAACCCGCCAGAATGACTTTCACGTTGTTCAGACCCGTCGACTTGATGATCGAGCCCTGATCGACGCCGCCCGATTCAAGGTAATCCAACAGACCCGGGCCGCCGGCCGAACCGCCCATCCAAGAGGAAGACCCCAGCGACGGGTTGTCGAAGTTCGCGTCAATCAGCGTCAGCTCGGTGTGCGGATCAAGTGCGAAGTTCGCCGCCAGATGGTGAGCGACGTAGCTCTTTCCTTCGCCGGTGCGGGCGCTCGTGATCAGGATGACGCGCGGATTGCGGCCCGCCGCATTCTGATGGCCGGAGTTCGCGAGGAAATGCCACTTGATCAGGCGGAATTCGTCGCTCGTGTGATCGGCGCCGCCGCCGACGGACGGGACGCTTACCGCGCCGCTCGAGGCCCTATAGCTCGTGAGCAAAGACATGTTCGCGTTCCCCCAACTAGAGCAGCTGACCGATCGTGACTTCGATCAGCCGGTAGATTTCCGTGCGGACGGGCGTCAACAGTTCCGTCGTGGCGGACAGCACATACGCACCGACGAAGAGCGCGGCGACCGCGCCTAGAAGCACCATCGTGTCGGCCGAAGCGCTCACCCGCGACAGCACGCCGTGGCGGTCGGTCAGGCGCGCGATCACCGGCAGACCCAACGCTTCCTCAGCTTCGGAGGCGCTCACAAACGTGCCGCGCAGAAGGCCCAGGGCGTAGGCGAGACCGGCGCCGGCGGCGACCGCAAACATCGTACCGAGCAGCAAGAATGTGCGGCGGTCCGGACCGGCCGGCTCGTCCGGAACGGACGGGGCGACGACGATGCGGAACTGTTCGGCGCCGGCGGCGACGTCGGCAGCCGTGCGCATGCGCGCGCTCTCGCGGCGGCGGATCAGCTGTTCGAAGTTCTCCTTCAAGACCGCGTGGTCGCGGTTGAGCTGCTCAAGTGTCGTTTCCGCGGCGGGCGCCGTCCGCATCATCTGCTCGATGACGGCAAGCTCGGCTTGGGCTGCGGCGATGCGGCGCTCAGCTTCGGCAACCGCAAAGTTCGCTTGCAGCAATCGCATTTTCGCACCGCTCACGGCCGCCGTCGCAGGCGCCGCCGCAGGCTGGGCGATGGGCGTCGGACCGCCCGCCGCCGGACCTTTCGGCAAGTCGCCGGGTTGCGGCGCACCGACGGCGCTGTTGACCGCGGATTCGGGCGGCACTTGTCCGGGAAGCACGGTCAAGGGCTGGGCCACCGAGGCGACGGTGTCGCCAAGACCGTATTGCTCGCTCAAGAGCGCGATCTCGCGGCGGGTCGCGATCACGTCGGGGTGACGCTCCGTATACTGCAACAGCAGCGTGTTCAGCTGTGCCTGCAATGCGTTCAACCGATCCACGACCGCCGGCAGCGCGCCGTCGGCGAAGACGGGCGTACCCTTCGAGCCGGAATCGATCTGCGCTTGGATCTTGTCGCGCGTCTGGACGGCGACTTGGCGCGCAACTTGCGCTTCGCGCAGCGCCGTGCGCGCGGCCGCGAGGCGGGCCTGATACGTGGTCGTGCCCAGCGAGTCGACGTTCGTGACTTGAAACTCCGCGATCTGGGCTTCGAGCGCGCGCAGTTTGATCTCGTACTCGGCGATCTGCTTGTCGAGGAACTCGCGTGCCGCGGTGAGCTGATTGCGGGCGTCGACCACGTTGCGCTCGATAAACAGCGTCAGCAGGCCGTAGGCGACGTTGCGAGCCCGTACAGGGTTCGTATCGGAAAACTCAAGCGTGAACAGGTTTTGCTCTTCTTCCGTCACCTTCATGCCGGCGCGGATCAGGTCAGCGGCGCGACCGCGGGCGGCGGCCGTCGAGACGTCGAAACCCATTCCGGGGGTCTTGATCAGGCGATCGAGGTTTTCCTTGTTCAGCAGCGTCTGTTGAAGGACGCGCAGAAGGCGAACCCGGCTTTCGCTGTCGTCTTCGACCGCAAGGCCCTGGATCAAGGGCTCGAGCACGACCGCGCTGTTGATGTAGACCTTGGCCTTCGACTGGTACTGATCGGGAAGGACGATCACGACCAATCCGACGACCGCTGCGATCACGAAGGCCACGAAGTACCCGAGCCACCGGTTGGGCCAAGCGCGCAGCAATTCCTGATAAATGCCGACAAAGAGACTAGTGCTCATCTCTTGGGCCCCCCCAAAGGCCTTCGATCACTTCTTCAACGCGGATCCCAGCTTTGCGACCGCGCGCCTTCCCCCAAAATTCAAGTCACTTAGAACCAACGCTCCGGAATGCGGATCACATCGCCCGGCGCCAATTCGACATTCGCGGTCGTGTCGCCACCCTTCATCAGATCGGCTACGCGCACACGAAACTCCTTCGGCTTGCCGTTGACGACGCGCACAAGGCGGGCGTCGTTCCCGTTCGCAAACTGCGTGAGGCCGCCCGCGTCGATCATCGCATCGAGGAGCGTCAGGCCTGCACGGTACGGAATGGATTTCGGAACCGTGGCTTCGCCGATGACGCTGACTTTGCCGACGCCTGCGGCCGTCACGGTCTGAACGATCACGGTCACCATCGGATCGCGCACGAAGTCTGCGAGACCTTTCTTGATGTCTTCAGACACCTGCGTGGGCGTCTTGCCGGCCGCCTGCACGTCCTGCAGCAGCGGCATCGAGAAGCGGCCGTCGGGCCGCACGGGCACCGTCACGGTGAGTTCGGCGCTGCGCCAAACGAACACCTGAAGCGAGTCGCCCGGACCGATAATGTATTCGGGCGCGCCGCTATATACCTCGGGCGCCTTCGGGCCCACGGGCGCCTTGTCGAGCCAAAACGCGCAGCCCGACAGCCCAAACGCCGCCGCGCACAAAATCATCCAGAAGCGAAGCACCATCTTCCCCTTCCCCCGGGATCAGACCGCTCAATAGATCGGCGAATTCCCTGCATCAGCCTGCAACCGCCACGGCCCATTTCCCCAAGGCCGTAAGGCTGCTAAGCTCCCCACTGGCGAAAGTAGTAGCACAATCCTCTCGTGTGGGAGACGAACCTCGCCACATGGTTTCATTTGTTAGGCTGGGTGATGCTGAGAAATCACAGCATAATTAACGGCCTTCATTTACGGTATACTCTATCTAGTGGGTACCACCGCCCAATAACCAATATTTGCGATGGTCGGACCTTGCGGTGTGGCGCCGCAATCACAGCGCGTATCCCAGATGCACTACAATCGAGGCGCGCAGCACAACCGGCGGGACGTTTTGGCCTGGGCTGGGGCTCTCAGACTGTTCTTGTGTTCCCGTGACATTCGGCTCGAATCTGGGCACATTCGACAATCAACTTTGAGATGCACTTGCGGCGATCCTGCCTTCTTACTTCGAGCCGGGACAAGCTTGTCTTTGCATTCGACTGATTTCGTTTTCCCAGCACGCCGGGCCAGTGTCCGAAATTCAGAGGATGTTTTTCCTATTCTAGACGGGCAATCCCGCTTTTTCTGACGCCCCGTTCGTGCGTGCGGCTAGGCGGCAACGGACGGAACAACCGTTTCAGGCGGCGAGGCGGCTTCCCAGACGCTCAGCGAGGTACTCAAGTGTTGCAATTGCGCGATAGTGCTCACCGTCTTGGGTTCGCTTCATGTCGAAAAAGCGGCTCATTGCCGGAAACGTGAGGTCCACGGCCCGGCCCAGATAGTCGGTCGAAAGCAATCCAACCCTCGGGTCGACGGGCCGGCCGGCCCAACGCTTCATCCGGAAGCTGTAACGGCGCAGCCAGGCCGGGCGGTACAGGCTTAGGGCGTCGTCCAGTTTGTGGCGGAACGTCGGCGGTTCGACAAAGCTGTGGCCGTAGGCCGAGGGATAGGCGGCCAAGCGCCGATCAATGTGTGCGAGCAACCGGCTTTGGAACAAGCCATGGGTTCGCCAGCGAACGGGAATGTTCGCCGCCTCGCGGAAGTTCACGTACTCGCAAAACGGCACGAAGTAGGCGCCGAAGCGGCCGACCATGCTGATCTCGCGGCCGAATGCGGGCGGACAACGGAACAGCGCGTAGGCGCTTTCGATCTCGAGGCGGCGGCGGCGCTCGTGCCCCACGCCCAGCGCCTTCTGCAGCTTTTCGTCGACCGCACCCAGAAATCGACGGGCATCAAACGCATCGGTGCAATCGGCCGGATCGAAGAACGAGTAGAAAGCGTCGACGACAACCCGGGTCCGCGCCGGGCGATCGGGCAGGTAGAAATAGTTGCGGAAGATCTCGCCGGCGGCACCCGAAACAGCGAGTCCGCCGCCCTCGGCACGGTTATGCCGGGCGCGGGAGTTGCCGCCCGCGTCGAACATGCCGCCGCCCATGGGCGTTCCATCCATCTCGTGGAAGTTCGCGTTTACCGCTTCGGCGAATTCGTCGGGCGCGACCCGGCGGTAGGCGCCCTTCTCGAACACTTCCAAAGGAAAGCCCTCGGCCTTGGCGATGTGCCTGGCGATGACGACGTCGTCGTCGCTGTCGCGCCCGTAGACATAGATATGAGGCGTCGAGCCCTGATCCCTGAGCAGCGCCAGCACCAGCCTCGAGTCGAAGCCGCCCGACAGCGGACACTGGATGTTGTCGCGATAGTGGCGCACTGGCACCGCGAACGACGCGCGAAGGCGCCGGGCCAGACGCTCGACGATCGCTTCGACCGGTTCCTTGGTCTCGACGATGTCGAGGCGGCGCGGACTTTCGTGGACGCGGATGCCGGCGGCGAGTTCCAGTTCCTGCCGGCAATCGGGGCGGACGAGTTGCTCGAACACCGTGTCGGTGCCTAAGGGCATCCCGAAGAAGACGAACTCGTACACGGCTTGCGGGTTGAACGAGAGCCGGTCGAACGAGTTCGCGGCCGCGAGGAGCGACGTGGAGAGCACGCTTTTGTCGGTGCTCTGGTAGACGTGGAATGCGGCGGCCCAATCGGTGAACGCGAACAGGCGGCCCTTCTTGTAGACGAGGGCCGCGAAGTGGCCGAGGACGTCGTCCCAGCGCGCGAACGGCGGTTCATAGTCGGCAAGCAACAGTTTGAGCGCCGCGTCGCCCGCTTCTCCCCGATAGAACAGCGTGCCTGCGATCGCGACGAAGTCGTCGCCGTCCTGATAAAAGTTCGGCAGGCCTTGGTGGATATGACCCGCGACGATGCCCTTGAAGTGAGGCGTTGCGACCGCACGCGGCGGCGGGTGGCCGTGACGGCGGAATTGCTCGGTCGCTTGGGCGAGGCGGGCGGGTGCGCGTTCGTCGTTGCGGCAGAGATACCACGCGCCCATGAGTGCTCGAATCGTCCGGTCGTCAGTTCTTGCGGATCAGGCTCAATACCAGGCGAAAGCCGTCGCGGTCGAGGATGTAGATCAAGGCGATGTAGATCACGGCACCGAGGCCGATCGTCGCGACGAGACCGAGGATCGACGGGTAGGCGATCGGCAACAGCGGCCGCACGAGGAGCAGGATGACGAGCATCGCGATGCCCGCAGCCGCCGGGCGCCAGAGACCCGACCAAAGATCGACCATCGTCATGCCGACCTGGCGCGTGACGGTAAACGTGTTCTGAATCACCGCGAGGAACGACGCGGCGACGACGCCGAGCGCGATGTACTCAAGACCGAACGGCACGCCTGCGACGATGCCGATCGCGAACAGAACCGCGGTTACGATCATGTTGCGCAGGTGCAGGTGCGGCTTGCCGAGCGAGTTCAGCGACTCCGTGACGACCGTGGAGATGCAGCGCGAGGGCGCGGAGAGCGCGAGGATCGCGGCGATCAGGCCCAAGCCCGCCCACTGGGCACCGATCACCGGCGCGAACTCGGACGCGATCGCCGAGATACCGAAGAATGCCGGAAACATGACGAGCGCGACGAGCTTCGTCGCGCGGCGCAAATAGTGGCGGAACATTTCGACGTCGTCGTTGACGCGCGAGAGACCGGTGAACGAGAGCACGTTCAGGATCTGGCCCACTTTTTCGAGCGGAAGAGAGGCGAGTTGGCCACCGGTCGCGTAGAGCCCCAGGGCTTCTTTGGAGTAGTAGCGGCCGATCAGGATGGAATCGAGGCCGGAGTAGAACCACCAAACGAGGCGCTGGGCCATGACCAGGCCGCCGAACTGAAACGTGTCGCCCATGCCCCTGAAGTTGAACGAAGGCAGGCTTCGGAACGGCGATATCCAGAGCAGGCCCAGCGTGCCGATGATCGTGCCGGCGAGCGAGGAAAAGACCAGCGCCCAAACGCCGAAACCCCAGTAGGCGAGCAGCAGCGTGCCGGTCGAGGCAACGATCACGCGCAGGACGTCGACCGTCGCGAGGCTGCGGAAGTCGAGTTGCCGCTTGATAAGGGCATCGGGAATCGAGCCTAAGGCCGAAACCATCATGCCGACCGAAAGGACGAGGATGATCGCCGTGACGCGAGGCTCGTTGAAAAAATCGGCGATGAAGGGCGAAGCGATCGCGAGGCCCGACACCAGCACGACGTTCGTCAACAGCACGAGGCCGAAGACCCGGCGCGCATAGTCGATCGTGTAGTCCTTCATCTGCACGAGCTTGACCCGCAGGCCCAGCTCCTCGAACTGGCCGATGAATGAGAGAAACACAGTCGCCATCGCCATCAACCCGTAGTCGCCCGGGTGCAGCATCGTCATGACCGAGAACGTCACGACCCAGGTGTAGACTTGCGTGATCAGCTTCGCAGCGCCAAGCCAGCGCGCGCCCGAACGGATCTTGTCGGCGACATCCATCGGTTCAGCCCGCCCGCTTGAGCGTGGCCGGCGTTCTGGCGAGCGCCGGGCGAACGATGCCTGCGAGCAGCGTTTCGATCTTCTCGAACTGCGTGTCGCGATCGAGACCCTCGCACGCCGAAGCCGGCAGCGGCGGAACGCCTCCCGCCTTCTTCAGCTTGATCCAGCGCTCTACTTCAGCCGCGATCTTGACCGCATCGTTCGTCACGAGTCCCGCCTTGCGCTCGTGAATGAGTTTCGCCACGACGCTGTCTTCGAGCGCTATGCCGAGGATGGGCCGGCGCGCACCGAGGTAATCGAAAATCTTGCCCGCGATCGTGCCTTCCTCCTTCGGATCGCACCATTGAAGATGCAGAAGAATGTCGGCGTGGAGCTGCATTTCGAGCGACTTGCGGAAGACGACCGGTTCCTCGATGCGCACGAGATCGAGAACGCCTGCGGCTTCGGCCAAGCGACGCAGGCCTTCGACTTCGGAGCCGACGAATTCGACGACGACGTCTTCGGGCTTTGCCCCGATCGTCTTCAGCGCGCGGAACAGCGGCGTCGGATCGCGGTGCCCGTGATAGATGTGGCCGGTGTAGAGGATGCGCAGCGGGCCCGTGATCTCCGGCGCGACGGGCGGCTTTTGCGGAAAGTCCTCCAGCACGTAACCGTTCATCGCCGTGATCGCGGGGCGGCCGTAGCGCGCGGCGAGGCGGGGCTGCCAGATCGGCGACACGGTGACGAGCGCGGCCGCACGCGTCAGCACGCGCTGATCCCAACGGCGCTCGAAGAAGCGGCGGAGCGGCGAGTACTCGTAATAGGGATGGTCGCTCCAGAGATCGCGGAACTCGGCGACCCAGGGAACGCCGTGTTTGCGCGCCAAGCGCTCGGCGACGACCAGCGACGTCGCCGGCGGCGAGGTCGCGTAGATCACGTCGGGCCGCCATTCGCCGATCAGCTTGTTGCCCGCCTCGAGCGCGGGACGCAGCCAGCCCGCGCGGTTGTCGGGCCAGCGCACGACCTCTTGGTAAGCCTTGCGCGCGAATGTGCGCAGTGCGGAGGGTTTGCGGCCGACCGTCGGGGCGGCGGCGCTCATACCCTCATCGGCTACGGCTTGCGGGTCGGCGGGGCGTTTGCCGCGCAGGCGGGCGAGCGTGTCTTCGAGCAGGCGGTCGACGTCGCTCCAGGGGGCGTAGACGACGCGCTCGTTCGGGATTTCGAGCGCGAGCGTTGCAGGGTTCGTCGCTGCGGCCGAGAGGGCACGCACATCCCAGCCCCGGGCGAGCAGGAACTTCGCAAGCTTGCCCATGCGGCGGGAGGCCACCGCGGCATAGGGCGGAAACCAGTACGAGACGATGAGGGCGCGCGGCGCGTTCATCGCGGCCCTTGCGCGAAGGCGAGTTCCTCGCGACAGGAATCGATCATGAACTTGCAGGCCCAGTTCAGATACTGGAAGCGGCCGTACTCGCCGTGAACCGGGAACGAGCCTTTGATGCCGCCGATCGTGTCTTCATCGCCTGCGCGCGCGATCGAGCGGCGGACATAGGCGTTCAGCGCGCGCGCTTTGGCGGCGTAGTCGGTACGCTTCGATGCGCGTGAGAGCAGGTACAGGCTGTGCGCGATTTGGACGCTGCCCGTAAGGCAGACCCAATCGACGGCGGGTTTCCAGTTCGCATCGAGGCGGCCCGAGAGCCTTCCGTCGGCGGCGATCGCGGGCAAGAGGCCGTCGGCGGTGCGGGTGGCGGCCTTGAGCGTCGCTTCGTCCTTCGACCAGAGATACGCCTCGACGACGCCGCGTAGGACGTAGCCGATCGTGTGGGTCAGCGGGGCAGACGGTTCCTGCAGGCAGTTCGACGCGAACCAGCCGTTCGGCTGTTGCTTCGTCAGCGCCCAGCGCACTTGCTTCATGCCGGCTTCGCCGAAGCCTTCGTCCGGCGACACGCGCGCAGCTTCGAACAGGCCCCACGAGACGTGGGTTTCGTAGGCCTTCTCGCCCTGTTCGGCGAACGGGGTCGGGTGTTTGCGCCAGCAGCCGTCGTCGTCGAGCGAGTCGCGCAGCCAGGCGGCTGCTTTGCACATCGGTTCCAGGTACTTGGCGCGGTCGATATGGGCGGCGCCGGCGGCGAGCCCTAAGAGGATTTGCCCGGTGTTGAATGTGACCGGCACGCGTGGGGTCTGGTCGACACGGCCGCCTTGGAAGCCGCCCTCTGGGAATTGGATCGAGACCAGCCAATCGAGGCAGCGCACGGCGCGCTCGCGCAGCGCCGGGTCGCGCGACAGTTCGGCCTCGGCGATCAGCGTCGGCACGATGTAGCCCGACGTTTCCGGGTAAGACGTCGCCCAGCCGTTGATCAGGGAGAAGTCGCGGGCGAAACCGCCGTCGCCGCTCGCCGATCGGTCTTGCGCGCGGCCGAGCCAGGCGAGGCCCGCTTTGATCGCGGCTTGCGGCCCCGGATCGTCAGCAGGCAGACCTTCGAGGTCGCGCGCCTTCATCAGTTTCGCTTTGCGCGGAAGCGACAGGTCCGCAAGCGCTTTGCGTAGCGTTGCCTTGACCGCCATCATCGGCTTTGCGTCCCCAGTTTCGCCGGGCAGGCCATACCGGTCGGGCGGCCGGTTGGCAAGCTGCCGCAAGCGGTTTACCGCGCGCGCCTTTTGGCTGGATTGCGGCCTTGCGAGCGGCTATGTACGCCGGCCTTTCGCAAGCTCTCCAGACAACAGCGGCTTTGTCGTTAATGACGCGTCACGAACCCTTTCGCCTTGCCGTCATCGGCACCGGCATGGTCAGCGAACTTCACATGCCGGCCGCGCTTGCGAGCGAGATGGTCGACGTCGTCGCGCTCGTCGATCCGGCGCAGGAGCGGGCCAAGAGCCTCGCCAAGTCCTACGGCATCGATCCGCACATCGCGCCCAGCATCGAGGCGGTCGGCGTGAAGGTCGACGGGGCCGTGATCGCGAGCCCGAACAACACGCACCGCAACATCGCGCTCGCCTGCGCCCAGCGCGGCATTCACTGCCTGATCGAAAAGCCGCTGGCGACGACCGTC
Organism: uncultured Flavobacteriaceae bacterium; assembly: GCA_964561925.1. Taxonomy (GTDB): domain Bacteria; phylum Pseudomonadota; class Alphaproteobacteria; order Micropepsales; family Micropepsaceae; genus SZUA-430. The sequence continues at coordinate 21,294 of CAZLRW010000059.1, forward strand.
GCGGAGGCCGAGGACATTTGCCGGGCGGCCGAGGAACGTAAGATCGTCGTTGCGGCCGGCTATTCGACGCGGTTTCGCAACGAAGTCGTGCTGCTGAAACATCTCCTTGAGCAAAAATTCTTCGGGCGCATCCGGCGGTTTCATTTTCAGGAAGGCACGGTCGGCGGCTGGTCGCCGGCGTCGGCGTACAATCTGAACAAAGCGGAGTCGGGGGGCGGCGTGCTGACCGTCGTGGGCACCCACTTCCTCGACCGGATGCTGCATTGGTTCGGCTATCCGGACGCGGCGGAGATGTGGGACGACGCGGACGGCGGGCCCGAATCCTATTGCCGCGTGGCGCTCAAGTTCGCGCGGGCGGACGGCGACATCGAGGGCACGATCTTCCTTTCCAAAACTTACATGCTCAAACCCGGGCTCGTGATCGATACGGAGCGCGGGCGCGTGGTGCTGGGGCTCGGCACGTCACCGCTGTTGCTTAGGCCGCACGACGATCCAAAGCTCGAGATCGTGCTGACGCCGAAGGGCAAGCCGATCTTTCCGCGGCACGTCGACAATTTCCAGCTGCAGCTCGAAGACTTCGTGCGGGCCTGCCGCGGCGAGCGGGCGCCGCTGATCGACGCCAAGCAGGCGGCGCTTTCCGTCAAGCTGCTCGCCCAGCTTTACGGCGGGCGCAAACCGTTTCCGCAGACGTGGCGCGAGTCGGTGATCGCTGGAGCGAAAGCGTGATGCGGACGATCGTTTTCGGAGCGTCGGGTTTCGTCGGTTCGGCCTTGGTCGAACGGTTGCGCACGCGGGGCGAGGATTTCGTCGCCGTCATTCACAGCGCGGGCAACGCCTGGCGGCTGGCGCGGCACGGCATGAACCTTAAAATCGTCGACATCACGTCGCGCGAGGCGGTCGCGGGCGTGATGCGCGGGGCGACGCATGTCGTGAACTGCACGCGCGGCGGCGACGACGTGATGGGGCCGGGCCTCAAGAACCTGCTCGCCGAGGCGAAGGCGCAAGGTGTCGCGCGCTTCGTGCACGTGAGCAGCGTTGCGGTCTATGGCGATCCGCCGCCGGCGTCGAGCGAGACCGAGCTTTCGCCCGCGAACCCGGCGCCCGGGTCCTATGGCGATGAAAAGCTGAAGCAGGACCGCACGGTTCAGCAGGCGCACAAGGAGGGTTTGAGCTCCGCCATCGTGTGCCCGCCGAACATTTCGGGCGTCTATTCGGGCTTCGTCGTCAACGTGCTCGAAGACATTCGCAACGGCAGTCTTGCGCTCGTCGACGGCGGCAAGCGCGCGCTCAACATCGTGGACGTCGAGAATTTATGCCATGCGATCGAGCTGGCGCGCGGGGCCGCACAAACGGACGGCGAGCGCATCTTCGTCACCGACGGCGAGACGATCACGTGGGCCGACCTTGCGCGCCATTTGCTGCCGCTTGCCGAAGTCGCGGGGCCGGTTGCCAGCATCACCGCCGATCAGGTCGTGCGCGAGGCGGCGCAAGCCAAGCAGCGGCGCTCGCTCTGGCGCGCGCTGAAGCACATGGTGTCGTCCGACGTGCGCGCGGCTTTGCGCAAGGACCCGATGTGGGAAGGCTTGGACATGGCCGCGCGTTCGGCCGTCGCGCGGTTGGGCCGGGCCTCGGAAGACAGTTTGCGCTACTCGATCGAAGGGCCGACCCGGGTTTCGAAAGTTGCGACCGACGTGCGGGTGCAGTCGCGCTATGTGGCTCAACAACTGCGGGGCGTCGTGCACCGGACGGCACGGGCGAAAGCCACGCTCGGCTATGCACCCGTCTTGAGCTTCGAGGAAAGCATGGCGAACTTCGCGGCGTGGTACCGGGCGACGCGCGGCATGGACACGGCGAGTTGGGGG
>CAZLRW010000060.1:0-11389 GCA_964561925.1 uncultured Flavobacteriaceae bacterium
CGCCTGGATGGAGGGCGACCACCAGACCGCAAAAGAGTGTTACGAAAAAGCGCTTCCGCACTTTCAACGCGCCAACCATCGTGGCCGGATCGCTGAGACCATCAACAACATCGCCACGGCGTTGATCGAGTTGGGTCGGCCTGAGGATGCGTACAAAATTCTGCCCGAGGCGCTGGCCTATCATCAGTCGACGAACGATACATGGGGGCTGGCATTTTGTCGGGAAGTCTTTGGCTTTGCCTTGTTTGCAATTGGCGACCTGGCGGCGTGCCGCACGGCGTGGCGCGCCGCCCGTGATGGCTACGATGCTGTCGGGCATGCCCAACGCGGCATCCTCGTGCGGCTCTGCCTGACCGGTGCAGCCCTGCGCGAAAGCGACATCGATACGGCGCGGGTCTGCCTGACCGAAGCCTTGGACCGCATCGCGGGCCGCGCTTTTCATCAGGAAGTCGCCGACGCGATCTGCCTCTGTGCGCAGTTCGCCGTCGCAACCGGCGATCTGGAAGCAGCTACGATCTTGTTCGCGTCCGCCCAGCGTTGGATACGAGAATGGAATGTTGTTCTCGAGCCGCCCATCAAGTTCGCCGCCGCCACCGCCGAGGCGCGCGCTCGTGAGGGCTTGACGGCTGAGGTCCATGCCGCGGCCACCCGTTTGGGCGACAGCCTAACTGTGCCGTTGGCATTGTCGCGGGCGCGCGCAGCAATTGCGAAGAACACCTAACCCCGCGTTCGACAGGGAACAACGAGGACACAAGATCTTGGCTTCGCGCCCGACGGTTTCGCCGCTCGTTGCCACACTGGTCGACCGCTTCATAGCGGAGTCGGCGGCGCTGCCGCCCGCCGACGTCCTCCCAGCAACCATCAAGAGCCGAATTGAGCAACGGCGCGTCGCCGCAGCGACGCAGGTGCAATAATAATCTGTGCCTGCGGCGCGGTTAGATCAGCGCAATTTCTTACACCGGCCCTTCGCATACGCCCACCGGCTGGTCGCCGGCAAGAGACCCTGCTTCGCCAGCGTCTGCCCCGAGACCGCCACAAGTGAGCCCGGAATAAAGAGTGCCGCGCGCCTTATAAGGCCGTTTGAAAACGTACGATCGGCGTAATCGCCCAACTCTCGCCCGTCTTCGCGGCGACGGTGGAGACGGCAGCCGTCGCTTGGCCTTCGAGCGTGATCGTTACGCCCTCGGCGATGTTCAAGGTCGGCGCCACGCGCAAGCCGAACGTCGCGTCGCGCCGCCCGCCGCCGGGGAAGCGCGCATACTCAGCCAGTTCGATTTTCGGCGCGATCGCCAACGCAACGCCGCCGCCGAACCGCTGCACCCATTCGAGCTCGACTTCGACGAAATGCTTGTCGAGCGGATCGCACGTCGTGGCCACATAGCCGCCGGTGAGCGACAGATAGAAAAGCCCCTCCGCCCGCCCGTCCAGCACCTGCAACGTGAACGGCCGGCCGAGGCGCAGGTCATAGGTGTTGAAGCCGATGTAGAAATCGCCGATGCCGGGCTCGAACACGTCGAACCCCTCCCATTCGACGAGCGCCGTCCACCCGCCGGCGGTGAAGCCCGCCTGCACCATCGCGCGAAGCGAATCCGCGTCGAAGTCTTCGAAGTGCGCGAAGCGATCGGCCAGCGCGCCGACTTCCACCCGCGCCTCGAACGCGCTCGACACCGCGCGCAGCGAGGCCGCGATTTCCGGGCTCACGATGCCGTCCCACGCCTTGGGGCTATCGTCGAACTGCGCAAGCTCTGTCCACCAAAAGCGCGTGCTCTCCGACGCTTCGAACACCACCGTCGAATCCTGGGCCTGCGCGCGCCCGCACGCACACGCGACGCCAAGCGCCGCCAGCCAACGTCCCCACATCACATACCCCCACGCGGCCGGGCGGCCCGGCTCTTGGGGACACGATAACCACGCGCGCGCGGGGCCAAGGTGGCGCGCAAAGCACAGGCGGCCCGCAAACCGCCCAGTATCCGCGTTTACGCTCGCAACCTCGGCGAGCGCGCCGCCGCGACTTCGCGACGGCGGCCGTGGACGCACCCGCCCGCGCCGGGCAATCGTCGCCCGCTTGAGGGAGATCCGATGCGCGCGTTGACGAAGATCTTGGTCCTGGCCAGCGCGATCGCGCTGGCGGGCTGCGCAAGCACGGGATCGAAGAGCCGCGGCGAAACCTCCGCGTCCGCCGCCGAGGCGCTGCGCACCTGCGAGCGCATTGTCTATTGGTCGCCCGACGCCCCGCGCGAGCAAGTGCTCCACTGCGCCGACATCCTCGGCCTCTGGCGCTGACGCGTCATCGCCGGACGGCGCTACGCCACAGCGTTCAAATTCGCCCGTCCCCAGCTCGCGCGTCGTACGGCGCATTCCGAATCTCGATGTACATGTTGCGAAGTGTTTCGTCGACGACGGGAGTTTTGGATGTCGGGATATCTCCATCCGTGTGCCGACAAAGGCGATACGGCAAACCTCGATAAGAAAACGGGAAACCTTTAAGAGGTTTCCGGCCTCTCGGAACAGCGGCGCCCTCGGTTCGAATGGCTTCGCCGAAGACCGTTTCGTTGCGCAGTTTGGCGCGCGCCATAAGCCGATCGCTGTTGCGATCCGCCACGATCGAGAAAGATCTGTCAATCACGCACAACCAACATGGTACCTCCCGGGTGCAGCGTGTCGACGCATTCATACAGCGCCCGACTTAAGCGGCCCGCTTGATCTCTGTTGATGTGGCCGCAACCGGGTTCGCCTGCACGAGTTTCATGCGCTCGTACTGGTATTGATCGATCAGCCGTTGAAGACGGGTCCGGCCGAACGCGCCGAACAACCCTGTAAAAGGCCAGCCGACCCCAACGAAGTCTATCACGATGCGAAATCCGAACACTGCCGCGAACATCCCACCGTTCTGTGCGTCGTGTGTAATCTCGCCTGCTCGGGCGTGGGCGATCTCGAAGTAGCCGAATGCCAGCGGGTTCTGAATTTGGCTCCATACGTACGACAAGAGTTGAGCGTCGGAGGGCGCGCTGCTAAGCCGCGCCCCATCGGCAAGCCAAACGAAGGGTATCGGCGCCGTCGGAGTAAGTACTCGACGCTCGACCATCGTCCGCCGCGGCTCAGGGGCCAATTCAACAGATCACGTCTCGTTGTTGCGATTGTCCCCGGCGTTGCTCCATCCGCGACTCGCGCGCGCCAGATAACGATCAAGCTCGTCGCCCCTTGCGCGCTTGATCAAAGGGCGGATGGCGCGCGATACGGCATCGATGAGGCTCAGCGCAGCGAAACGCACTGTTCCCGTAAGCGTTTTGGGAAACAGGTAGGCGTGTTGAATCTGCGCTTTCTCGTTGGTTGTGCGAAGCTTGAAGAGGTTGATATCGGGCATCAGGTCCAATCGATCAGCGGCCAGACCGATACCTTCGAAGTCACGCAGAACTTCGCAAAACAACACGCTTCCTATGTGATGCCGGGCCCATACGGGATCGTAGCCGGCCTGCTTCATCGTGCAGGTTCCGCCACAAACAAAGGCGTACTCAAAGGCCGCAGGCGCTCCGTTGATGTATAGAATGTATCCGAGAAAGGCATTGCGAGCCGCTGCGAAGCGGATGACGCGTTCCACCGCGTCGCCGCGCCGAATCCCGAGGCCCAGGTCGCGTTTCTGATATGTCTTGTCGGAGATTTCGATTCCGTCGCTTAGAAAGGTCTCGACATCGTGTGGCGTTTGGAATCGTCGCACTTCGCACTTCAGAGAGGGATTGGAAAATAGCGCCCGCGATGAGCGCCGGAGATCTTTGCGCGTGACTTTGCCCAGCGACGCGAGATACTGCTCGTAGTTGCCTGACCATCGAATCCGGCAATGCTGGGTCTCGCCCCCCCAAGGCAAGATGTGAAACGCGCGGCGTGCGAGACTATGCCGGTCACGCAGAACCTGATGGAGTTCCGAACCGATCGGTATGGCTCCAATGAAGATGACGTCGCTGCCGGCGATCACCTTGGACAGCGCGTTCAGGCACTTGTCGATCGCCGATGCGCGATCTCTGTGGCTCGAAGTCATTCCCTGAAACAGCTTCAACTGGCGAACGCTTTGACGCGCCAGAACGAGGCTGCCAAGCGAGTAGACCAGCGGAGCTCGGGACACCAGGAAGGTCGCGATGCCCTTCAGTGCGCTGCCTTCGCGGTCGGACATCACCAAGAGTTCGTTCTGCGGCCACCCATGTGCGGTCGCCAGCCACTCGACATCGTGATTCATGTCGAGCCGGCAGAACGCGGCTCGCGCCTCATCCGCAAAGGCTTGGATCTCGCCGGTGCTGGAGAATTCCATCTTCTCCCATTCGGATCGAGTTTCGTTGTCTTCGATGCGGCTTTTGCCGAGCGAACCAGTGCCGGTGCGCGCACTTGCGCGAGTGCGGCGCGAACGCCTCGCATGGGTGTTGTTTGGGGCTTCGGCAACACCGCACGACAAGACGTACAGCTCTGCTTCCATCCCGCCAGCCGTTTGAGACCAGCCGGTCCCGGCTTGGGCAATGGTGACGATCGCAAACGCGAGAACAAGTAGATAGGCGATTGTCCAGTTCCACACGATTCGCCTGCCTCGTGATGCCATTAAAGGTGGAGCCTAGCCGCACCGGACAGCGCCCTCAAGCGTGCTTGAAGCGAACCTCAGTCGAGGTTTTCTCGCGCCGGTGGATGCGTCCCTGGTCGGGAGGTTAACCTCAACAAGCGATCGGCAACTCGTGTCAATCGGCATCGGCATTCGGACCGGTGCCGAGATCAAGTTGCGGGTCAACCCGCCTTGGTGATCCGCTGTAGATCGTTCTCATAGTACCTGCCCGCCACCCAATAGTGCCAAGCCGCCCAGATATTGAGGAACGTGAGGATGAGCAGCGCATAGGCGAGCGCATCGTCGCCGTACGCAGGCTTCAGGTAATCGCTGATCGCGCCCGCAAGCAGCGGCCCGAGGCCCATCCCGATCAGGTTGATCACGAAGAGCAGCAGCGCCGAGGCGACCGTGCGCATGCGCACCTCGACCAGCCCCTGCGTCATCGCATAGGTCGGCGGCAGATAGACCGCGCCCGCCATCGCCGGAACGCCGATGAGAAGAAACACAAGGAACGAGTTGTCGACGAGATAGAGCGCAACACCGAACGGCAAGCCGATCAGGATCGCGATCGTCACCACCCGCGGCATCCACTTCTTGTCGTGGCGCGAAAACGTGTCGGCGAGATACCCGCCGAGGAACGTGCCCACGCCGCCGGCCACGCCGAACACGAGCGCCAAGAACAAGCTCAAATCCGTCATCGCAAGCCCGTGCGAGCGGATCATGAACGTCGGCCACCACTGCACGCCGGCATACCCGACCAGCGTCGTGATCGTGGCGCCGATGAACACGTGCACGAGCGAACGCTGGCTGACGATATGCGCGACCGTCGCTTCGATCGGCGGCGCCTCGCCCGTATGCGCGATGCCGTCGGCCGCGCCGCGCCGCGGTTCCTTGATCGTGAACCACACCAAAGCCGCAAGGATGAGCCCCGGCAGGCCCAGCACGTAGAACGCCATACGCCAGCCGTAAGCCTCCGCGACTTGCGCGCCGCCATAGAGGCCGACGAACAGCCCGAACGGAACGCCGAGCGCGAAGATGGAAAGCGCCGTCGCCCGCGTCTTGGCGGTGAAGAGGTCCGAGATGATCGCGTGCGACGGCGGGCTGCCGCCGGCCTCGCCGATGCCCACGCCCACGCGTGCCGCCGCGAACTGCCAGAAGTTCGCCGCCAACCCGCACACCGCGGTCATCACCGACCAGATCGCGACCGACAGAGAAATGATGAGTTTGCGGTTGCCCCGGTCCGCCCAGATCGCGATCGGCACGCCCAGCGTCGCGTAGAAAATCGCAAACGCCGTGCCCGCGAGGAACCCGAGCGCCGTGTCCGAAACCTGAAACTCCGCTTTGATCGCCGGCATCAGCACCGACACGATCATGCGGTCCGCGTAGTTCGTGATGTAGACGGCCAGAAGGAGAACCAGCACATAGACCTTGTAGGCCGTCGTGAATTCCTCGGCCTTGGGCACGCTGCCCACCGTGGCGCCTGGAGCGCTCATCCAATGTCCTCCCGAAAAAGTCGTTTGTCTTGTTGGCGCGAACCTTGCCGAAAGTGCATGGTGCGCGCAGACGATTTGGAGTTTGCATGAGCGAGAAGCCTCTCAACCTCCTATCGCTGGACGAGGCGGGATTCGATGCGCTCTACGCCGGGCGCATCGCGCCGATTTTCGCGGCTCGCGAAGGCGAACGCCGCGCCGCGCTTCGTCAGTTCATCTGGCGCATGATCGCCGCAGCGGCCGTGGCCGTTGTCGTGGGATGGCTTGTCGGCGGCGGCGACGTCTGGGACGGCCTGATCTGGGGCGGTTTCACGCTCGCCGCGGGCAGCTATGTCGCCTACCTGCCGCTCGAAGCGGTCGCGCGGCGGACGAAGTCGGAGTCCTTGGACGCGATCGCAAAAGCAATCGGCACGGTCTACCTGCCCGCCGCCTTCGCAACGTCCGAGATCGAGCGCTTTCGCACCGTGTCGCTGTTGCCGGGCGCCGAGCGCGACACGTTCGAGGACTTGTTCGAAGGCGCCTACCGCGGCTGCGCCTACCGCTTCTTCGACGCGCATTTGGAGAACAAGGTCCGATCGCGCAACAGCAGCCGCTGGGTTACCGTCTTTCGCGGCCAGGTGATCCGAATTGCCTTCCCGAAGCGCTTTCACGGTCTCACCGTCGTGCGTCGCGATGCGGGCCTTTTCAACACCGTTCATCGTTGGATGACGACGTTGCAGCGCGTGGGCCTTGGCGACAGCCGCCTCGAGCGCGCGTTCGAAGTCTACTCGAACGACCAGGTCGAGGCGCGCGACCTGATCCACCCCGTGTTCATGGAACGCCTGCTCGCGCTCGAACAACGCCTTCACGGCGCAAAGCTTAGATGCGCGTTCCAGGACGGCGATCTCTTGATCGCGATCGAAGGCGAGAACCGCTTCGAGATCGGCTCGATGTTCGAACCGCTGAACGACCCCGCCCGCATGCGAAGCGTGATCGACGACATCGCCGAAATCCTGCGCATCGTCGACGCCGTGCTGACGGCGGAGGAGGGCGCGCTGCCCGCCGGAACGAAAACGGGCCCGTCGCCGGGCCCGTCCACGTCGTAAAGCCGAAGAACAAATCTACTGCAGCAGGTTCTGCCCGTTGGCCAGAACCTTGCCGTCCTTCGTGAACTGAATGTCGATGAGATAGGCCCGGTCGTCCTTGGCGGAGGCCGGATCCGGTTTGCCCATCGCGCGCACGCCCGCGACGATGCCCATGATCTGCTGAGCCATCTCGTCCTTTGAGCCGCGGGCTTGCATCGCCTTGGCAAGGGCGTCGATGCCGGTGAACCGCAGTGATACCTTGCCCTCCGGCATGCCTTCCGACGGCAGATAGCTGGCAAGACCCTTGCCCGTCATCTTCGCGGTCGGCGTCATGAGGTCGAGCTTGTTGAGCGCGAGCGAGAGCTTCGAGGCCATCATGACTTCCATGAACTTGCCCGAAATCTCGCCGCCCACTTGCTCCATGGCGGCGGCACCCGCCGTCGTCGCGTCGCCCTTGCCCGTCGCCGTGTCGCCTGCGGCCTTGGCGGCCGCCGCCTGCAGCTGCGGCAGCGAGTCGACATAGATGTCCCAGAGCTTTTGCCCCGGAACGCCCGACGCTTCGATCTCCATCGTCGCGTTCTGGACGTCGGCTTCCGGCGGCAACAGCGCCGCCTCGCTGCCGGCCGACATGCCGCCCGCGCCGAAGCTCATCTTCAGCTTCGTCGCACCCTGGCCGTCGGCGCCCGCGCCGAAGCCGAAGGAGGCCGTCTTGAGCGCGAACTCCGGCTTGCCGTCCTTGGTCATTTCCATGCCGTCGATCGCGTAGGCATAGTCGACGGTGCCCATGAACTCCGGCATGCGCTTCATGAAGGCGAGCATCTTGGGATCGATCGGCCCACCCGCCCAAACCTTGAAGAGGTTCGGGTTGGCAAGCGTGTACCCCGCTTCCTTCGCAGCCTCCGCCCACGCTTCCATACGCGCGCCGGCGATCGTGCCGGAAAGCGCGATCGAGCCGAGCTTCATCGCGGTCTTCTCCGCCGGATCGTCGGCCACGAAGCCCGCGATCTTGCCTTCGTACTTGCCGTCATAGAGCCCGCCGCCCTTCGGCTCCAGTTTGCCGGTGAGCGAAATCTCGGCAACCTTGCCCGTGCCCGGTTCGCCGGGCGAGGTGGCCGTGAGGTTCGAGAGCTTCATGTCCACATTGTCGAACGTCTGCAGCTTGTCGACCCAGACCGCCTTCAGCGATTGGCTGCCGATCTTGACCTCGCCTTCGACTTTGCCGTCCGGCTTCTTGACGGTCAGCGAGTTCGGCAGCACCGCCTCGACGTTGACGCGTCCCTCGCCGCCGTTCGCAAAGCGCACGGTCACGGGCTCAAGCACGGCGGTGTTCCCGTCGTCGCCCTTCACCGTCAACCGCGGAAGCGTGCCCACGACCGTGCCGTCGTCTTTGGTCTCGACCTTGGCTTTGCCCTCGGCCGTGACCACGACTTCGCTGTCGGGCGTCTTTGCGGTGAGCGCGGTGACGAATTCGTCGAGCCGCGTCTGAACTTGTTGCGGGTCGACGGCCGGTGTCGTCGACGAACCGCCGCACGCGGTGAGAAAGACGGCGGCGACGAGCGCGGGCCATGAACGCCGCGCAACGCGACTGCTTGTCATGCTGATTGATCCTCGGATTTGAGAGCGGTCCTTGAGCGCGATCCGGGCACGACGAGATCGGCGCCCGGCCGAATTCGGGCGGAATGTGCCGGGCGCCCGTCGCCGAGGTCAAGTGCCGGGCATCACGCCGAAAGCCGCACGTCGTCGAGCTTTTCGAGCGTGGCGAGCCGCGAAAACGCAAGAATCGCCAAGGGAATCAGTGCGCCTGCGATGGCGATCCACAGCACAGTTCCTGTCCCCACAACGTCCGCGAGAGGTCCCGCGATCAAAGCCCCCGCGGGGAGCGAAAGCCCGCCGACGACCTCGAACGTCGCACCGGCGCGCGCCTGCACATCGGGATCGAGCGCCGTCTGCCGAACACTTACGCCCAGAATCATGAACGCCGCCAGGAACCCGTCGCCGATCAGCTGCTGACCGACGAGGAAGGGAATCGTAAGCGTGCCTTGCCCCTCGGCCATGGGGATAAGAACACAGGCGGCGATCCACATCCCCAAACTGAGGACGATCGCGCGGCCATAGCCGAACAGGCGCGCAAGCGGCGCAGCCGCCAACGCCCCCCAAAGCGCCCCGACGCCGCCGACCCCGATGACGACGCCGACGACGGCCTCGCTGAGCTCCAGCGTGCGCAGCGCATAGAGCATGTAGATCGCCGAGAAGAATCCGGCGAAGAGCCCGAACGTGCCCTCCGCCAGCAGCAACGCGAACACGGCCGGCTGTGCCCGGCACGCGCGCCACCCGTCGGCGATATCGCTGAACGGCTGGCGATCGGCCGCCGCAGGCGGCGCCGTCGCTTCCTCGGCTTCGATCCGCCTGAGCCACCACGCCGACCATAGAAACGACAGCGCGTCGGCCACGATCGCGACCGGCGCCGTCACCGCCTGTATGAGAATGCCCGCCGCGCTCGGCCCCGCGATTTCGGCGACCGCATCCGTCGTCTGCAGCTTCGTGTTCCCCTCGACCAGCTGATCGGTCGCGACCAGTCGGGGCAGATAGGCGGACTTCGCGATGAAGAAGACCGCGCCGGCCGCCCCCGTCAGCGCGGCGACCGCGATCAAGTGTGCCATTGTGAGAATGCCCGCCATCGCCGCGACGGGGATGGTCAAAAGCAGCCCCGCCCGCACGACGTCCGTGGCGATCAGCAGCGGCCGCTTCCGCGACCGGTCGATGAAGCCCGCCGCGAACAGCGCGACGATCACCCCTGGCGCGATCGCCATGGCGCTGAGCACCGCCACCCACGAGGCCGACGCGTTCAGAAAGGAAATCGCGATGATCGGTAGCGCGGTGCGCGTGATCCGGTCGCCGACCGCGCTCACCGCCTGCGCGGCCCACAGCCGCTCGAAATCCGGATGATGGCGAAGCGACTGTGTCACCAAAACTCCGTTCATCGTTTGTTAGCGCAAGAAACGACAGACCTTAACGGCTCTTTGGCACATTCGCGCGATAGTGGAAAGGAAGGATCAATGATGAATCAGGTCCTAACGCGCTCACGGGGTCCGATGTGGCGAAGATTCTGATCTGCGAGGACGACGACCTCTACCGCCAGGTGGCCGAGGTCGCATTCACCGACAGCGGCCACGTGCTCGTCTTCGCGCTGAACGGCGACGAGGCGCTCGCCTGTCTGAAACAGGATTCCGCGATCGACCTCGTCGTGACCGACCTCGTGATGCCGGGGAAGGACGGGCTGGAGGTCATCCGCGCGATCCGCGAATCGTACAGCCGCATACCCGTTCTTGCGATGACCGCGGGCCTTGCCACGCTGAAGGGGCCGCTGCTCGTCGCCGCGAGCGCGCTCGGCGCGGACGACGTGATCGAAAAGCCGTTCCGGCCGTTGGCGCTTCGCGCCCGCGTTGACGCGCTGCTCGCGAAGGCGGCCGCCCGCCGCGCCGAAAGCGCCGCTTAGATCGCGGCGAGGCGCCATGAAAGATCCATCCCCGGGTCTGGAAGCCGTCGCGCACTCGACCGCGTCTCGCGCGCGTTTAACCCGCCTTTTCGCCCTGCTCGCGGCACTCAACATCGTCACGGCGCTGGGCGCGCTGAGCATCAGCCAATTCACGTTCTTCACGCTGCAGCGCCAGCGCGCCGAAGCCGCAATGTGGAACGAGCGCGTCGAGGAACTGATGAAGCTCCGCCAGGTGATGTCGCACCTGGATTCGCCTGCGAACTCTGTCTTTCTGTCGCGCGACGTCCTCGCCGAGCGGCGCGCGCTTGCGGCGGCGGAGGCAGAGTTCGGTCAAGCCTTGTCGAGCGTGCGCGACCGTTTCGCGCCGGTCGTCGAGGGCGAACTCGCGACCTCGCCGATGGCGCGCAAGCTCCAGTCGATCGACGTCATCGCGATCGAAATGGCGCAGATCACGCACGTCGTGCTCGATTTCTACGGTGAGGGCCGCCTCGACGACGCCGCGCGTGAGATGGTTCGGGTCGACCGTGCATTCGCGAACGGCAGTGCCGCGATCACCGGCATTTTGCAGCAGGTCATCGAAAGCCACGCCGTAAGCCTCGGCGAACTCCACGCCATGGCGAACCGCCTGCAGGCGGCCCAGGCGGTTTTCGCGGGCGCAATCGTCCTGCTTGTGATCGGCAGCTTCTTCTACGCCCGCTCCATCAACCGCCTATGGCAGGTGGGCGAGGCCGAGCGCGGCCGCTATGTCGCCGACCTCGAA
>CAZLRW010000060.1:11489-21450 GCA_964561925.1 uncultured Flavobacteriaceae bacterium
CCGCCTATGGCAGGTGGGCGAGGCCGAGCGCGGCCGCTATGTCGCCGACCTCGAAGCCCACCGCCGCGAGCTGCAGGAGAAGATCGAGCACATCTCCCGCACCCATGCCGCCCTCGAGCAGGCGAAGATCGCCGCCGAACAGGCGAACGCCGCGAAGTCCGCGTTCCTCGCGAACATGAGCCACGAAATCCGTACGCCGCTGAACGGCGTGATCGGCATGATCGACATCCTTCTCGACTCCGATCTCAGTCACGAACAGCGCGTCCAGGCCGAAACCGCGCGCGCCTCCGCCGATCAGCTGCTTCAAGTCATCGGAAACATCCTCGACATTTCGAAGCTCGAGGCGAACGCGCTCTCGCTCGAGAACGTGCCCTTCGACCTCGTGCCGCTGGTCGAAAGCGCGGCACAGACCTTCGCCGCCAAAGCCCACGCCCGCGGCGTCGAAATCTGCATCGACGTCGATGCCGAAGCCGAAGGCGCCTATCGCGGCGATCCGACCCGCTTGCGCCAAGTGCTGCTCAACCTGATCGGCAACGCGGTCAAGTTCACCGAAAAGGGCGTCATCACCGTCGAGGTCCGCTCGCCCTCGGGAGACGGGCTCGACCGCGCGCTCGACATTGCGGTGCGCGACACCGGCATCGGCATGACCGCCGAAGCCAAGGCGAAGCTCTTCCAGAAGTTCGCCCAGGGCGACGACAGCATCACGCGCCGCTTCGGCGGGACGGGGCTTGGTCTTGCGATCTGCAAGGAAATCGTTGCTGCGATGGGCGGCCGCGTCTCCGTCGAAAGCGAAGAAGGCAAGGGCTCGCTCTTTCTCGTGCAACTCGTTTTGCCGCTGGCGCCTTCGCCGGCGGCGGCCGACGCGACGATGCTCGCGGGCAAGCGCGCGCTGATCGTCGACGACCTCGCCCTGAACCGCGAGATTCTCGCCCGCCGGCTGGGCCGCTGGAACATGCACACCGTAACGGTCAACGACGGCCTTGCCGCGTTGATTGCGATCGACGAAGCGGCGAACGCGGGACGGCCCTTCGACATCGTCTTGCTCGATCGCCACATGCCTGGCCAAACCGGCCACGAAGTCGCCGAAGCGATCCGCCGGCTGGAGGCCGGCCGCACGGTGAGGCTAATTCTTTGCTCCTCGATCAGCCACGGTGTCACCGTATCGGCGGGCCAAGGCACGCAGTTCGACGCGGTTCTGTTCAAGCCGCTGCTGCAGGGCGCGCTGCTCGAAGCGCTCGCCGCCGCCGTCACCGACACGGCCGCGGTCCGGAACGAAGGCGCGGCCCGCCGCGACGGTGCGCTGGCCGGCGCTCGGATCCTGCTTGTGGAAGACAACGAAACGAATCTGCTCGCCGCCAACACGATGCTGAATCAAATGGGCTGCAGCGTGACGGCCGCGCGCACCGGCCTCGAGGCCGTCCGCGCCGCAGCGTCCAAGAGCTTCGACCTCATTCTGATGGACATGCAGATGCCCGAGATGGACGGGCTCGAGGCGACCCGCCACATCCGCGCGACCGCGGGACCGAACCGCACGAAGCCGATTCTGGCACTGACCGCGAACGCATTCGTCGAAGATGCGGCGCGCTGCAAAGACGCGGGCATGAACGAGCATCTGACCAAACCCATCCGCCGCGCCGCCCTCGAAGCGGCGCTGTCGCGCCATCTTGGTGGCCGCGCGGCGGAGGGGCAGGGCGCTTCGGCGCCGCGAGCCCACACCGCCGCCGCCGCGTTCGATGCGCAAGCCTGGGACGATCTGCGTCAAGACATGCCGTGGGACGCACTGAAGAAGCTCGCCGCCACGTTCGTGACGAACCAAGCGCGCGAGATCGAAGCCATGCAGGCCGATCTCAAACGCGGTGACGGCGAAGCGCTGCGCCGCCGTGCACACTCGCTCAAAGGGGCCGCGCGTCTACTCGGAGCGATCCGGCTTGCAGAGGCTGCCGCAGCGCTTGAGACGCAGTCCTCGCCGCAGATGCTGCAGACGGTCCGGGACCTCTTCGTCGAAGCCTCGGCTGAGATCGGTTCGCGTGTTTCGCGGGCGGCTTAAGGTTTGATCGCCTCGGCCACTGCCGTGGTCGGCAGGATGAATCCCTTCGCCCGGTAGACCCGCGCCCCCCAGGCGTTTGCGGGCGGGTACCAAACCCGGACCTTGCTCCAGTCGTTGTTCGGGCTTTCGTCGCGCACCGGGGCGTCGACATGGATCCGCCCGTCATTGCCCCAGTTGGCGTGGTCGACGACGATCGTCCGTTCGTCCAACACTTGTTTGACGTAGGCAACGTGCCCCCGGCGACTCGACCGGTACCCTTTCATCACGAACACCGCCCCCTCCTGGGGCCGGCGCGTGCGGGGATACTTGCCGGCGGCAAGTTTCCACCAGTGTTTCGCGTCGCCGTAGATGGAGATGCCCGAGGCTTCGCGCGCAAAGGGAACGCATTGGAGCGGCGCCTCCGTGTCCCGGATGTGCGGCTGCACAAGAGCGAGCACCGACCGGTCCGCCTCCACGGGCTTCATGCGGGGCAAGAAATTCGCAGTCGACCCTTCGGTCGTGCCGCGCAACAAGATTTGAGCGTCGTCCGAAGTCGTCGAAGAAGGACGACCTAACAATACTGTTGAGACATCGGATTGAATTGCGCCGCAGCCGGAAAGACTGACGCCGGCGGCAAGGAGAACCGCCAAGCAACTTTTCGCGTCATTTCTCAAACGATGCTCTCCTCGACTGCCAAGACCGATGGTCCCCCGATAGGCGGGGCTTGGTGCCGATGGAGGCTGACGGAGTCAACTTAATGATTCATTACTGTTAACTTATGGTAATACATATGCCGATTTCGCGAGGGGTTGGCCACAAGATGTGGTGCACGCAGGTGCGAAAAGGTTGGCGCTGTGGCCCGGTCAGCGCCAGGCGATACGCTGCTCCGAGCTGGGGCTGAGGATAAAACCCTCGACCGCGTAGACCCGCCCGCCGAAGTGGCCGCCCGGGGCGTACCAGACCCGGACCTTCGACCAGTCGTTGTCCTCCGAAACGTCAAGCACCGGGTTGTCGAGCCCGATTTCCCCGCCGTTCAGCCAGTTTGCGTGGTCGACCACGATCTCGCGGTCGTTGATCACCCGCCGCACGACCGCAACGTGCCCGCGCGCGCCGCCGCCATGGCCGCGCATGACCATGACCGCCCCCTCCTCGGGGCTGGACGACCGGTCGAACCGGCCTGCAGCCTTGGACCACCACGTGTGGGCGTCGCCCCAGATCCCGACCCCCGAATGCACCCGCGCGTAAGGCACGCACTGGAGCGGCTCCGGCCCCCGGACCACCCGGGGCGAAGCGCTGCCCGAGAACCGCGCGGCCGGTCCTGGGTCCTTGAAGTCGCTGGCGCACCCACCGAGGCTGAGCGCCAGGGCGGCCGCAAGAAGCGAACGGGAAAAGACGCGCGACGTCATGGGTCTATCCGCCGAGGCTGAGGGCCAGCGCACGAAGGGAACTGGCAGAAACGAGGACATAGCGGCGCACGGGCGAGCTCCATGGTTGCGTCGCACGAGCATGGGGGCGGCCTATTTCAAAGACCGTTCAAATGTGAAGAGGGTTTTAATTCAAACTGCAACGGACCAGGAATTGCGCCCGCGCCCGTCTGCAACATGGTTGCCGCCGGGTTAATCGAGCGTGCGCCGGTACCGCAACAACGCGATCGCCATCGCCCCCAGCATGAACGCGACGAGCGGCCACAAATCGTTGACCATCTCGCTCAGCGAATTGCCCTTGAGCATCACCCCGCGCACGATGCGCATGAAATGCGTGTTCGGTAGAACCTCGCCGATCCACTGCGCCCATTCCGGCATGCCGCGGAACGGGAACATGAACCCGGAAAGCAGGATCGACGGCAGGAAAAAGAAGAACGTCATCTGCATCGCTTGCAGCTGATTGGCCGCGACCGTCGAAATCGTGAACCCAACCGCGAGGTTGGCCGCGATAAACGCGGCGAGTGCGATTGAAAGATCGAAAAGCGATCCCTTCATCGGCACGCCGAACAGGAACAACGCCGCCAGAAGAACGACCGTGACCTGGATGTAACCCACGATAATGTACGGCAGGATTTTGCCCGCCATCACCTCGAACGGCTGCAGCGGCATCGCGAGCAGGTTTTCCATCGTGCCGCGCTCGACCTCGCGCGTGACCGCGAGCGCGGTGATCAACACCATTGTCATCGTGAGGATCACGCCGATGAGCCCCGGCACGACGTTGTAGGAGGAGATGCCGTCCGGATTGTAACGCCGGTGCACGACGACCTCGAACGGCGGCGGCGTGCCGCGCAGCGGCGCCAGCGCGCCCGTCATGTCGCGGTTGAACACGCCGGCCGGCAGTTGCGCCACGGCGGCGATCGCGTTGGCTGCGGCCGAGGGGTCGCTCGCGTCCGCCTCGATCAGGATCCGCGGCCGGTCGCCGCGCGCCAGATCGCGTGCAAACGACGCCGGCACCTGGATGACGAACGCCACCTTGCCGCTCGCCAGCAGCGCCTCGCTCTCGGCTTCGTGCGCGACGACGTGTTCGATGCGGAAATAGCCGGTGTTCTCGAGCGCGCGTACCAGCGTGCGCGAATAGACGCTCACGTCCTGCACGTTCAGCGCCGCCGGCAAGTGCTTCGGGTCCGAGTTGATCGCAAATCCGAACAGCACGAGTTGGATGACCGGGATGCCGATGATCATCCCGAACGTCAGCCGGTCGCGGCGCATTTGGATCAGTTCTTTGAGGAACACCGCCGTGATGCGCGCGAGTGAGATGCCGAACATCACTCCCCCTCTCCCTTGCGGGGACGGGCAGGGATGGGGAGCCGCTGACTCGCAAGATCGACCATCGCGCTAACTCGTCTGCTCCCGGAATGGCGCCATGAGATGGATGAACACGTCCTCAAGGCTCGGCTGCGACTTCGCCCACGTGAAGCCCGGCCGCGCGCGGTAGGGCGCGATCGCCAGTTCAAGCGCCGCTTCGTCCTTGCTGCTGACGTGAAGCGTCACGCCGAACACCGACACTTGATCGACGCCCGGCCGGTCGCGCAGTTCGGCTGCAAGGCTACGCACGTCCTCACCTTGAACGATCCAGGTCGTCAGTCCCGACCCCGCGATCACCTCGTCCACCGTCCCGCGCGCGAGCACCGTGCCGTAGGCCAAATAGACGATGCGATCGCAGCGTTCGGCCTCGTCCATGTAATGCGTCGAGACGAGCACGGTGAGCCCTTGGCCGGCGAGCTGGTGGATTTGGTCCCAAAAATCGCGCCGCGCCTGCGGATCGACACCGGCCGTCGGTTCGTCGAGCAGCAGCAATTGCGGCCGGTGCAGGATGCAGGCCGCGAGCGCCAAGCGCTGCTTCCAACCGCCCGACAGCGTTCCCGCGAGCTGCTCCCGACGCTTCGCAAGGCCGAGCCGTTCGATCGCCTGCGTCACCACCTCGCGCCGCCGCTCCGTCTCGTAGACGCGCGCGACGAAGTCCAAATTCTCGCGGATCGACAGGTCCTCGTAGAACGAGAACTTCTGTGTCATGTAGCCGACATTGCGTTTGATCACCGCGCTCTCGCGGCGGATGTCGTAGCCCAGGCACGTGCCGGTCCCGCTGTCGGGAACCAACAGGCCGCACAGCATGCGGATCGTCGTCGTCTTGCCGCTGCCGTTGGGACCGAGGAACCCCCACACTTGCCCGCGCGGCACTTGGATCGAGAATTTGTCGACGACCGTTCGTCCGGCGAAGCGCTTCGTCAGGTCGGCGACGTCGATGGCGAGCGGCTGGCTCACGGCAGCGTGACGTCCACAGGTTGGCCGGGACTCAAGACGCCGCCGTCCAGTCTCGCCTCGACCATCCAAACGAGCTTCTCGCGCGAACCGACGCTGTAGATGACGGGCGGCGTGAACTCGGCTTCGGCGGCGACGAACGTGACGCGCGCTTTCAGACCTTGAGCGCATCCGCTGCAGCCGACCCCCACCGTGCTCCCGACGTTCAGATTTGCGCGCCGGGGTTCGGGTACGAAGAAGCGTACCTTCACGTTCTCCGGCGGCAGCATCTGCACGACCGCGCCGCCCGGCGGCACGAACTCGCCCGCGCGCCGCAGCGTGTCCTCGACGCGGCCCGCGACCTTCGCCCGAACGCGCCGCTGCTCGAGCGCGTATTCCGCTCGCGCAAGCGTTGCCTTCGCCGCCGCCACGTTCGCTTCCGCCGCCGCGATCTCGTCCGAACGTTGACCCTTGCGCGCGAGCGCGAGATTGGCTTCGAGCTGACGCATCTGCTCGGCGGCGACGTCGTGTTGAGCTTGGCGCGCATCGAGCGCCGCCTGCGAAACGAAGCCGCGCCGGCGCAGGTCCTTCGCGCGCTGCAGATCGCGCGCGGCAAGCGCGAGGTTCGCGCGCGCCTGTCCGGCGGACGCCTCGAGCGCCGCGATTTCGTCCGCCCGGCGTCCTTTGCGCGCGTTGGCGAGCTGCGCCTCGGCCTGCGCGACCTGCGCCGCCGCCTGATCGCGCTGGGCGGTTTGCGCCTCGGCATCCAGCGTGAAGAGCAGGTCGCCCGCCTTCGCGTGGCCGCCGCGCACGACGGCAACGCTCGTGACCCAACCGCCGTCCGGCGCGCCGACATAGACATAGTCGGCCTCGACATAACCGTTGACGGCCGGCGGAGGCTCGTCTTCGCAAGCCGAGAGAAACAGCGCGCCGAGCGCGATCGCAAGAACCCGCTTCATCGCTTGATGCCTCGCAGGAAAGTGTCGATGTGCTGGGTGACGAACCGCTCCACGTCGAGCGGTTCGTCGTCGAAGCGCTCGAACGTCGTGCGCCACAGCGCCACGAACAGAAGTCCGGACATCGCGGTGTAGGCGGCGGCCTTGGCATCGACGTCGCGGAACGAACCCTCGGCGATGCCGCGCTCGATCAGCGTGGCGAGCACGCCGATCCCGCGCGAGATCACTTCGCGCTTGTAGGTTTCCGCGAGCTTTGGAAACCGCCCCGCCTCGCCGATGACCAGGCGTGGAAACTTGCTCATCCGTTCGTCGCGTAGGAAACCGCCGATCGCGGAAAGCACCCGTGCGAGCATGACCTCGGCGGGCACGGAGCTGTCCGCCGCGACCGCCTGCAGCTGTTCGACGTTCGCTTGCGGGATCGCCCGCACCAGCGCCTCGAACATGTCGTCCTTGCTGTCGAAGTAGAGATAGACGGTGCCTTTGCTGACGCCCGCGCGCTGGGCGATGTCCTCCAGCCGGGCGGCCGCAAACCCCTTCTCGAAGAATTCGGCCAACGCCGCATCCAGCAACTCGGCCGGCCGCGCATCCTTGCGCCGCTGCCACTTCTGAGACTTCGCCTGGTCGCTCATGCCAATAAATAACTAACCAGAAAGTAAGTAGTACCTATCGGGCTCGTGAACAAGATTAACGGGGCGTTACCGCGAAGAAATACTCAACACATTGAATTTGCTGGATAATTTTGTGTCGAATTCGAGGCATGCGCCGCCCGCAGACCTCGCATGCAGCTAGTGCAGTTGAATTCACAGTAGTGCAAACAACATACTAGCTCATCAGCACGGAAGACACCCGGCCCGCCCGCAGGACCCCGAAGGGCCGAGAGACAAAGGAGAGACGGCAATGAAAACGCTGACGACGATGTTGGAATGGTCGGCTGTCGCGTTCGTGATTTACGCGGCGATGACGGTGGCGATGCCCATCCAGGCGCTCGCCACGTAACGGCCGCCCCCCGAGCAATCGAACTTTTTGAACCCTCAGATTTGAACCCCTCAGAGACGACAGGAGACTGACAATGCAGACCTTGACCTCGGCCGTGACGTTTTCGGCGATCGCGATCGTTCTGTTCTTGGGCTTCGCGGCCGCGACGATCGGCAACATCGCGTTCGCTTAAAACCAGCGCGATTTCAGTTGGACACCCGGGGCCCGCGGCGAATGAGAAGCCGCAGGGCCCCGGTGTCGTTTTGGCGCTCCTCAAGGACCGAATGCCCGTCACGCTGACACAGGTGCTTGAGATCCAGCGGCGCCATCGGATCGGTGGCGGTCACCGCAAGCAGCGCCCCGTCGGCCAGCCCGCGCAGCGCCCGCTCGGTCAATAACGCCGGCAGTGGACATTTCAGTCCGCTGAGATCGAGTTCCCGCGCCAGCGCCCAGTTCGCTTCCGTGATTTCGTTCATGGAAAGTTCGATTGACCGCCCGTCGCCTGCCCCCTATGTCGCGAGGGGAACGGCAAGAACATAACCGAAAGTGCCGGTGCTACGGCAACTTCGCTTCGTGAAGGGGAACGGCTTAAGTGGGCTTTATTGGCGCGATCGGTCGCGAACTGAGATTTGTTGGCAGCATGACCCGCCTTCTGCGGCGGGTGGGCAAGATCAAACCGGACTCCCCGAACACGGTCGCCGACATCATCGAAGGCTGGGCGGCAAAGCGCCCGAACAACGTCGCGATCTGGTTCGAGGACAAGCGCTACACCTATAAGGAATATGACGCGCACGCGAACCGCTATGCACGCTGGGCGCAATCGCTGGGCATGAAGAAGGGCGACGCCGTCGCGCTTCTGATGGAAAACCGGCCCGAGTATTTGTTCGCCTGGACGGGCCTCGTGAAGATCGGCGTCACGGTTGCGCTCATCAACACGAACCTGCGCGAACGCGCGCTCGCCCACAGCCTGACGATCTCCGGCGCCAAGCACCTCGTCATGGGCGCGGAACTCGCCGAGAACTACGCCTCCGCCACCGACGACATGCAGGAACGCCCGAAAGTGTGGACGACCGGCGGCCTCGTCCAGGGTACCGAGAACCTCGACGCCGCGCTCGCCAAACAATCGGATGCGGCCCTGCCCAAGGACGTGCGCAAGGGCCTGACCGCCGGCGACAAGTGCTTCTACATCTACACCTCCGGCACGACCGGTCTGCCCAAGGCCGCGAACATGAGCCATCTGCGCATCCAGACGATGATGCATTCCTTCGCCTCCGCCATGAAATCGACGGAGCGCGACCGCATGTATGTCGTGCTGCCGCTCTATCACTCGGCGGGCGGCGTCTGCGCGATCGGCTCGACGTTGACGGTCGGCGGTTCCGTCATCATCCGCCGCAAGTTTTCGGCGACCCAATTCTGGGACGATTGCCGCAAATACGGCGCAACGCAGTTCGAGTACATCGGCGAACTCTGCCGCTATCTTCTGAACGCGCCGCCTCATCCGCTGGAGCGCAAGCACAAACTGCGCGTCGTCATGGGCAACGGCCTCAGACCCGAAATCTGGCCGGCCTTCAAGGCGCGCTTCCGCATCCCGCGCATCATCGAGTTCTACGGCGCGACCGAAGGCAACGTCGCGCTCGTCAATCTCGACGGCGTCGTCGGTTCGGTCGGACGCATTCCGAACTACATGCGCAACACGCTGAAGACGCGCCTCGTGCTCTTCGACGTCGAACACGAGCAACCGGTGCGCGGACCCGACGGCTTCTGCATCGAATGCAAGCCCGACGAGGTGGGCGAGGCGATCGGCATGATCGACGAAGAACGCGGCCGCTTCGAGGGCTACTCGAAGGGCACGGACACCGAGAAGAAAATCCTGCGCGACGTCTTCGCAAAGGGCGACGCCTGGTTCCGCACCGGCGACCTCTTGCGCCGCGACGCGCTCGGCTACTACTTCTTCGTCGACCGCATCGGCGACACGTTCCGCTGGAAGGGCGAGAACGTCGCGACGAGCGAAGTGGCCGAGGCGATCTCCGTCTTCCCGGGCATCAAGGAAGCGAATGTCTACGGCGTGAAGGTGCCCGGCACCGACGGCCGCGCCGGCATGGCCTCGCTCGTCACCGAAGGCGCGCTCGACCTTGCGAAGTTCAAGGAGCACCTGGCGAAGAACTTGCCCGCCTATGCGCGCCCGATCTTCCTGCGCCTGCAGGGCGAAATCGAAATCACCGGCACCTTCAAGCACCGCAAGGTCGAACTCGTGAAGGAAGGCTACGACCCGCGCGCCGTAA
>CAZLRW010000060.1:21550-22914 GCA_964561925.1 uncultured Flavobacteriaceae bacterium
TTCAAGCACCGCAAGGTCGAACTCGTGAAGGAAGGCTACGACCCGCGCGCCGTAAAGGACCCGCTCTATTTCCTCGATCCCGTCACAAGCAACTACGTGGCCCTAACCCCCGAACTCTACGACCGCATCCTCGCGGGCGAGATAAGGCTCTAGTCTAAGCCTGGGAGCGCCGGCATCCTGCCGGCTCTTTCTTGCGTGGCTGAGTGCCGGCAAGGTGCCGGCGCTCCCAGGATCAATCGACCGTGACAGACTACGAAATCTCCACCGACCGCGCCCGCCTCGACGTCGCGCTGATCCACCGCTGGCTCTCTGAAGACAGCTATTGGGCGAAAGGCGTACCGCGCGACGTGGTTGAGCGCTCGATCGAAAACGCCCTTTGCTTCGGCATATACGATGGCAACGGCGCGCAAGTCGGCTTCGCCCGCGTGATCGCCGACAAAGCGACGTTTGCCTACCTCGCCGATGTCTTCGTTCTGGAAGCTCACCGCGGCAAAGGCTTATCGAAAACCTTGATGGCCCAGATCCTCGCGCATCCGGAATTGCAAGACCTTCGACGCTGGCTGCTTGCGACGTGGGACGCACACGGTCTCTACGCGCAATTCGGCTTCACGCCCCTCGATCGTCCCGAGCGCATCATGGAGCGCCGTGATCCGGACGTGTACGCACGCCTCAAACGTTGAATGCCTCAACCGGCGTCCAGCGCGACTTCCGCCGCTCGCCGCGCGATGACACGGTCTCGTTGTCGTAGGAGATCGCCTCGATCGGCGCTGTGAACGACGCGCGGTCGTGAAGCACGTTCGCGTTCACGATCCCCCACGCATCCTCGCCGTCGCCGAACACGGCGCCGACATAGACGCCGCACCGCGCGCAGATCAGAAAGTCCGCTGTCTTCAACCCGAAACGATAGCGCACCAACGCGTCCGCCTTCGCGTCGATGCGCAAAGCCCCATCGGCATCGCTGATCGTCAGCGCCCCATGCGAGCGGCAGAACGAACACTGACACGCCCGCCGCTGCAGCGACGCCGGCGCAACTGCGGTCTCGAAGCGCAAGCTCAACGCCCCGCAATGACACCCGCCGTTGTACGCCTGCATCGCGCCCATCGTGTCTCCTATTCGGCGGCCGGCTTCTTCTCCTTCGCCGCCTGCTCCATCGCGTGCTTCTGGATCGTGGCCATGGCCGCACCCATCGCCGCGCCGATATACTTCTCGGAGTGCTTCGCCGCGTCGTCGAAGCTGTCCTGCCGGTTGACGTTCGCCTTGTTGATGACGGGCGTCACGTGCCGCTGCCACAATTCGTAGGATTTCTTCGTCGCCTCGAAGTCCGCCCAATTATGCGCGAGCTGCAGGAAGCAGCCGAATTCGCC
>CAZLRW010000061.1:0-22641 GCA_964561925.1 uncultured Flavobacteriaceae bacterium
GTGATCTGCCATTCCTTGGCGACGTTCTCGGCCGTGTTGCCCATGTGATAGCCGTTGAACACGTCCATCAACCCGTCCTTGATCATCGTGTCGACGAACTCGAGCCCGCCCATCTTCTGCCCCGCACGCAAATACGCGGCATGCGGTGCCATCGACATGGACTCTTGCCCGCCCGCAACCACGATCGTGGAGTCGCCATTGACGATCGCCTGATACCCGAGCGCGACCGCCCGCAAGCCCGAGCCGCAGAGCTGATTGACGCCCCACGCCGGCACCTCGACCGGAATGCCGGAATTGATCGACGCCTGGCGCGCCGGGTTCTGCCCCTGCGCCGCGGACAGGATCTGCCCGAGGATGACCTCGCTCACCTCTTTCGCGTCGACCTTCGCACGCTTCAGAACTTCCTTGATCGCGACCTTGCCCAAATCGTGCGCGGGCAAATTGGCGAAAGCTCCGTTGAACGAGCCGACGGGCGTGCGTGCAGCTGCAACAATGGCGACATCTGTCATGACAGGCATTCTCCTCGAGAAGGGCGGAATTTCAGGTCCCGTTAACGCTGACATTGGCATGGGCGGCACCGCCGGGCCAAGGCGGATTCAGGGGTTTTGCGCCGGATTTGATCGCGCCGTGAGCGGCCCCTTAACGCATCTGCGGTAGGAAACCCCGCCGCTCTGGCGTACTATGCTGCGCAGCAAAGACGCCACTGCGGCGCAATATCGCCCGCGACC
This sequence comes from uncultured Flavobacteriaceae bacterium, assembly GCA_964561925.1. Taxonomy (GTDB): domain Bacteria; phylum Pseudomonadota; class Alphaproteobacteria; order Micropepsales; family Micropepsaceae; genus SZUA-430. The sequence continues at coordinate 729 of CAZLRW010000061.1, forward strand.
AGAGGCCTTTCGATGACGATGCCGAACCACGATCCGGTCACGATCAAGAAGTACGCGAACCGGCGTCTCTACAACACCGCGACCTCGAGCTACGTCACGCTCGACCACTTGGCCGACATGGTCAAACGCGGTCAGGAGTTCAACGTCTACGACGCCAAGACCGGCGAAGACATCACCCGCTCGGTGCTGACGCAGATCATCTTCGAAGAAGAGGGCAAGGGCGGACAGCAGCTTCTGCCGATCCAATTCCTGCGCCAGCTGATCCGCTTCTACGGCGACAGCATGCAGGCGCTCGTTCCGGGCTATCTGAACCTCAGCATGGACTCGTTCTCGCGCAACCACGAGCGCATCCGCGACCAGGTGCAGTCCGCGTTCGGCGGCAAGAACATGCTGAAAGAGTTCGAGTCGATCGCACGCCAGAACATGCAGATGTTCGAACGCGCGATGCGCATGTTCACGCCGTTCGGCGCGCTCGTTAAGGCCCGAGACGAAGAACATCGCGGCGAGGCCCCGGCGAACGGCGCCGAGCCGCACGGCCGCGAGGAAGAGATCGCGGACCTCAAGGCGCAGCTCGAGGTGATGCGCCGCCAGCTCGACGAGTTGGTGAGCCGCAAACAAGGCTGATTCCGCTACGGCCCTGCCCGCCGCTGGACTTGACCGCGCGTGTCGCGGATAGTCCCTGCAATAAGCACCACGTTCGAGAGTTCCGATGCCGCCGATGACGCCGCACCTTCTGGCAGCGCTTGTGCTCGCCGCCCACACGCTGTCGCTGCCGGCTCACGCCGGCAACCCGAAGGACGTCGCCCGCGCCAAAGACACGAGTGGCCTCGCCGAGTGCGTGCGTTGCGATCTGTCCGGCGCCGATCTGCGCAACGGCTTTTTTCAATTCGCAAACCTGATCGAAGCGGACTTGTCGCGCGTGAAGGCCGACGGCGCGAACATGGCGGGCGTTCAGTTTCACGGCGCAAAGCTGAACAACGGCACGTTCACCTACGTGAATTTCTCCGGCGCGCAGTTTCAAGGCGCCGACATGCGCGGCGCAGATTTCTCGAATGCCTGGTTCAACTGGGCGTGGTTCGCCGGCGCCAAACTCGACGGCGCCGACTTCACCGGCGCCAAAATGATCGGCGCCCAGCTGCAGGGCGCGGATCTTTCGAAGGCGAAGGGCCTGACGACGAGCCAACTGCGCAACGCCTGCGCCGACGCGTTGACCAAGCTTCCGCCCGGCATCGGGCAACCGTGGTGCCCGTTCTGACCGAAGAGAACCGGAGGCGAGCCGCCGGAACAGACGGCCGCCTCTGCCGAGCGCTACGCCTTCGGCACCATGCAGAACGCGACGAACTTGTTGCCGTCGAGATCGCGGAAATAGCCGCCGTAGAAACCGGCATTGGCGTCCGCCGGACGGAACCCGGGCGCGCCCTCGTCCTTGCCGCCGAGCGCCGTCGCCTTCGCGTGCACCTTTTTGACCTCGTCGGGCGAGGCCATCGCGAGCGCAATCATCGTGCCGTTGCCGGCGGTCGCTGGCTTTCCGTCGTGCGGCTTGATGACCATGACCTGCGGCCCCTTGCCGTTCGTCCAACCGGTCATCCGCTCGTTGTCCCAGCCGCGCTTGCCGCCGATTTCGCCGAACACGCCGTCATAGAATTTACGCGCCCGCTCGATGTCGTTCGTGCCCACCGTCAAATACCCGATCATCTGCTGCCTCCTTGTCCGATAGGGATGGCGGTGTTTTAGCGGCCTGCGCGCGCAAAGCAAAACTCAGCGCTTGCCTTGCAGTCCCCGGATTAGGTCGCGCACGGCCTCGCGGTATGTGCCAAGCACCGCAGCTTTGTTGCCGGCCGCCGAAATCGCGAGCCCCGCTTGCGTGAGCGCGCCGAAGATCAGCTGTGCCGTAGCGTCGCGCCGCCGCTCGGGCAGGATCTTCGCATCGACCCAATGGCCGAGCGCATGATCGACCAGCCCGCGCAAGCGGGCGACAAGCGCGTTCCACTTCGCATGCCCCAGAACGACCGGCGCCTCGCGCAGCAGAAGCGCCGCGACATCGCGCGTCGCAAACGCCCGCAAGAGCAAGTCCGCGCCAATCTCGAGTTCGTCGACGCTGTGCGCGCCCTGCCCATGTTTGGGCACCGTCTGCATCGTGCGCTCATAGAGTTCTTCAGCAAGTTCCCGTGCCGCCTCGTCCGCCACAGCCGCAAAGAGCCCCGTCATGTCGCCGAACTGATAGTAGAGCGCCCCGCGCGTGACGCCCGCTTCGGCCACGATCTCCTCGCCCGACGCGGCCTGGAACCCGTCCGCCGCGAACCGCTTGCGCGCTGCGGACAACAGCCGCCTGCGCGTTTCCTCGGAAATCTCGGCATTTGTCCGCCGCGACGGGGCGGCTCTTGCCTTGCGTGAAGTCATCATTCATACAGTGTGTATGAAAGTTGAAGCCTGCATGTGCCGTCCCGCTTGTCCAACTTGGCCGTTCGCGTCATGACCTTCGTAGCACAGGACACCCGCCCCTTCCGCCTGACCGCACCATTGGCGCTCGCCGGTGTCGCACTCGCGCTCGCCGTCGCCGCCTGGTTCTTGGCAACGACACCGGGCGAGGCCCTCGGCTGGCAACTCGCCGCACGCTACACAGCACGAACGTCCTTCACGCTGTTCACGATCGTCTATTTGATTGCGCCGATCGCCGCGTTCATGCCGGAGCTTGCCGCCGGCGTCAAAAGCGTCCGCCGCGGCCTGGGGCTCGCCTTCGCGGGCGCCCACTTCGTCCACCTCGGCGCACTAATCACGTATTTCCAAGTGTCCGGCGACACGCCAAAGACCTCGACGCTGGTCGGCGGCGGTCTCGCGTTCGTCCTAATCGGCCTTATGGCGATCACCGCCAACGACACTGCCATCCGCACATTGGGCGCCGCAAATTGGCGCCGTCTCCACACATTCGCGCTGCATTACGTCTGGCTCATCTTCGTTGTCACCTACGCCGGTCGCGTCGCGCGGTATCCGGACATGCCCGAATATGTCGCCCTGCTTGCCATCGCTGTCGCCGCACTTGCCGTCCGGGTAACAGCGAAATTCATCCAAAGGCCGATCGTCTGAGATACAGTATCGTGGCAATCGACGACTGTAAGGAACCGACCGTGCAAGCCACCGTCAAAGAAATCTGGCGCTACCCCGTCAAGTCTATGGGCGGCGAACGCCTGACCGAGACGCACCTAACAAAGGGCGGCATCCCTTACGATCGCGGCTGGGCCGTGCGCGACGAGGCCGACAAGACGATCCGCGGCGCCAAGCACTTCGCGCAATTGATGAGCTGCAGCGCGCGCTATCTGACGGACACGCCTGCGAACCCCGTCCCAAAGGCCGAGATCACGCTGCCCGACGGACGCCGCATCGTGAGCGACGACGCCAAGGTCAACGCCGTGCTCTCCGACCTTTGCGGTCGCGCCGTGACGCTCTGGCCATTGCAGCCGCGCGAGCGCGACGAGCATTACCGCGCCGCCCCGCCGGCCGACATCGAAGCCTATCTGCGCGCCATCTTCGCGCTCGAACCGAACGAACCGTTGCCGAACCTGGGCGCCTTCCCGCCCGACGTGCTGCAGGAGATTTCGGTCTATGCCTCGCCGCGCGGCACCTATTTCGACGCTTTCCCCGTGAACGTGCTGACCGAAGCTTCGCTGCGCTACATGGGGTCCCTTCTGCCGGACTCCGCGATCGACGTCCGCCGCTTCCGCCCGAACTTCCTGATCGCCGACGGCGGCGCACAGGCCAAACCCATCGAATTCGACTGGGTCGGACGCGAGGCCCGCTTAGGCGGCGCACGCATCGCCGCCGTCATGCCTTGCCCGCGCTGCATCATGACGACGCGCGCGCAAGAAGGTGTGGGCGTAAGCCTGCCGCGCGACAGCGCCATCATGCGCGCGCTCGTGCGCGAGACGTCTCAGAACCTGTCGATCTATGCGACGGTGTCATCCGAAGGACCGGTCGCCGTCGGTGATCCTGCCGGTCCGATCTAAGGACGACGCGCTATGCTGTTCATGATCATTGAGCGGTTTCGCGACAACGACATGGTGCCGATCTACCGGCGCATCCGCGACGAGGGCCGGGCGCTCCCGGAGGGATTGAAGTACATCGACAGTTGGGTCGAGCCGAATTTCAGCCGCTGCTTCCAACTGATGGAATGCGACGATCTGCGCTTGTTGCAACAGTGGGTTCTGCAATGGCGCGGCGCTGGCGTCAGTTTCGAGATCGTTCCGGTCGTTCCAAGCAAGGACACGCGGGAGGTCGTGGCCCCGCATCTCGGCAAGGATTAGGCGCCGCCGCGGTCGCCGACCGCCCACTGCACGCCGACGAACGCGCCCTTGACCCGCGGCAGCAAAAACAGCGCCAGCGTCACGATCGTCGGGATCACGATTCCAAGCACCCAGCCGATGGGCCAAGTGCGCACGAACTCAAGAAACAAAAGCGGCGCAATTACGATATGACCCACAATCAAGATCGTGAAATAGGCGGGCCCGTCATCCGCGCGGTAGACGCCGGTGTCGTGTGCGCACGAGGCGCAACGAGGCGCGATCTTGAGATAACTCGAGAACAGCCGTCCTTCCCCGCAATGCGGGCACTTGCCGGCGAGCCCGCGCTGCAGGCCGGACCAAATCGAACGCTGTTGGAATTGCACGCTCATCGCAGCGATGATGTAGTCCGCCGTTCGTCGAAATGCACCAACCTGCGCGTGCGGCCAGATGCCCCGCGTCAGGCGGTCCAGGGCTCTTTGACCTCGGGCTTGCCGAAATAGAAGCCCTGGAAATAGTCGACGCCGAACGCACGCAGGATGTCTGCTTCGCGCGCATCCGCGACCCACTCCGCGACGGTTGCAAGGTTGAAGTTCTTGGCGAGATCGACGAGCGTGCGCACGAAGATTTGATTGTCGCGGCTTTCGGCCAAGCCCTTCACGAAAGAGCCGTCGACCTTGACCATATCGACCTTCAACGACTGCAGATTTCGGAACGACGTATAGCCCGCGCCGAAGTCGTCGATCGCGACCTTGGCGCCGAGCGCCCGCACGCGGCTGACGAACCGCATGCTCTCTTCGATGTCGATAAGCGCGGCCGTCTCCGTCAGTTCGACGATCAGCCGCGGCGCCACGTCCGCATGCGCTTCGATATAGGCGACGAACGCCTCGAGCGTCGGCCGGTCGCTCGCCGTCATGCCCGACACGTTGATCGAAAGCTTCGCGCCGCGATGCTTCATCAGCGCGGCGACCGTGAGTTCCAACACCCGCCGGTCGAGCTGGCGCACGAGCCCCAACTGCTCGGCCACCGGAACGAAGTCGCCGGCCGCGATCACTTGCCCCTCGCGCGTAATCCGCACGAGGCATTCATGTGCGATCGCTTCGCTCGTCTTGGCGTCGACGATCGGCTGGTAGGCGAGCACGACGCGGTTCTCCGCGAGCGCGGTCACGATCTGATCGCCGATCGACACCGTACGCTTGCGCAGCGACTCGCGCTGCGGCGAATGCGCATAGGCCGCGTAATTGTCGCGGCCGTGGGCCTTTGCCCGGTCGAGCGCCTCTTCCGCGCGCGCCATCGCTTCCTGACTGTTGCGCGCGTCTTGCGGCAGCGCGATCGCGCCCACCGAAGCAGTGACCGAAACGGCCCCGCCGCGCGTCGGGATCACCCGCGAGCGCGCGGCCGCGCGCATCGCATTCGCGCGCTCGTTCATTTGGATCGCCGTGCAATCGGGCACGATCAGACCGAACTTGTTGCCCGCGGTCCGGCCGACGACCGAGTGCGGGCCGGCCGCCTCGGCCAAACGCCGCCCGATCGCCACGATCACCTCGTCCGCCGTGTCGAACCCGTAGGTTTCGTTGATGACGGCAAGGTCGTCGATCGCCACGACGAAATAGGCGGCGGGCTTGCGTTGCGCCGGCGGCACGTTTTCCAAGTGATGGGCGAGCCGTTCGCGCAACCGCAAACGGTTCAAGTGCCCCGTCATCTCGTCGTAGCTCGCAGCCCACGACAGCGTCTCTTCGCGCAGCTTGCGTTCCGTGATGTTGCGCATCGTCCCGACGACGCGCTCGGCCTGTCCACCCGATCCCGGCAGACACACGCCGTACTCTTCGACCCACACCGGCGCGCCGCCCGTCTTCAGCGAATACTCGAAACGGAACGGATTCCCGTCCGACGGCGGCTCGAGCACGAGCCGAAGACGCGTCTCGAGCGCCGCTTCGTCCAAAAGCGCGTGGAAGCCCTTGTCGTTTTCGAACTGCGCCGTGTCGCCGAAACCCAGATGCGCGCTCGGGTCGCCCGACCACGCGATGCGCCCGTCGCCCGGCGTCCAGTCGTAGACGACGTCGCCCGCCGCCGCGAGTGCCAAACGCAGACGTTCCGCCTCGCTCAATTCTGCGAGCTTCTGGACGGAGGTTATTTGCCGACGGCCGAACACGCTCAAACCTGCCCCACCGAAAGAACGCTTGCGGAGGGACTTCGCCCTTCTCGCAATTTCGACGCTCACTGTATCGATCCAACATTTAAGAAAGCCGGAACAAAGCCTGTGACGGTCGTCAGGTCGTCATGGCGAAGCCGCTGTTAGGCTTAAAGAATTCGTGCCGGCGCTGGCACAGCGGCTGCGTTGTGAAGCCGTGCGATGCCGAGCCTGAACCCCCTTTGTCCCATTTCGACGCGACCGGCGTATTTCGGCGCGCGTCGAATAGCGCCGGCCGCAGCCACCTCCCGATCAAAGGCTTGGGGAGCGCGGCCTGCGGTTGAGGAGTTGCGGCCGGCGCGCCGTTCTTCGAACGCCCCGGCGTCGCCCGCAGAGCGACCGGGGCGTTTCATTCCGGCATTCGTCGCTCATGTGATCGGCCAGGTCGAGCCCGGCGGCGCCGACGCCGCATCGGCCGCCCGCGCCTATGCCCGCGCCGACACGCTCGGCTGCCGCCTGCCGGCGGTCGAAGTCGCCTCGCTCTAACCTTTCGCCGTCAGCACAAGCGTCTTGAGCTCGACGATCATCCGCTCGATCCGCATCAGCCGCTCGTTCATCGCCGCAAGCTGTGCCGCGACGTCGCCCGCCTCCGCGGGCACTGGCGTCGACACGCCGGCCCGCACCGCGATCTCCGCGGCGGGAACGCCGAAGAACCGCGCCAGGACGCTCACGTCGGCAGCGCGCAGTTCGCGCTGATCCTTCCACATCTCGCCGACCTCTGCCGGCGACAGGTTCAACAGCCTTGCGATGTCCTCGCGCGTCGCACCGCGCGCCGCGAGTTTCGCATCGAACCACGCCTGATCGAAGAAAAGCGCCATCACTTAGCGTCCCTTGAATTGCGGCGGCCGCTTTTCGAGAAAGCTCGCCACCCCTTCGCGATGATCCTCGGTTTGAAACAGCCGCGCCAGCGCACCCGAAACCCAGCTGCCGAACTCCTGCGCATCGCGCACCGAGGCGCGCCGCAACCCTTCCTTCATGAAGCGAAGCGCAAGCGGCGCGTTCGCCGCCATCCGCTGCGCCAGCGCAAGTGCCGCATCCATCAACCCGTCATGCGCAACCACCCGTGACACGAGCCCGATGCGCTCGGCCTCCCGCGCGTCGATCACGTCACCGGTGAACAGGAGTTCGGCGGCTTTTTCCGGCCCAACCAGGCGCGGCAGGAACATCATCCCGCCGACATCGGTGACAAGCCCGCGCTTGATGAAAATCTCGCCGAACTGCGCCCGCTCCGAAGCGATGCGGATGTCCGCAAACAGCGAAAGCTCCATCCCCCAGCCGACCGCAACCCCGTTGACCGCAGCGATCACCGGCCGGTCGCACTCCAGCACGGCGGCCGCAGCGGGCGTGAGGCGTGGCCGCACCGCGGCAAGCCGCGCTTGGGATTGCTCGCGCTGCGGACCCGTCATCATCTGCTTGACGTCCTCGCCCGAACAGAACGCGGGATCGGCACCGGTCAGCACGACCGCCCGCACGTCGTTGTCGCTTTGGATGTGACGAAAGACAGTCTCGAGATCGCCGTAAGCGCGCGCGTTCAACGCATTGCGCACCTCGGGTCTGTTGAGCGTGACCACCGCGACGTGTCCGTCGCGCGCGTATGTGATGTGGGCGAGGTCGGGGATGGTCATAGGAAACGCGCGTCCAAGATGTTGCGATGATTCACTTTAGCGCGATTTGCCGCCTTTGCAGGGCGAACCGCGCTTTGGCATTGTCCGTCCACGATGAGCCTTCAAGACGCCAAGACCCCGCTTTTCCTGCGAAATCTCTGGTACTTCGCGCTGCACTCGCGCGCGCTGAAGCCGAACCGGCTTGTCCATCGCACGTTCCTGGGCGAACCCGTGCTGCTTGGCCGCACGAACGAAGGCGAAGCGTTCGCGCTGCGCGATCTGTGTCCGCACCGCGGCGTACCGTTGTCGCGCGGCAAGTTCCTCGAAGGCACGGTCGAGTGTCCCTATCACGGCTGGCGCTTCAAACCGTCGGGGCAATGCGCCCATATCCCCTCGCTCGTCGGCGAAGAGGGCGTCGATCCCGCGAAGATCGCCGTCCGCAAATACCCGCTCGCCGAACGAAACGGCCTCGTCTGGATCTACATGGGCGAGGACGCCTCCGCGCCGTTGGTCCCGGCGCCCGAATTGCCGATCGACGAAGCGGCTCGTCCGACGTTGATCGAGGGACAGAGCTTCCCTTGCGCGATCGACCACGCCGTCGTCGGCCTGATGGATCCAGCCCACGGCCCCTTCGTGCACAAGGTCTGGTGGTGGCGCTCGGCGAAGTCGATCCATGCGAAAGCGAAGAAATACGCCCCGACCCGCCGCGGCTTCACGATGGTTTCGCACAAGCCGTCGTCGAACTCGACGCTCTACAAGATCCTGGGCGGCGACCTGACGACGGAGATCGGCTTCGAATTGCCCGGCATCCGGGTCGAGAACATCAAGGCAGGCCGCAACCAGGTGGTGGGCCTGACGACCTGCACGCCGATCACGGAAAACGAAACCGAGGTCACGCAGACGTTCTTCTGGAACATCCGCTGGATCGCCCCCTTCAAGCCGATCGCCCAGCACGTCGCCCGCGTCTTCTTGGGCCAAGACCGCCGCATGGTGACGATCCAGCAGGAAGGCCTGAAGCACAACCCGCGCATGATGCTGATCCAAGACGCCGACGTTCCCGCCATGTGGTACTATCGGTTGAAGAAGGAATGGGCAGACGCGCTTGCGGCCAAACGCCCCTTCGAAAACCCCGTCCCCGAGACGACGCTCCGCTGGCGCAGTTAACGACGCTTGATATCTGACGTCTGACCTCTGACGTCCGACATCTGCCCCCGGCATCCCTCTTGCGACCCACCCCATGAAGCCGCCGCTTTCGTTCCGTTTCGGGACAGCGGCCCGAGAGGGTCTTCCGCATGGGCACGCCGTCGCTGGGTCAGCTCCGTTTCGCGCACAACCTGTTCAAGACCGAACGCCGTCCTTGGCGTCGGCGCATCAACCCGGTCTACCGGAAGATGTTCGACGGCGCCGTCGTCGTGACGTTTGTCTTCTTTCTGTTCATGTAACGAAAACGGCGCGCCGGTAAGGGCGCGCCGCTCGAAAACCCGGAGTGTTCGCAGAACCTCAGTTCGGACCGCCCGGTCCGACCGTCGTGCCGAAGTCGCGCCGCGCGCCGGCGATCGTGATCGTGAAGCCGGCGACCACGTCCAGCACCTGCATCAGCGCCAGGAAGAAGAACTCGGCCGTGCCGTAGCCCTTCGTGGTCACGAACATCAACACGCAAATCAGCGTGAGCGCCATCGAGAGGCCGTGATTGATGATCGAGGACGCGCCCGTTTGCGTCGACTTGATGATCTCGATGAACAGCAGGAATAGACTGAGCGCGACGAAGAGGTCGCCGACGGTGACGAGCCAAAGATCGCCCGACATCAACTGAAAGGTGACCGCCTCGCCGTTCACCCAATTGCCGTTGCCGCCGTTCGCCAAGGTCACGAGGACGTAAACGATCAGCGGAAACGCCAGAAGCGGCAGGACATTCAGAATTGAAAACGTAGCCTGCGTCCGTCCGCCGGACCTGTTGTCAGCCATAGATACCTCACTGTCCCCTGTTGAAGCCCCGGCCGGGGCGGGCGCACATTAACAGTGCGCAATGACAGCGCCAAGAAGGCCCAGAATTCCGACTATTTTGTGGCCGGAGGCTCGCCGTCTTCCCGCCCGGCAGCCGAACGCTCAGCAAAAATGAGGTACAGATTGCGTGCGTACACAATCAGGCCGAGAGCCTGCCCCGAGATGAACACGGGATCACGCTTATAGATGGCGTAGATCAAAAGGATGATCCCGCCGCCCACGCTGAAGTACCAGAACGCGAGCGGAACGACGCTGCGCCCCGCTTTTTCGCTCGCCCACCACTGGACGAGAAAGCGCGACATGAAGAGCGCCTGACCGCCGAAGCCGATCAGAATCCAGACATACTCCCACGTCAGCCAATCGAACATCGGTGTTACAGCTCCTCGACCCGCCCGGGCCGGCGTGAGCGCCGGTTGAGCCAGCGCACACCCATCAGGTCGGACAACGAAACCATCAGCCGGTCGAGCGTACCGTACTTCGAACGCCCCGCCGAACGCGGCCGGTGGTTCACGTCGACATGCGCGATGCGATAGCCCTCGCGCAGCATCAACGCCGGAATGAAGCGGTGGATGTGGTCGAAATAGGGAAGGGCCAGAAACGCCTCGCGCGAAAACAGCTTGAGCCCGCAGCCCGTGTCGCGCGTCCGGTCGTGCAGCAGCCACTGCCGCGTCCCGTTGCCGACGCGCGAGGCAAGCCGCTTCATGAAATTGTCCTCGCGCTTGCGCCGCTGCCCGGCGACGAGGCCGAGCGGCGGGTCGCCCTGCTCCTCGCGCCGCCACACCGCGACAAGGTTTGGGATGTCGGCCGGATCGTTCTGCCCGTCGCCATCGAGCGTGGCGATCAGCCTGCCCCGCGCGGCCATCACGCCGCTGCGGATCGCCCGGCTTTGGCCCGAGTTCTTAGTATGCCTCAACACCCTGAGTTCCGGCGCGGCGGCGCGCGCGGCCGCAAGTGCCGCAGGCGTTCCGTCCGAGCTGCCGTCGTCGACGAACAGGACTTCGAACGACGCCTTGCCTCTGAGCGCCGCGCAAATTTCGTTCAACAGGGGCACCGCGTTGTCGACCTCGTCCTTCACCGGCACAACGACGGAAATCTCGGGCGCCCCGCTCACGCGCCGCCCCCGAAGGCTGCAATGGGCGCGGCAAGGTGATGGCAATCGAACAAGTGCAAGGGCTCCGGTCGATGAAAGTCCGCGGGGCTTATACAGGCTCGCAACCGCCCCCCGCCAGTGGCCGCGCGAACCCCGCGACGACGCGGGCGTTCTCATTCGCCGAAAGCCGCTCTAAGTTGCGGCCGTTGTGCCCTTTCGGGCATTGCCTTCGACGCCCCTTGTCTGGTTAACCCTGCGTATGCCCACACGCCGATCCGCCGCCGCCTATGATTCGTCGAGCCCATGGTCGCTCGCGCTGGCGCACCCGCGCGCCGTGCTCATCGCGCTCTGCCTCCTGATGTTTGTGCCGGGCATCGCCTCGCTGCCGCCGCTCGACCGCGACGAGTCGCGCTTCACGCAAGCGACGAAGCAGATGATCGAGACGGGCGACTACATCGAGATCCGCTTCCAGGAAGAGGCCCGCAACAAAAAGCCGATCGGCATCTATTGGATGCAAGCCTTAACGGCGGGCCTCCTCACCGCCGAACCGCACAACGACGTCTGGGCCTACCGGATACCGTCGGTCGCTGCCGCGATCCTCGCCGTCCTCTTCACATTCGGCCTCGGGCGCAAACTCTTCGATGAGGAGGTGGGCCTGATAGCCGCGGGCATCCTGGCCTCCTCGCTGCTTGTCATCGGCGAGGCGCACATCGCCAAGACCGACGCCGTGCTGCTCGCCTGCGTCACGGCCTCGATGCTTCTGATCGCGGAGTTCTTCCTCGCCACCCGCCAAGGCGCGCCCCAACCGAGGCTCCGCTATTCGGCGCTTCTGGGCCTCGCCATCGGCATCGGCATCCTGGTCAAAGGGCCGATGATACTGATGTTCGTGGGGCTGACCGTGCTCGCGCTCTCGCTCTGGGAGGGCCGCTGGGGCTGGATCATGTCGATGCGCCCGATCTTCGGCCTGGGCATCGTCATCTTGATCAACGTCCCCTGGCTGGTCGCGATCGGTTTGGTGACGAACGGCGACTATTTCAAGGAAGCCCTCGGCCAAGATTTCTTCGGCAAGGCGCTCTCCTCGCAGGAAAGCCACTGGGGTCCGCCCGGCTATTATCTGGTCACGATGCTCGTGAGCTTCTGGCCCGGGTGGTTGTTCTTGGCACCCGGCATCGTCTACGGCATCGCCCGCTCCGGCGAAGGCGCGGTCCGCTTCCTGCTCGCGTGGATCGTGCCCGTGTGGGTGATCCTCGAACTCGCGCCCACGAAGCTTCCGCACTATCCGCTGCCGGTCTACCCCGCGCTCGCGCTCCTGTGCGGTGCCGCGGTCATGGCGGGCGTACGCGAGAGCCGCAGCTTCCTCGACAATCTGCCGGTCAAGATCGGCGGCGTTCTATGGCTGATGTTGACGCTCGCGCTCGTCGGCGCCGGCGTCTTTTATCTGCCCGGCGCCTACGGCACCGGTGAAAGCGTCCTGCTCTGGGTTCTGGCGGCGCCGATCGTGCTCGCGGCGGGCTTTGCGGTGCTCTTCCTCATGCGCGGTGAGGGCGAGAACGCGACCGCGGCTGCGATCGCATGCGGCGCGCTCTTCGCCGCCGTCACGTTCGCAGCGATCCTGCCGCGTCTCGAGCAAGTGACGGTAAGCCAGCGCGCGGCGGGCCTGATCGAACGCTCAGGCTCGCTGCCGAAAGCGGTCACGATCGCGGGCTTCCACGAACCGTCGATCGTTTTTCAGGTCGGCACGGAGATGAAGCTCTCCCACAGCGCCGCCGACGCCGCCGACTTCCTGACCAAGACGCCGAAATCCGTCGCGCTGATCGAAGAACGCCTGGACAAAGAGTTCCATCAGGCGCTGACCCAGCAGAACTTCGCCGCCGAACAGCTCGGCAACGTCAAGGGCATCAACTACTCGAACGGCCGGCACGTGACGTTGACGCTCTACCGGCTCAGAAAAACGGGGCCGTGACGCGGAGCCTGATGCGCTGGCGCGAGGTGCCGCCATGGGCGCTGCTCGCCGCGTTCCTGGCGCTGCTCGCGGCGGCGCGCGTTGCAGTCCTCATAACGACGCCGCTGAACTTAGGACCCGACGAGGCGCAGTACTGGTCGTGGAGCCTCACGCCCGCGTTCGGGTATTTCTCGAAACCGCCGATGATCGCCTGGATCATCGGCGCCTCGACCGCGATCTGCGGCGACGGCGAAGCCTGCATTCGCGCGTCGGCGCCCTTGATCCACGCAGCAACCGCGTTCGTCATCTACCTCGCTGCCGCCGCACTCTATGATCGCACCGTCGGCATTTGGTCCGCCGTCACCTACGCCGTCATGCCGGGCACGAGCTTCTCCTCGCTTCTGATCACGACCGACGTACCGCTCTTGTTCTTCTGGGCGCTCGCATTGCTTGCCGTCGCCGAACTTCGGCGCAGCGGTGATCTTCGCTGGGCGCTTCTGCTCGGCGGCGCGATCGGCCTCGGGCTGCTCTCGAAATACGCGATGCTCTACTTCTTGCTCGGTCTTGCCCTGGCGTTTCTGCCGGTGCCGCAAGCGCGCAACTTGTTCTTAAGCCGCGCGGGGCTCGTCGCGCTCGCTGCGGCGGCATTCGTCTTCGCACCGAACGTCGTGTGGAACGCGTTGAACAGCTTCGCGACCGTAGAACACACCGCGTCGAACGCGAACTGGAGCGCCGATAGGCTCTTCAACCTTGCGAACGCGGCGAACTTCTTGGGCGCTCAGGCGGGAATCGCAGGTCCGGTCGCCGCCGGCATCGTCGTCTGGGGTTTGATCCGATCGTGGCGCGGCAAGCCCTACGATCACCCCGACACGCTGCTGCTGTCGCTGTCGCTTCCCGTCATTGCGGTCGTCACCGTGCAAGCGTTCATCTCGCGCGCAAACGCGAATTGGGCGGCGCCCGCCTTCGTCGCGCTCGCGATTCTCGTCTGCGCCTGGGCGCTGCGGCAGAACCGCGCACGCCTGCTCGCCGCGAACGTCGCCGTGAACGCCGCTCTGGGTCTCCTCGTCGCCGCAATGGCGGTCAGTCCCGCGTTTGTCGCGGCGATCGGCCAGGAGAATTCCGTGAAACGTCTGCGCGGTTGGCCGGAGGCGGGCGCAGCGATCCTCGCGCACGCGCAAACCCGGTCGATCGCCGCGATCGTCAGCGACGATCGCGAAGACATGGCCTCGCTCTTCTATTACACGCGCGCGCGCAGCGTCCCGCTGCGCATGTGGCCGAAGAAAGTCGCGGGCAACGAGTACGAAGCGGCGCATGCTTTGCGCGCCGAAGAGGCGTCGAAGGTGCTGTTCGCGACGCGCAGAACCGATCCGTCGGACGTGGTGAACGCGTTCGCGCGCGTCGAACGCGTTGCGACGATCGAAACGCGACTCGATTCGAAGCGAACGCGCGTTTTTTTCCTCTACGAACTCTCCGGACCTGTGGATTCGACTCTTTTCCGAACTTTTTTTAATCGTCCGTCTACGGAGCAATGACGATTCGCCGTCAATCTTCGTTTTGCGCGATAACGCGTTGAACGCACTCTTCGCGCGAAGTTCTCAAGTGATGAACGCGAACACAGCGGCAATCGAAAGGTTCACGCGCGGAGTAAAACGAATAACAGCGCCGCCAACCCTTTCGCGGAGCGCCGCGATTACGCGCTTTCGCTTCGAGAAGAACTGCACGATTAGATTCACGCTATGCCTGTCAATATGCGATTACTTCACGAGCATGGGTTTCGAATACCTCATGCATCGCTCGCTCGACCATCGCTAATCCATCGTTTACTCGCCCGATCTATTTGACGCTTTGCGAATCGTGCTGCATGATTCGCACCGTTGGGGAAAGCGCGGGCTGCGCGCGGACTTTCGGGGAAATGCAGTCGGACAAACTCTTGAGGGGCGTCAGACCTAACCGATGACAGTGCACACCTTCGTAAAGGGCGCCAACACGGCCGCGCACTTGAGATCGCCGACAAGACGCAAGTTGGTCGAACGAAGTCCGGACACCGGCTCCGACGCCGGGTCCGACTCTCCTCGCCTCCCCTTGCCTCTTCCTCCCGCCCCATCGCATCAAGCCCTCACCTCTCCAGGGCAGCCGGCTCGAAAAGCAAACCGCTTCATCGTCAGCGCCGGGGCACGCGAGTTCTACAAGCGCAATTTCCCGGGCACGACCGCCGACGACTGGAACGATTGGCGTTGGCAGGTCAGAAGCCGCATCCGTTCGCTCGAACAGCTGGAGCGGATGTTCAACCTGTCGAAGGACGAGCGCTCCGCGGCCTTGAAACACAAGGGTTCGCTGCCGGTCGGCATCACACCTTATTATGCGGCTTTGATGGCCTACGCGGACGCGTCTGAGCCGCTGCGCCGCACGCATATCATGGTGAACGACGAATATGTCCGTTTGCCGGGCGAAGAGGACGACCCTCTGGGCGAAGACCACGACACGGTCGCGCCGGGCCTCGTTCATCGCTACCCCGATCGCGTTTTGTTCCTGACAACGGGCTTCTGCTCGACCTACTGCCGCTATTGCACGCGCTCGCGCATGGTCGGCAACCCGGGCGGCGAATACAATTTCTCGACCAGCCAATGGGAAAAGGCCCTCGCCTACCTCGAAAAGCACACCGAGGTGCGCGACGTCCTTTTGTCCGGCGGCGATCCGCTGTCGATCGGCGACGACAAACTCGACTGGCTGCTGACGCGGCTCAGGAAGATCAAGCACATCGAGTTCGTGCGCATCGGAACGAAGATCCCAGCCGTGCTGCCGATGCGCATCACGCGCGACCTCGTGAAGATGCTGAAGAAGCACCATCCGCTGTGGATGAGCGTGCACTACACGCACCCGACCGAGATCACGCCCGAAACGCGCGAAGCGGCCGCCCGTCTGGCCGATGCCGGCATCCCGCTCGGCTCGCAGACGGTTCTGCTCAAGGACATCAACGACGACGTCCAGGTGATGCGCGAGCTGATGCACGGTCTGCTGACCATGCGCATCAAGCCCTATTACCTCTATCAATGCGATCCCATCAAAGGCTCGGGCCACTTCCGCACGCCCGTGCACAAGGGGATCGAGATCATCAAATCGCTGCGCGGTCACACGACCGGCTACGCCTGCCCGATGTTCGTGGTCGACGCGCCGGGCGGCGGCGGCAAGATCCTGCTCGCGCCCGACGCGGTCGCCGGCCGTGACGGCGACGACCTGCTGCTCAAGAACTTCGAAGGCAAGATCTACCGCTACCCGGACCCGGGCGGCACGCTCGGTCGCGACAAGAAATTCGCGGCCGCGGCCGAATAACGCTCGGGCGAAAACGGGCGACAAAAAGGTGAGGCAATAGCGCGCGTGGAGCACACGTCGCACGTCATGATCGTCGTCCCGGAGCTCAAGGAGGTTGAGCCGGACGACAATCTTGCGACCATTTCGACCGCGCGCGAGCTCGCCCGCCATTACGAGCGGCTGGGCTATTCGCACACGATTCGCCACTTCGACTACCTGCCCCAAGCGTTCAAGGCGGTGATCGACGCCGAACGGCCGGACTGCGTGTTCAACTTGGTCGAATCGGTCTCCGGCACCAGCCGGCTGATCCATCTGCCGCCGATTTACCTTGAAGAGCTGCGCGTGCCCTACACCGGCTGCCCCGCGCACGCGATCGAGCTGTCGAACGACAAGGTCCTGGCCAAACGTATCCTTGACCTCTTGAACGCGCCGACCCCGCGCTGGAGCACGCCGAAGACGATGGTGCCGGGCGGCGACGGCATCTGGATCGTCAAGGCCCAGCACGAGCACGCTTCGTTCGGCATGTCGCAGGCCAACGTCGTGCGCGGCACCACGGCCGCGATCGAACTTGCCGCCAAACTCGCCGACGAACACAAGATCGACTGGATGATCGAGGAATTCGTCGACGGCCGCGAGTTCAACGTCTCCGTCGTCGAAAGCATCCGCGGCCCCCGCGTCCTGCCCATCGCCGAAATCCTGTTCGAAAACTACGCCGACGGCATGCACAAGATCATCGACTATAAGGCCAAGTGGGACGAGCAGAGCTTCGAATACAAGAACACGAACCGGTGCTATGACTTCGCGCCCGCCGACGGTCCGCTGTTGCAGGCTCTGCGCGACATCACGCTGAAGGTCTGGTCCGGCTTCGATCTGCGCGGCTGGGCGCGGATCGACTTCCGCGTCGACAAGCAGGGCGTGCCCTGGGTCGTCGACGTGAATGCGAACCCCGATCTGTCGCTTGACGCAGGCTTCATGGCCGCGGCCGCCCGCGCGAACATCGCCCCGCACGAAGCGATCGGCATGATCACGGACGCGGCCCTGCGCGCCGCCGCATGAGCGCGTTCCGCGCAACCCCGCGCCCGTCCGACCGCGCCGCCGTCCGCCGCCTCGTCGCCGAAACGGACGTCTTTTCGCCAACCGAGGTCGGCTGGGCCGTCGAAGTCGTCGACACAGCGCTCGATCGGGGACCGGCCGCCGGATACTTCTTCCAGTTCGCCGACGGCGAGACGGATCTCGAAGGTTTCACCTGCTTCGGTCCTATCGACGGCACCGCCAATCGCTTCGATCTTTATTGGATCGCCGTCTCCCCGCGCGCCCAAGGCAAGGGCCTGGGCCGCAAGTTGATGGAGGCCAGCATGGACGCCGCCCGCACGATGCGGGCGACCCACATGTTCATCGACACCTCGACGCGTGCCGATTACGCAGCCGCCCATAAGCTCTACGAGAGCCTGGGCTTCGCCCGCATGGGCACGCTCGTCGATTTCTACGCCGATGGCGACGGCAAAGCCCTGTTCGGCCGCAAGCTCTGATCCGTCAAAGCGCCCGTTCCGCCTTCTCGCGCGCTCGTTCGATCCCCAGTTGCCGCTCGCGCCAGACGATAAAGAGCCCCGATCCGATAACGATGGCGGCCCCCGCATAGACCGCCGCCGCCGGCAACTCGCCGAAGAAGAGCCACCCGAACAGGATCGCCCAGATCATCGCCGCATAGTCGAAATTGGCGAGCGTCGAGGCCTGCGCGAACCGGTACCCGTTTGTCATCAGAAGCTGACCGATCCCGCCCAGGATGCCCAGCATCACCAGCATCGCGAACTGCCAAAGCGTGGGGTTCGCCCAGGCGAACAGCAACGTCGCCCCGCTCACCACGCTGCACGTCAGCTGAAAGTAGAACGTAATCGCCAGCGCCGTCTCCGTCCCCGACATCATGCGGATGAAGATCATAGTGAACGCGACCAGCACCGCGTTCGTCATCGCGAGCAGCAACCCCGCCGACGACCCGCCGCCTTCGCCCCCCAGATGCGGCGATATCATGATCAGAACGCCCGCGAACCCGACCGCAACCGCGCTCCAGCGGTAGAGCCTGACGCTCTCGCCCAAGATCACGGCCGCGAGCGCGACCACGATCAACGGCGAGGCGAAACTGATCGCCGTGACGTCCGCGATCGGCAGATAGGTCAGCGCGCCGAAATAGGTGAACATTGCAAGCACGCCTGTAAACGCGCGCCGCGCATGCGCGATGGGATGCTTCGTCGCAAGCGACCCGAACCCCTGCCGCGCCGCGGCCATGAAGACCACGATCGGCACGAACGCGAAAGCCGAACGGAAGAACACGATCTGCCCGACGGGTATGGCATCGCCCAAACCGCGCGCGATCGCCGCCATCAGCATAAAGACGAACGTGGCGCCGACCTTGAGCGCTATTCCGAGCAACGGCCGCGAAGACGTCGCAAGATCGACGCCGCCCTGCGGCTGGCTCACAGCCACTTGCGCCAGCGGAAGATCAGATAGGGCACGATCGCCGAAAGTAGGATCACGCCCCACGCGAACGCGTAACCGTAGGGCGTCTCAAGTTCGGGCATGTATCTGAAGTTCATGCCCCAGATGCTCGCGAACAAGGTCGGCGGCAGGAACACGGTCGCCGCAACCGACAGGATGCGGATGATCCGGCTCTGCGAGATGTTGACGATGCCGAGCACCGCATCGAGCAGGAACGTAATCTTGTTTGCCAAATAGGTCGTATGGTCGGCCAGCGACTGCACGTCGCGCGTCATCACCTTGATGTGGCCCTTCATGTCCTTCGTCGTCTTGAGGTCGATCGCTTGCGACAGAAACGCGAGCATGCGCCCCATGCTGATCAAGCTTTCGCGCGCCTTCGACGTCAAATCGTTTCGTCCGCCGAGCCTGATCAGGATCTTCTGATAGTCGCGCGCCGGATCGTCGCCGTTCGCGTTGAATATCTGTTTCGAGATCGCGTCGACCTCGGCCCCCACCTTCTCCAGAACGTCCGCGGTCCGGTCGATGATCGCCTCGAGCAGGCCCGCCAGAATGATGTCGCCGCGCGGCCAGAGATTGACCTGCCGCTCCGCCCGGTTTGCGAACGTGTTGAACGGCTGCGGTTCGGAGTAGCGCACGGTCAAGAGCCGCTCGCCGGCCAGGATGAAACTGACGCCCAGGCACTCCGGATCGGTCGTCTCGGTCTTCGACAGCACGAGCGCGGTCATGAAGATCCCGCCATCCTCGTGATACAGGCGGCTTGAAATTTCGATCTCGTCCATGTCGTCGCGCGTCGGCGGATCGAAGCCGAACATGGACTTGACCGCCTCGCGCTCCTCCGCCGTCGGATCGAAGAGATCGATCCACAAGGATTCCGGGGGCACGGTGATCGGGTCCACCGACTCCCCCGAACACGTCAGGTTGCGGCGCAGGCAGTTCTCTCGCAGGCCGAACGCACGGAGCATGGGAGCGGGCTCGGTTGTGGCGTCTGGAACGCCGGAACGCGGCGGATTTCAGCCCTTTATAAGCATGCCGAACGGCGCGCCGCCAGCGGCATTCTTTCCCAGGGGTTGAGAAAGCCGCCGTGAACCGCGACACACGGGAGCGACGATCGCGCATTGCGTTTACGGCTCGAAAACGCTTTACGCAGTACAGGAGATGAGGCCAAGCGGCTGCTCCGCTTCAAGCGCCCAGAGCGAACACGAGGTATCCATGGAATTCGGCGATCTTTTCAGCTTCGACAAGAAAATCGCGCCGGCGATCATCAAGCCGCTCTATTGGATCGGCCTCGTGGTTATCGTCGTGTTCGGCATCTTCTATTTCTTCTTCGGGTTCTTCGGCCTGTTCTGGAACTTCGGCGCAGGTCTGTGGACGATGGTGACGACGCTGATCGGCGTGCCGCTGAGCGTGTTGGGCCTGCGCATCGGCTGCGAAATGTGCCTTGCAGTGTTCGAGATACAGGACCGCCTCTCCGGCACGTCCTCGACGCCTGCACAAATGTAACGCGCGCGAGAGCGCCCGGGATTCCTATCTGACCGTCTCTTTGGTCCCCGCCTCGCTCGAGGCGGGTGCCGGCCCCTCGATTTCGCCCGCGCCCGCCGCCCGGCGGTGGAAATAGAGCCGCTGCGCGACCGCACGAAACGGCGTCGTCCCGAACGCCAGATTCCAGACCCAGTTCGGCGGCGCGAGGTCAAGCGCGCGCCTCATCCAAAGCTTGGTCGCAAACCGCGGCGTCTCGCGGGCGAGCGCCAATGCCGGATGCTCCGCCCCCGCCTTGATCCAGTCGGCCGCAAGCTGCGCCGTGCGCCGCCCGAGCCGCAGCGTCTGCACGATCCCGCCGCCGGTGAGCGGCGACACATGCCCCGCCGCATCGCCGATCAGCATCACGCGCCCGTCGAACGTCCGCTTCAATGTAGCCCCCGCCGGGATCAAGCCGCTGCGCCGCCCGACGACCTTCGGCGCGCGCAATCCCAACCGGGTCGTGAACACGTCCAGAAACGCGCGCGCATCCGGCCGCTTGCCGAGGCTCGCCGCCAGCCCGACTTGCGTGACGCCCACACCCGGAACCGCCCAGGCGATGTAACCGGGCGCAAGTTTGCTATCCAAGAAGCAGTGCAAGAAACGGCCATCGAGGTCGTCGTCCGGCTCTAGCTCGAATTCGACGCCGGCCAAGAACCGCTGGTTCGCATCAAGTCCGAACGCACGCGCGACGGTCGACGTCGGACCATCCGCGCCGATCAGCAGCCGCGCGGCGATATTGAGATCCGGCAACCGCACGCCGTCGGCGCTCTGCACACCACCCCTGAACGTCGTATCGAACATCAACTCGGCGCCGGCCCGCGCCGCCTCGTCCGCCATCCATCGCAAAAGGTTCGGCGTGTCGGTCGCAAGGAAGTAGTACCCGGGCGCGGAGTGATCCGTGAACCGCCCGTTGGGCGCGTAAAGCCGAACGCCGCGGATGAGCCGTGTGAGCTGCGACGGAAAATCCGTCTCCTCCGCCGCTTCTTTGACGAGGATGCCCGTCGTGCGCACCGCCTCGCCCGCGTCGCACTTGCGCTCGATCACGCCGACTTTGAGCCCGCGCAACGCCGCCGTCCGCGCGCACGCGAGCCCCGCAAAACTCGCCCCGACGATGATGAGATCGTACTGCCGCAAATCACACCTTTAGGACGGCATTGAAGCCGAAGCCGCGCGCCGCACCAATGCTCGGGCGCGTACACCGGTCACAGTGCGGGCGGATTGCGTAGAAAAAAGGGCGCCGAAGCGGCGCCCTGAACCTTACTTGCCCTTCGCCTTCTTCTTCGCAGGCGCCTTCTTCGGCTTCGGCAGCGGCGCGCCGAACTGCCAAGAGTGCCCGTAAGGATCGCTGATCACGCCGAACCGATCGCCCCAGAACTGATCGGACGCGGGCATCGTGATCGTCGCGCCCGCCTTTGCCGCGCGCGCGATCCACCGATCGACCTCTTTCGGCGCTTTCAGCTGAATGAACATGCCGACCGGCGTCACCCC
>CAZLRW010000062.1:0-22585 GCA_964561925.1 uncultured Flavobacteriaceae bacterium
GGCTCTTCGGGATCAGCACGAGGCGGATGTCCTCCGCCGACTCGTCGCGCACGTCGTCCAGGAACGGCAGCTTCTTCTCGCCGATCAACTCGGCCATCTTCTCGATGAGCTTGCCCTTCTGAACCTGATAGGGAATCTCGGTCACGACAACGACCCACGTGCCGCGCGCGCCCTCCTCTTTGTTCCAGCGCGCCCGCACGCGAAAGCCGCCCTTGCCGGTGCGATAGGCCTCGGCGATCGACTCCGCCGGTTCGACGATCTGGCCGCCGGTCGGAAAGTCGGGACCCTTGATGTATTGCAGCAGCGTCTCGTCGCGTGCGTTCGGCGCGCCGACAAGGTGGATCAAGGCCTGCGCAATCTCGTCCAAATTGTGCGGCGGAATGTTCGTCGCCATGCCGACGGCGATGCCCGCCGCCCCGTTCGCGAGCAGGTTCGGAAACCCGCCCGGCAGGATCACAGGCTCGCGGTCGTCGTTGTTGTAGTTCGGCTTGAAGTCGGCGCCGTCGTCGTCGAGCCCGTCGAGCAACAGCTCGCCGATCACGGTGAGCCGGCTTTCCGTGTAGCGCATCGCCGCCGGATTATCGCCGTCGATGTTGCCGAAATTCCCCTGCCCGTCGATCAGCGGATAGCGCAGCGAAAAATTCTGCGCGAGGCGCACGAGCGCGTCGTAGATCGACTGGTCGCCGTGCGGATGGAACTGACCCATCACGTCGCCGACCACGCGCGCGCATTTCTTGAAGCTCGAATTCGGATCGAGGCGCAAACGCTGCATCGCGTAGAGCAGCCGCCGGTGCACGGGCTTCAACCCGTCGCGCACGTCCGGCAGCGCGCGCTGCATGATCGTCGACAGGGCATAAGCGAGATAGCGTTCGCCAAGTGCCTCTTTGAGGTCGACCTCGCGCACAATGTCTTCCAACGCCATCGCGAATCCTTACGGGCAAACTGATCGAAGGGAGCGACTGACTACCGGCCCGCCCCGTACACCGCAAGCCGCTCAGTGAACCGGCCGCGCGCCGCAGGCAATGGCGCGCCGTGGGTTTCCTGCGCGACCCGTTCCAAAAAGAAGCCGGTCAGCGCCAATCCATCCACAAGATCGTTGCCCGCCGGCGGCCCGTCTTCCGGGCTCAAGAACCGCGGCAAACGCAACAATCGTTCGCGATAGGGTTCGGCCGCGGCCTCAGTCACGGCACGCCCCGATTTCGGCGACACGAACGCAAGGCGTTCGCGCACGCCGGTAACGGCGCATTGCGTGAGGTCCAGACCGAAGCCCAAATCCTCAAGCAGCACGATTTCGAAGCGCACATAATCTTCGACCCAATCCGGCGACGCTTTCTCGGCGATCGCGCCCAAGAGCGCGTCGAGCCCCTCGAACACCCGCGTGTGCGCCTCGCGCTCGGGCAATGCCGCCGCCACGATCGCACAAGCCGAACTCAACCCCATCAGCTTCAGCCCGTCGGCAAACATCTGCGCCGCTCGCGCCGACGCGAGTTCGATCGCATAGCTGCCCAGTTGCTGGTCGAGCCGCGCCCGCCAATGCAGTTTCACACCGTTGCCGGGTTCCAGCGCACCTTTCAGCCGCTTCGACGTCGCGCCCCGCACAAGCCCCAAATGCCGCCCATGCGCCCGCGTCAGCGCCTCCAAGATCGCGCTGTTCTCGCCGAAATGGCGCAAGCCGAGCACGATGCCGTCGTCGTTCCAATCCATGACGACGCCAGTCTAGCGTTGCTCATCAGGCTGTGGTTGCGAAAAGCGCGCACGATGGCGCCGCCAACTCCGCAAAAACTCAACCAGCGCCCGCGCCTCGTTGCTGGCGAGGTTGCGGATGCGCAAGCCGCCCCCGGGCGCCCCAGCACTGTCGACGGCGATGGTCGCGAGATCGAACCGCCTCTGCAAAGGACCTGTGCTGACCGTAACCGACTGGATGTTGGCAAGCGGCAGCAGCGCGTGATCTTGGGCGAACCAGCCCTCGCGGACATGAAGCGTGTCGCCCTCCACACGCCAGCCATGCGGTCGCGCCCCGATCACCTGCACGGTCGCCAGCAAACCGGCGAACACCAACCCCCACCAGAGCTGCGGTGACACAAAACCTGCGGCCAGCACGATGAGCGCCAGCGGCAACGCCTGGGTTTGCGCGTCGTACCACCGATGAACGGGGGCGACCGGCTGGAAACGCTCCGGCGCAATCCGCTCGAAGCCCCCAGCGATCGCCAGCACGCGCGCCGCCTCGTCTGCATTCGCCAAAGGGGCAAGCTCCTGCACGCCGCCGGACGATGCGCCCCCCATCGTCTGCACGTCCACCCGGCACAGACCGTAGGGGCGCTTCATCCAATGGACGACGGTCCGCGCCGCTTGAATGCGGCGAAGCGGAATGGCGACCTCGCTGCGCGTCAGCAACCCGCGCACGCGCCGCAATGCCCGCCCGTCGAGCCACAAGGTGAAACCATAGTTGCGCACGAACATCTCGATCACGCCCGCAACGGTGCCCAGCAGCAAGAACAGCCCAAACGCAAGTACGACCGTGACCGGGCTGACCATCCCCCAGATCTCCTGTTGATGCAGGCCGATCCACTCCTCGATGTCGTCCGTCGACCAGGGCAGAATGTCTCTGAAGTACTGAAGCGTACCGGCGATGACCACGAGCCAGAGCAAAGAGAAATTGAACAGCCCGGCCTGCAGGATGCGAAGGGTCGTCATCTCGAACACCGGCGGCGCCACAGCTTCCTCCTGTGTAGAGGTGGCGGTCACAATTCCCCGCCGCGCCCGAATCTCGTCGCGCAAAGCCAGCGCGTCCGCGAGCGCAATCGAATCGAGCAACCCCTCGTCGCCTCCCGATCCGCCGGTTTCCAGTTTGACCTTGGCCAAACCGAAAACCCGTGCGATCGGCCCGCGTTCGATCTCGACATCCTGCACCCTGTCCCACGGAATGCTTCGCCGGTTGCGCGAGAAGACGCCGCTTTCGATGTACATTTCGTGGGGCTGCAGCGTGTAGGTAAAGCGCCACCACGCAAGCACCTGGAACGCTAGAACGACGGCCAGCAAACCGCCGACAGCCAGCAGAAGCACACCCGCCCCCTCATCCCGGGCCAGCGCGACCACGCCGATCATCGGCACCAGCATCTCCGGCAATTGCCGAATGAGCCCGACGAGCGGGATGATCGGATGGAGCCGCCGGGGCCGGACCGCGTCGCTCATTCCCGATCCGCTCGAACCTGCAGGCGAATCTCGTCGCGCAGCGCCTCGGCGGTCGCGCGCGAAAGGCCGGGCAACCGGATTTGGCTATTGAGTGTGCCAGCGGTGTTCAGCACCAACTGGCACACCCCGCAGAACCGCTCGATCGGTCCCTGCGCGATATCGATGTGCTGCACGCGGTGAAACGCGACCGACGTTTCGGTGTGCACATAAACGCCATGGGCGACGTGCAACTCATCCTCCGATCTCGCATACCCCCAACGCCGGAACCGCCGCCCTGGAACGACGAGCACATAGTAGGTCAGCGACAAAGCAGCCGGCGCGGCGACCAGCCCAAACGGAGTCTTGGCCTCCAGGACCAGCCAACCGTCGAGACCCAGGGCAATCACGAGACCGATCAAGGCCGTGATCGCGGCACCGATCCGCATCGCCGTCAATTGGCCGGGTTCAAGTGGCGTCCAGGCGATGGGCGCTGTCATGGCACGACCTCACGCAAAGCAGCTGTCATCGCTCACTTGAAAGCCCAACGCGATACCGTCTTCATTCCAATAATGCCGAACAAGTGCCCGAGATGGCGCCGGATGAACAAGAGAATTGCGCCGCCGATCAAATTTGCGCCCGATTTGAGCGGCCAGGATCGCCCGGAGCCCCAAACGCCGCTAGGCTGCACGCACTTCTTAGGAGAACTTCGATGTTCCGCAAAGCCGCCCTTGCATTGGCGTTCGCGATCGCGACGCCGGCGCTCGCCGCCGATCAGCCCGAACCGCTTACGAACCCGACCATGCTGCTGGACAGCCTCACCGCCGAAAGCGTCGCCGAGATCGTTCGCGAACTCGGCGGCCAGCAAGTGCAAACCCGCGAAGCCGATGGCAAGAGGATCGTCACGTTCGTCGACGGCAACATTCCCTACAATCTAGGCATCGTGCAGTGCGAACTGCGCCCCGGGAAGTGCGTCGGCCTGATTATGGTGGTCATCGTCGAGGGCGGAAAGTTCTCGCTTGAAAACATCAACGCGCAGAACAAGTCCGACTTGTTCGTCTCCGTCGCGAAGTTCGACGAGACGCGCACCGGCATCGGCCGCGCCCTGCTCGTCGACAGCGGCGTCACGAAGAAGAACGTCGGGATGAACATCGCCTCGTTCGCGGCGGCGACACGGCTCGCGATCAAATCGCTGAACGAGCAGCTCGTCGCAAGCGCGAGCCCCGCGTTCCGGCCGGCAGCCCTGGCCGGCGCCCGCCCGGCCCGTCCGGTCCTTTTGTCCCCGCGCGACACGGTCCGCCTGATCGCCGCCTTCGACAAGCCGCACGCGACCGGCCTCGCCGGCCCTCGCTGAAGACCCGCGGGATTCCACAGGCCCCGCCGGTGCAAAAAGGCTGCACCGGCGGAAATCTTGCCGCCCGTTGATTGCCCCGCGCCCCCTCGTCCGACTAGCGTCCGAGTTTCTGCCGTCGGCACCCGCAAAAAGGGGGGGCGCCGCCCGGCGCTTGTCATCGAAAGGACGTTTTCCGAATGCGTATCGTGTCCGCGGCTCTGGCCGCACTTCTGCTGCTGGCTATGTCCGCGCGCGCCAATGCGGCCGACATCAATCTTCTCACCGCCCAAGACGTGGCGGCCATCGTCGCCGAAGCCGGCGCGACCGACGTTCAGGTCGGCGAACAGGGCGGCACCACGTTCATCAACTTCAGGATCGGCAACCAGCCGTACTCTTACTCCCTGCGCCTTTGCGACAAGAACGACCGCACGAAGTGCGCCGGCCTTCTGATGGCTATGGGCTTCCAGCTCGAAGCCTCGCACACCCTCGAACTCTTCAACAACTTCAACACCGCAGTGCCGTTCTTGACCGCGGTGAAGCTCAACAACGAACTCATGGCGTTCGGCCGCTTCACCGTCACGCTCGGCGGCGTCACGCGCGAGAACATCAAGTCCAACATGGCGTTCCTCGCTCTCGCCCCGCAACTCTTCGTCGAGTTTCAGAAGTCGCAAGTCGTCGCGTCGGTCGGCACCGACGGCAAACCGGTCGCAGGCGTCGCACCAGCGAAGCTCGTCCCGGTGAAACTGACGGCCGAACAGGCCTCGCGTCTGATGGACGAGGCGCTGATCTCGAAAGTGAAACTGCCCTAACGTATCGGGCAAGCGGGGAGAACGGCCATGCGTGTCTGGATTGTTGTGGCGGTAGCATTGATGGCCGCGGCGGGCCTGTCCCCGCGCGCGGCCGCCGAGATCACCGATCCGACCCGCATGGTCGACCGCGTCACGATCGAGCTTCTGACCGAAGTCATCCGCGAACTCGGCGGTAAGGACATCCGCGTCCAGGAAGCCGACGGTCAGAAGTCGATCACGTTCGTGGACGCGAATGTGCCCTACAACGTCACGCTCGCGCTCTGCAAGAAGGCGAACCCCGGCGAATGCTACGGCTTCGGCCTACTGGTGCTGATGCAGGACGCGAACTACTCCTGGGAAACGCTGAACAAGCTGAACCAGGAGACGATGCTGGTCACGGTGTTCAAGGACACCGAGCCCGGCAAGCTGGGCGTCGCACGCGTCGACCTCACGCTGGGCGGCGTGACGAAGAAGCACGTTGCCGAAGCGATCACCTGGTTCGTGATCGACCTCCAGGACATGTTGAAGGCGCTGGGCTCGCAGGTGACGGCCGAAGCGCCGAAGGACGGCAAGAATGTGGCGTTGATCGCCGCCCCGCGTCCGGTCGCCGCGACACCGCAAGAGATCGCCCGCATGAGCAAGCGCGCCGCGCGGCCCTACGAAGAGCGCAACGGCTTCGCCAAATAGAGGCCGCATTTATTTTTTCGGAATCTCGAGCCCCAGCTCGCGGTAGTGCGCGGGATCGTCGGCCCAATTCTCGCGCACCTTCACGTGCAGGAAGAGGTGGACCTTGTGCCCGAACAGGGCCTCCATCTCCGTACGCGCGGACGATCCCAGTTCCTTGATCGTCGCCCCGCCTTTGCCCAGCACGATTGCCTTTTGCCCGTCGCGCTCGACGAAAATCGTCTGCTCGATGCGCGCCGAGCCGTCCTTCATCTCGCTCCACTGCTCGGTCACGACGTTCGTCGCATAGGGCAATTCCTGATGCAGCCGGTCGTAGATGCGCTCGCGCGTGATCTCGGCCGCCAGCAGCCTGAGCGGAATGTCCGCCGCCTGATCGGCCGGATAGGCCCACGGACCCGGCGGCACCGCCCCCGCCAAGTGCTTCAGCAGATCGGCCGTCCCCTCGCCCTTCGCGGCCGAAATCAGGAACACCGGATCGAACGCCGCCTGCCCGCGCAAACGCTCGACGAGCGGCAGAAGCTCGTCGCGCCGCATCCCGTCGATCTTGTTGAGCAGAAGGATCGCCCCGCGCCGCGCCGCGTTCAGCCCGTCGATGATGCGCGCCGTGTCCTTCGCCGCCAGGCCTTGCGGCGCTTGAATGAGTTCCGGCGCGTCCACGATCAGGCACACGATGTCGGCGTCCGCCGCCCCGGCCCACGCCGCGTTGACCATCGCGCGGTCGAGCCTACGTTTCGGTTCGAAAATCCCCGGCGTGTCGACGAGCACGAGCTGCGACTGCCCTTCGATCACGACGCCGCGCACGCGCATGCGCGTCGTCTGCACCTTGCGGCTGACGATCGAAACCTTCGACCCGACGAGCCGGTTCACGAGCGTCGACTTGCCCGCGTTCGGCGCGCCGATGATTGCAACGAAACCGCAGCGCGTCTCGCTCATGCGGCAAGCCGCTGAATGAGCGCGCGCGCCGCCGCCTGCTCGGCCGCCCGCAAGCTTGCACCCTCGCCGGAGGCGGGCTCGTGCCCCTTGACCGAAACCTCGACCGTGAAGCGCGGCGCATGATCGGGCCCTTCGCGCTTCGCCACGCGATAGGACGGCGTGCCGAGCTTGCGCCCCTGCGCCCATTCTTGCAGCGCATTCTTCGGATCGCGCAAATCGCCGGTCACTTCGGCCATCAAGGGTTGCCAATACTTGCCCACGAACTTGCGCGCGGCCTCGATCCCGCCGTCGAGATAGAGCGCGGCGATCACCGCCTCGCAGGCATCGCCCAGAATTGCGCTCTTGCGCCGCCCGCCCGCGCGGTCCTCCGATGGCGCCAGGATCAGCGCCGCGTCGATGCCCGCCGCCTCCGCGACCCGCGCGCACGTCTCCATGCGCACGAGCGCGTTCAGCTTGAGCGCAAGCGCGCCTTCGTTCTCTTTCGGAAATTGCCGGATCAAGAGTTCGGCGACCAGAAAGCCGAGCACGCGGTCGCCCAGGAACTCCAACTGCTCGTTGTTGTCGGTGCCGCCGGCGCTCGCATGCGTCAGCGCGCGTGTGATTAGGTCCTCGTCTTTGAACTTGTGCCCGAAGCGCGACGCACCCTTCGCCCGCGCGCGTTCCGGCGCGTCAGTCGACGGCGAGGAGGAAACGGCTAAAGCGGAACGCCCCCGGCCAGTTCCAGATTTCCCAGATTTTCGCGCTGCCATCGGTGGAGAAAAAGATGATGTCTGCCCGGCCGACGATGTTCTCTTCCGGGACCATCCCGACCCCGCTGTCGGCCATCCGGCTGTCGTTCGAATGATCGCGGTTGTCGCCCATCATAAAGTAGTGGCCCGCGGGCACAACGAATTCCTGGGTGTTGTCGGCCCCCTCTTTGTCGGGCTCGGCGTCGAGAATGTAGTGGCTGACGCCGTTCGGCAGGGTTTCGCGGAACCGCGGCACGCGCGCATCGTAGCCGTAATCGTCCTTCGTCACCCAATCCTCGACGCGCTCCAGCTTGACGGGCGCCCCGTTGATGTGGAGTAGCCCGTCGATCATCTGGATGCGGTCGCCGGGCAGGCCGACGATGCGCTTGATATAGTCTTCCCACGGCCGTGCCGGCAGGCGAAACACGACGACGTCGCCGCGCTCGGGCGGCGCCGACCACACGCGCCCGTCGAACAGCTCCGGCGACCACGGGAACGAGTGCTTCGAATAGCCGTAGGAGAACTTCGACACGAACAGATAATCGCCGACCAGCAGCGTGTTCTCCATCGAACCCGACGGGATGTTGAACGGCTGAAACAGGAACGTGCGGATGACCGCAGCGATCAGGAACGCGTAGGTGACGGTCTTCAGGACCTCGACGGCGAAGGACGAGCGCGTGGCCGCGGGCGTTGCGTCGCCGTCCATGCCGCGCCTAGCCGATCAGCGTGAGCAGGCGGCTGTAGCGGATGGCGAACGGCCACTGCCACACTTCCCACAGCTGCGCCGACCCGTCATGCGAGAAGAAGACGATCTCCGCGCGCCCGACCAGATTCTGCGCCGGCACGAAGCCGACGTCGATCCGGCTGTCGTTCGAGTTGTCGCGGTTGTCGCCCATCATGAAGTAGTGGCCAGCGGGCACGACGAACTCTTTCGTATCGTCGGACCGCGACTTGCCGGCCTCGATGTCCAAAACGAAGTGACTGACCCCGTTTGGCAGCGTCTCGCGATACTTAGGAATGCGCATCTCGTAGCCGTAGTCGTCGACCTTGACGTAGTCCTCGACGCGCTCGAGTTTGCACGGCTCGCCGTTGATGTGCAGCACGCCGCCGATCATCTGGATGCGGTCGCCGGGCAGACCGACGACGCGCTTGATGTAGTCCTGCGACGGATCGTTGGGTAGGCGGAAGACGACGACGTCGCCGCGCTCGGCCGGGCTGTCCATCACCCGGCCCGCGAACGCGACCGGCGTGAAGAA
The DNA here is from genome assembly GCA_964561925.1 of uncultured Flavobacteriaceae bacterium. Lineage (GTDB taxonomy): Bacteria > Pseudomonadota > Alphaproteobacteria > Micropepsales > Micropepsaceae > SZUA-430. Next base: position 8,891 of record CAZLRW010000062.1, read on the forward strand.
CGGAAACGAGTACTGCGAATAGCCGTAGGTGTACTTCGACACGAACAGGTAGTCGCCGATCTCCAGCGTCCCCTCCATCGAACTCGACGGAATGCGGAACGGCTGGAACAGCAGCGTCGGCATGAACAGGAAGAAGAACGCCGCGATCCCGATCGTTTTATAGGTCTCGACCGCGAACTCGGTGCGCCACCACGGCTTGTCGGCTTCGGACGTCATACGCATGCAGGCCCTTCGGGCAAAGACATCAAGCTCAAGACATGAGGATTTGAGCCATCGCTGTCAATTCGCCGAGTGTAACATCGGGTTAATTTAGAGGAACCTAACCGCAGAAAACGGCGCTACTGCGGCAACGCCGCGGGCAGGGCGGAGATAATCACGATCGCTTGCGCCAAGGGGAAGTCGTCCGTGATCGAGAGGTCGATCTGCGCCCGCATCCCCTCGGGCGTGATTTCCTTGAGCCGCGCGGCCGCCCCGCCGGTCAAGGCCATGGTTGGCTTGCCGGACCTGAGGTTCACGACCCCCATGTCCCGCCAAAACACCCCGCGCCGGAATCCGGTGCCCAAGGCCTTGGAGCACGCCTCCTTCGCGGCGAACCGCTTCGCATAAGACGCCGCCCGGTTGCGCCGCCCCTCGGACTTCTTCTGCTCGGTCTCCGTATAGAGCCGCTGCACGAACCGATCCCCGAAGCGCTCGAGCGTCTTCTCGATGCGCCGGATGTCGATGAGATCGCTGCCGATCCCGATGATCATCGCCGCGTCATTGGGGCGTTGCCACACGACGCCGTCTCGGGTGAAACGCTCTCGCGGCGGTGGGCAAACGGCAAAGTGAACTGATACTTCCAGGCTCCGCGGCGGGCCCGAGCAGCCTCAGCTTCCGCAAAGCACAACGCATAGGCATCACGCGTGTCTAAGTCTGGTCGCGCAAGCGCCCATCCCCGTCGAACGATTTCCAACCCCAGATCCTTGATGATAGGCGTCCCACAAAATGCTTCCCGACGACCATCGAACCCATCGCCGGGTCCACCGCAAACTACATCCTGACCGGTCAACAAACTATTCAGCACCCGTCTAGCTTCGGTTCCACATTGCACACTTTCACCCTCGTCGAAGCACTCTTGGTCGAGTTCAAACGCGTCGACTCCACGCAAGTGAAACAGGGTGTCTCCGATCGCGATCTCGTCCCCGCTGACCGCCACTCCCGGACCGTATCGGAGTATGCTTCCCCAAGCGACATCCCCGGTCAGCGGCAACAACGAGACCATCCAAATCCACTTTGTCACGCCAACGCCGTCCCCGCCCCGCCGCGCGCTTCGTCCATGAGTTGACGCATACGCCGGATCGAGGCGTCGAGGCCGACGAAGATCGCCTCGCCGACCAGGAAGTGGCCGATGTTGAGCTCGACGAGTTCGGGAATGGCGGCGATCGGTCCGACCGTCTCGAACGTGAGCCCGTGGCCCGCGTGAACTTCGAGGCCGAGCCGCGCCGCCTCCTTCGCGCCCGCCTTCAAACGCTCCAGGATCGCATCGCGCTGGGCGAAGTCGCCGTGCGCATGCGCCTCGCAATAGGCGCCGGTGTGCAACTCCACCACCTGCGCGCCCAAAGCCCGCGCGACGGCCAGCTGAACCGGGTGCGCCTCGACGAACAGCGAGACGCGGATTTTGGCCGCCGCGAGTTCGCGCACGAACGGTGCGAGCGTGTTGTGCCCCGCCGCGACGTCGAGCCCGCCTTCGGTCGTTCGCTCCTCGCGCTTCTCCGGCACCAGGCACACCGCATGCGGCTTGTGCTTCAGCGCGATGGTGAGCATCTCTTCCGTCGCCGCCATCTCAAGGTTCAACGGCCGGTCGATCTCCGCAACCAGCCGCTCGATGTCCTGATCGCTGATGTGGCGCCGGTCCTCGCGCAAATGCGCGGTGATCCCGTCCGCACCCGCCACCACCGCCGTCTGCGCCGCACGCAGCGGATCGGGATGCTTGCCGCCGCGCGCATTCCGGATCGTGGCGACATGATCGATGTTCACGCCAAGACGAAGATGCTTCACGGCGTTTTCCTCCGCCGGTGCCGCGCCGAGTCAGCCTCACCAGACTCGCAGAACAACATCATTTCAGTCCCCTACTCCCGGGCTTCACCGCCGGCGTCCCCGCCAGATGCTTCGGCAACTTGTCCGCCTCCCACGATGCCACCTTGATCCGCGCGAGCGGCACGAACGGCACGTCGAACTTCGCCTCGCCCCCTGAGCGGTCGATCAGTGCGGCGAGCGCGAGCACCTTCGCGCCCGTCTTCTTCACCGCCTCGATGCACTCGCGCGACGACAGTCCCGTCGACACCACGTCCTCGACGATGACGACGTTCGTCGCCGCGTCCAAATGAAAATTGCGGCGCAGCTGGAACACGCCGTCCTGACGCTCGACGAACATCGCGGGCACGCCCATGTGCCGCGCCGTCTCGTAGCCCGGGATGATGCCGCCGACCGCGGGCGAGACGATCGCGTCGATCCGCTTCTTCACCTTCGCCTTGATCTTGACGGACAGCGCCTTGCACAGCTTCGCCGTCCGCTTGGGATACTGGAACACGAGCGCCTTCTGCAGAAACGTGTCCGAGTGCCGGCCGGAGGAGAGGATGAAATGCCCCTTGAGAAGCGCGCCCGCCTTTTCGAATTCGGCCAACACTTGGTCAGGCGTCATGTTGCGTCAGTTCCTTTTCGCCGTGCGTACGGTCGGCCGAGTTGATGGCGGGCGAGGCACGCAAACCCGTGATGATGTTCGCCAAATGCTTGGCATCGCGCACCTCGATGTCGACGAGCAGGTCGAACACCAAGGGCGCCCGCGCGACGATTCTCAAATTCGTGATGTTGCCGCCGTGTTCGGCGATGGCATTGCACATCTCGGCGAGCGCGCCGCGCTCGTTGTTGACGCCGATCTTGAGCCGCCCGGTCTGGATCTCGTGCTTGGCGTCCGCCGACCAATGGAGATCGAGCCAGCGGTCCTGCGGCTGGTCCTGAAACGCGGCGAGACGTTCGCAATCCGCGCGATGCACGAACACCTTGCCGTCGATCAGCACGCCCATGATGCGATCCCCCAACACCGGCTGGCAGCACGGTGCGAGCGCGGACTCGACGCCGGGCAAAAGCCCCGTGATCGCGACCGGCCCGTCCTTCGGTTTCTTCAGCCAGTTCGTCCAGTTGAAGATCGACGCCTCGGCCTTCACGCCGGGAAACACTGCCCTCATCACCTGAGCCGGCTCGATCATGCCTTGGCCGAGCAGCGAATAGACATCGTCGTCCTTGACCAGTTTCAGCTTCTTCAAGACCGTGGCCAGCGACTTTTCGGAAAATTCCTGCCCCGCCTCCTTGAACGCCTTCTCGAGGATCGCGCGTCCCATCCGCTGATGTTCGACCTTCTCGGCGTTGCGCAGATAGCGCTTGATCGCCGCGCGCGCCTTGCCGGTGACGACCATCTGCTCCCACACGGCCGACGGCCCCTGCTTCGGCGAGCGGATGATCTCGATACTGTCCCCGTTTTTGAGCACGGTCGCCAGCGGCACGTGCCGTCCGTTGACGCGCGCGCCGACCGTGGTGTCGCCCACGTCCGTGTGCACCGCATAGGCGAAGTCGATCGGCGTCGCCCCGCGCGGCAGCGCGATCAGCTTGCCCTTCGGCGTGAAGCAGAACACCTGATCCTGGAAGAGCTCCAGCCGCGTGTGCTCCAAAAACTCCTCCGGCGTGTCGCCGACCTTCAACGCGTCGATCAAGCTGCGCAAGGATTCGTAGGCGTCGATGTTCGGCTGCGCACGCCCGCCGTTCGCCTTGTCCTTATAGCTCCAATGCGCGGCGATCCCGCGCTCGGCCACGTCGTGCATTTCCGACGTGCGGATCTGCAGCTCGACGCGCAGATTCTCGGGGCCGAAAATCGCCGTGTGCAGCGATCGGTAATCGTTCGACTTTGGCAGCGAGATGTAATCCTTGAACCGCCCCGGCACATGCCGCCAGTTGCGGTGAATGACGCCGAGCGCCTTGTAGCAATCCTCAAGCGAGTTCACGACGACGCGCAGGCCGAAGATGTCGGCCAGCTGTTCGAACGTGACGCGCTTTTCTTCCATCTTGCGCCAGATCGAGTAGGGCCGCTTCGCCCGCCCGCTGACATAGGCCTCGACGCCGTTCTCGGCGAGTTTGCGTTTCAGCGCCTCCGCGATGCGGTCGACGGTCGCCCCGCTTTCCGACTTCAGCGTCTCCAGCCGCTTGACGATCGAGGCGCGCATCTCCGGATTGAGTTCCGCGAACGCCAAATCTTCGAGTTCGTCGCGGAAGTTCTGCATCCCCATGCGCCCGGCGAGCGGCGCATAGATGTCCATCGTCTCCGTCGCGATGCGCCGGCGCCGGTCCGCGGTCTTGACCCCTTTGAGCGTGCGCATGTTGTGCAGACGGTCGGCGAGCTTGACGAGCAGCACGCGCACGTCGTGGCTCATCGCCAGCATGAACTTGCGGAAGTTCTCGGCCTGCTTCGTCTCTTCCGACTGCAATTCGATCTTCGAAAGCTTCGTCACGCCGTCGACGAGGTCGGCGATCTCGGGCCCGAAATTCTTCTCGATGTCGTCGTGCGTGACGTCTGTGTCTTCGATCGTGTCGTGCAGCATCGCCGTCACGATCGTCGCCTCGTCGAGCTTCAGATCGGTGAGAATGCCCGCGACCTCCAGCGGGTGCGAAAAATAGGGATCGCCCGTATCCCGCTTCTGGTTGCCGTGCGCCTTGATGCCGAACACGTAAGCCCGGTTCAGCAGATCCTCGTCCGCCGACGGATCGTAGGACTTCACCTTCTCGACAAGCTCGAACTGCCGCATCATGGGAGCGCGCACTCCCAATCACGATGCTGTGCCCTTCCCCCTTTGAGGGGGGAAGCGCTGAGCAGTTTGAAGACTCTGAAAGCAGTCGGCCGCCGCTCGCGCGGCGTCGGGGGGGCGAGCTTGCCCGGGTTAAACGTCCCCTTCGTCAACCTCTTCCACCACCTCTGGCCGTTTCACGTCGGAATCGGCGCGCATCGCGCGGGCGTACTCCGCTTCGGAGATGTTGGCGAATTCCGGCACATCGACGGTGTCGGCAAGCGCGGCCTTCTCGGCCTCCGGCTCGTCGGTTTCGATGTGGCGCTGCAGGCTGAGCAGGAACTCTTCGCGCAAACCGTCCGGCTTGACCTTCTGCGCCGCGATTTCGCGGAGCGAAACCACAGGGTTCTTGTCGTTGTCGCGCTCGACGAGCAGCTGCGAACCGGACGTGATCGAGCGCGCGCGATGGGCGGCCAGCAGCACGAGTTCGAACCGGTTCGGGACTTTGTCCACGCAATCTTCAACGGTAACGCGGGCCATGGGGCGCGAAGGTCCTCGGGGCTTGGGGTCAGGGCGAACGAAAAATGTAACGCGCTGCACCTGCGAAGACAAGGGGAATGGCGGATTTTCTAGGCGGCAGCGAGGGGCCGAACCCCGCTCTCCCCAACAATTTTCAGCAAATCGCTAACGCTGAGACCCGTGTCAGGATGTCGCCAGCAAGGGGCAACATCGGCCAAAGGCCTGAGCACGAACGCCCGCTCGTGCACCAGAGGATGCGGCAGCATCAAATGCGGCGCATCGCTCACGAGCCCGCCATAGTCGATGAGATCGAGGTCGAGCGCCCGGGGCTCCCACTTCGTCTTGCGCACCCGCCCGAAGGCTTTTTCGATCAAAAGCAACGTCCGGAGCAACTCGCCAGGCAGAAGCTTCGTCCTGACCTCCGCCACCGCATTCACGAACGGCGGATCGACGACCTTGGGCCACGCCGGCGTCTCATAGAACGGCGAAACGCGAACAACCTCGACCCCATACCGAGGCATCGCCTCCAAAGCCCGCTGCAGAGTCACCGCCGGCGGACCGACAGGCGAAACAATGTTCGCGCCGAGTGCGATGTAAATCATGTCCGACGCCTTTGGCGCCGCGCACGCCCGTCCGCGCTGACCCTGAAGAATGCGCCGCTCGCCAAATCCGCCTCGAATTTCTCAATGCAGCCACGCACGATCTCTGCTTGCGCTCCAGAACGCTTCGTCTCGTCCAAAAGAACCAGTCCTGCATGGGGCCGCTTCTCAGCGACGACCAGTCGCCCGAAGCCCTTGTCTACTGTCACCAGCACCCGTCGCGACCGGTACGCTTCATCGAGAATGGCGCGATCTCCTGGGTCACTCTCGCGCTCCATTACCCACACGATGTCATGGCCGTCCCGTCTGAGTGCCGACACCGTCGATTTCTGAACATTACTGTCCGCCAAAATCCGCATCGGACATCAGGCGACGTCTAGCTCTTTCGCCGAAACCTTCACATGATCAACGACAAGTGCCGCATAGAGCAGACAGGCATCAATATCTGCCGGTTTGAGCTTCGGGTACTCGTCGAGGATTTGTTCGCGCGAGGTCCCGTTCGCGAGCCAGGTGAGTATCTGCTCAACGGAGATTCGCCAATCACGCAATGACGGCTTACCGCCCATCCGTTCCGGATTGACCGTGATGCGCTTCAAGAGGGTCTTCGCCGAACGAGCCATAGCTCAAGTGTAAGGCACGGCGGCGGTCACGCCAATGTGCTCAGTGCCCGCTCGACGGATACACAAACCGCCGCCACGTCGACGCCGTGCGGTCGAACCGTTGCCACTCCCGCTCGGGCAAAGCCAAACGGTCGGCGACCGCGAAGTGGACCGAGGGATTCACGCCCAAGCCGCAATGGCTGGCATAGACCTCGATATTGTCCGTGTGCTTGGCCTTGCGCTCGACGCAGCTTTGCCACGCGACCACGCCGTCGCCGCGCGAGAAGATCGCGGTCGTCGGCACCGGCGGCGGGGCCGCGAGATCGCCAAGCTCTTTGCGCATCGTTTCGGGATCGATCTGCTGGCCCGTCACGCCTTCGTAGATGCGCCACACATGGTTCGCGCGGATGTTGCCGCCGAACGGCGAGCCCATCGTGATCACCTGCCGAATGAGCTTCGGATAGCGCTTGGCGAGTTCGCGCGCCATGATCCCGCCGAGGCTCCAGCCCACGAGGCTGACCTTGCGCTTCATCTTGCGGTGAATGGATTCGAGTCGCTGCGCGAGCAGCTCACCCTCGGGCCCAATGGCAAGAGGCCCGAGATTGCGCCCGAGCCCCCAACAAAACGTCTCGTACCCCTTGGATGTGAGGAACCGGCGAAGCGGCGCCGTCGTCCCGCTGCCCGCAAGGAAGCCCGGCAAGACCATCACCGGGTGCCCGTCCCCTTTGGGGGCGAAACTGAGGAGCGGTGAAGCCCCCTGCAAACTGACCAACTCAGCCAGAGCCCGTCCGCCTTCGGTCAAGGCCAGCGCCAAAGAGGGCGCCCGGATCTTCTCCACGCCGAATGACGCGGCGTCTACTACGGCCATCTGCTTCACGCCCCCGCTACTGGTGCGAGTCGACACGCTCGACAAGGTGAACACGCTAGGCCCCTTTCGGCCGGCTTGCCAAGCCCGGCTGACGAAACAAGCAGTGTCGGATCAAGCACTTGCATGGGGCTAAACTCCCATTCTAGAGTTCGCTCTATCATTAGATATGGGCTACAACCTGTGCGATTGCGAGGGATGGTTTCGATGTCTGAAGGCTATGACCGCAACGCGGACTACCCGCAGATGTCGAGGCGCGAACGGAAGAAGAGGGACACGCGCCGGCGCATCCTCGACGCCGCGCTGCAATTGATGGCCGACCGGCCCTACGACGAAGTCCGCATCGAAGACATCTGCGTCGCCGCCGACGTCGCAAATGCGACGTTTTTCCTACACTTTCCGAACAAGTCGGCGCTCGCGCTCGCCTACAACGAGGACGTGGCGAGCAAGGTGGCCGAGCAGCTCAACGGTGGCGCGATGTCGAGCGCCGAACGGCTGCGCACGCTTCTGCGTATCTATCTCGCCGAGTGGGGCGCCCACAGCCACCTCATGCGCCAGATCGTTTTGGAGCTTTTGGCCCAACCGGCCTCGGGCGCGGTTTTCAACGAGGTTTCGCCGGGCCTGTTAACCTTGGTCGCGGGCGTGGTGCGCGAAGGCCAATCCAACAAAGAGTTTGCGGCCAAAATACAGCCGGAAACCGCCGCTTTGGCGCTCGTCGCGGCTTGGAATGCATTGGCCATTTCTTGGGCAAAAACCGGGGACACGAAGCACGCCGCTGAGGCACATTGGCAGACACTTGAGGTGTTTCTGCACGGCCTGGTCGCCCGCGACGGACTGTCGCAACTGTAACTCTAGCGAACTTAAGGCCTCGGATTAATTCGAAATTTCCAGCAAATAGAACGATGACAGAGCGTCACAATGCAAATTTGTGCGACGCAACATTGACCTGAACTCCATTTTCTTATATGCACCTGCGAAGTGATCCCGGTGCGCCGCAAAACGCGGCAACCATGACGGGTCCCGAGGGATGGCGTCCACGTTTCTTCGGGCGGAGAGTCAAAACGGCAACAGGCCGGCACAAGAGGATAAGGGCAGGAAACATGGAACAGCTTTCGGGAATGGACTCGGCGTTCCTCTATTTGGAAACGCCCCGCACGCCGATGCACATCGGCGCCATCGCCATCTACGATCCTTCGACCGCGCCGAACCAATTCGTGCGCTTCAAGGACATTCTGAATTTCATCGACTCGCGCATGCACTTGGCCAAGAGCTTCCGCCGCAAGCTCGCCAACGTGCCGCTCTCGCTCGACTTCCCCTATTGGGTCGACGACGCCGACTTCGACCTCGAATATCACGTGCGCCACATCGCGCTGCCGCAGCCGGGTGACTGGCGCCAGCTCTGTATTCAAGCCGCGCGTTTGCACTCGCGCCCGCTCGACCTGTCGAAGCCGCTCTGGGAATTCACGGTCATCGAAGGCCTGAACAACATCCCCGGCGTGCCGAAAGGCTCTTACGCGATCGTCTCGAAGATCCATCACGCCGCGATCGACGGCGTCTCGGGCGTCGATATCGCGAACGCCGTGCACAGCCTCGATCCGGACGGCTTCGTCAATCCGCCGGACCGCCCCTGGGTGCCGGAACGCAACCCCACCTCGGTCGAACTTCTCGCCCGCGCGCAGCTGAACACGCTGGCGACGCCCATCCGCCTCGCGCAGACGGTGATCAAATCCGCCCCCGGCATCGCCAAGATGGTGGGCGGCCTTGCGCAAGGAAAGCTTCACACCACGATCGGCCGCGTGCCGCGCACGCGCTTCAACGGCTCGGTCTCGACGCACCGCGTCGTCGACGGCCGGGACTTCTCGCTCGCCGAGATCAAGGACATCCGCCTGCGCCTGCCGGGCGCCACGGTCAACGACGTCATCGTCGCCATCGTCGGCGGTGCGATGCGCAAATATCTGAAGGGCAAGAGCGAGCTGCCGCGCGAGTCGCTGGTCTGCATGGCGCCGATCTCCGTCCGCACGCAGGGCGAGAAGAACGCGCTCGGCAACCAAGTCTCCGCGATGACGATCCCGATCGGCACCCACATCGCCGATCCGTTCGGCCGCCTGCAGTTCGTGCACGAAGAGGCGCAAGCCTCCAAGGCGCTGACGAACGCCGCCGGCGCGCGCCAGATGACGGAGTACGCGCAGTTCATGCCCTCGACGCTGTCGGGTCTGGCCGCGCGCCTCTATGTGCGCCTTGGCCTCGCGAACCGCATCGCGCCGATGTTCAACACGGTGATCACGAACATCCCCGGTCCCCCGGTGCCGCTCTACATGAACGGCGCGCGTCTGGTGACGCAGTTCGGCCTCGGTCCCGTGTTCGAAGGCATGGGCATCATCCATCCGGTGTTCAGCTACTGCGGCCGCATCACGGTCGCCTTCACGTCCGACCGCTCGATCATCCCCGATCCGGAAGTCTATGCGGAGTTCCTCGAAGAATCGTTCGAGGAAATGAAGGCTGCCGCTATGAAGCGCCCGATCCCCGCGCCGAAGGTCGAGCCGGTGCCCGTCGCACCAGTCGTCGAAGTGGTGGCCGAAGCGCCGAAGAAGAAGCGCCGCCCCGCCAAGCGCAAGCCGAAGCTCACCGTCGTTTCCGCCGCGGAGTAACGAGCCCAAGCCCGCCATGCCCCAGATCAAAGCGAACAACCTGACGATCGAGTACGAAGATGCCGGCCCCAAGGACGGGCCGGTGCTTCTGCTCATCATGGGGCTGGCGGCGCAAATGACGTTCTGGCCGGACACGCTGATCAAGTCGTTCACCGACGCGGGCTTTCGCGTGATCCGTTTCGACAACCGCGACATCGGGCTGACTTCGAAACTGCACGGCAAGCGCGCGCCGAACCCGCTCGCGCAGGCCGCCGCTCGCTTCGTCGGCCTGAACGGTTTTGCGCCGTACACGCTGCACGACATGGTGGCCGACACCGTCGGCCTCCTCGACGCGCTGAAGATCAAGAAGGCCCATCTCGTCGGCGTTTCGATGGGCGGCATGATCGCCCAGCTGATGTCGGCAACGCACCCTCAGCGCGTTGCGTCGTTGACCTCGATCATGTCGGGCACGTTGAACCCGCGCCTGCCGGGCCCCAGCCCCCGCATCACGGTGCCCCTGTTCCTCTCGGGGCCAAAGGGCAAGTCGCGCGACGCGCTCATCAAGCGCGCGATCGAGATGTGGAGCCTGATCCGTACCGAAGGCGACGACCACAGCGAGCTTGAGGCCAAGCTCGCCGCCGGCTTCGACCGCAGCTATTACCCCGCGGGCGTCCGGCGTCAGTTGGCCGCAATCATTGCGACCGGCGACTTGCGCCCCCATATCCGCAAAATTGAAGCCCCGACGCTCGTGATCCACGGCTCGAAAGACCCACTGGCTCCGCTCGAAGGCGGCAAAGACAGCGCGCGCAACATCAAGAACGCGCGCCTCGAGATCATCGAAGGCATGGCGCACGACCTGCCGAAAAAGTTTCTGCCGCGCATCGCAGCGTTGATCGTCGATCACGCGAGGCAAGCGCAGAAAGCGGCCGCCAAATCCCTGGCGGCTTAGAACGACTGAAAACCCAAGACGGAGACTGACGAAAATGACGAAGACGAAGAAGACGAACGGCCGGGCCAAGGCGCACGCCAAGACCGCCGAAGTGAAGTTCGACACGACCGGCGCCCGCAAACAGGCGGCCCACGCGCTCGCGCGCGTGCAGGACGGCCTGCGCGAAGCCGGCGAAGCGATCCGCGAAGCGGGCGAGGCGATGGGCGGCGAGAGCCGCAAGGTCGCGCTGACGCTCGTCAACCACGCGCAAGACAACGTGGTCTATTCGTTCGAAGCGCTGCGCGACACGCTGCAGGCCGAGACGTTTGCGGAAGCCGTGAAGATCCAGCAGCAGGCGATGACGGAAATCTTCCGCCGCAGCCTGCGCCAGATGCGCGAAGTGGGCGAGATCGTGACGCACAGCGGCACCAAGACGCTGAAGCCGATCACGAAGTTCGTCTCCTCGCTCCGCGACGCGGCCTAAAGCGACAAGAACTCCGTCTTGAAACCTCCCTCGTGCGCTAGACGCGTGCGGGGGAGGTTGGGGTTCTACCGATGCCCGCGGCGAAAAAGAAACCACGAACGCCTAAGAAGCCCACCGTTGTCGGCGAACGGAAACTGGGCCGCGTTCTCATCACCGGCGCCTCGGCCGGAATCGGCGCCGAACTCGCACGCGAGTTCGCAAGCCACGCCCACGCGCTCGTCCTCGTCGCCCGATCGAAGGACAAGCTCGAAGCTCTTGCCGGCGAACTGAACGCCGCGCACGACACCGACACGCTCGTCATCGTCGAAGACCTGTCGCGCCCCGGCTGCGCGAAGGCGATCGCCGACGAACTCGCCGAACGCGGCATCGAAATCGACATCCTCGTCAACAACGCAGGCGTGATCGACGTCGGCCCGTTCGCCGACACAGACCCGGCAACCTACGACAACATGGTGGCGTTGAACGTCGCCGCGGTGACGTCGATGACGTCGCTGTTCCTGCCGCACATGCTCGAGCGCAATTTCGGCCGCATCCTGAACGTCGCCTCGCTGGCGGGCTTCCAGCCGATCCCATCGATGGCCGTCTATGCCGCGACGAAAGCCTATGTCCTGTCGCTGACGGAATCGCTCTCCGAAGAACTGCGCGGCACCGGTGTAAAGGTCACCGCACTCTGCCCCGGCCTCACCGACACGAACATGGTGGCGGGCATGAAGGCGAAATCCGAAATGGCGCGTGCGACGCCTTCGCTTCTGATCTCCGACCCCAAAGACGTCGCCAAGCAAGCGTACAAAGCGACGATGGCCGGCCAGACGATCCTGGTTCCAGGCCTGCCCAACCAAATCGCCGCCGCCTGGGCCCAAGTCACCCCGCGCTGGCTCACCCGCACCGTCACCGGCTTCGCCACCCGCCAAGCCGACTGGATGAAGGCGAAGGCCTGAGCGCCGACGATTCAGCTTTCACCACGAAGACACCAAGAACCACCAAGTTACACGAAGCTTGCTCGCGTCAAGCGCGAAGCGCCTGTCAGTCCACGTTGCGCGCGCCTACGCGCGCAAACAGCACACTTTGTGGAGTTTTGTGATTCTTGGTGTCTTCGTGGTGAAAGCTGAATCGACCCAGCTCACACAGCGTCAGACTACCCCGTCACCGAAATGGCAGCGAAACACGGGCCACGCACGGCACGGTTGCGCGGTGGGCTGGAAAACCGCCGCCGAATCGACGAAATCCACCGTGTCGTGGCCCCGAATCTCTCATTCGCCCCTGTCGTTTGCCGCAGGGATCGGCTAGGGAACCCCCGTTCGCGGCGTTTGCCGCAGCCCTCGCCTTGCATACTGACCGCCGATTTCCAGTTCTGGGAGCGAATGATGCTGTTCTACCCGCAAGAGAAACTTGCGCTGTTCATCGATGGGGCCAATCTCTACTCCACCGCCCGCGCCCTCGGCTTCGACATCGACTACAAGAAACTGCTGACCGAGTTCTCGAAAAAGGGCGTGCTCGTTCGCGCCTACTACTACACCGCGCTGCTCGAAGACCGCGAGTTCTCGCCGCTCCGCCCGCTCGTCGACTGGCTCGACTACAACGGCTACACGCTGGTGACGAAGCCCGCGCGCGAGTTCACCGACGCCTCCGGCCGACGCAAGATCAAAGGCAACATGGACATCGAAATCGCGATCGACATGCTCGAGATCGCGCCGACCGTCGATCACATCGTGCTGTTCTCGGGCGACGGCGACTTCCGCCGCCTGGTCGAAGCGGTGCAGCGCCGCGGCCGCCGCGTCAGCGTGGTTTCGACCCTGCGCACGCAGCCTGCGATGGTGGCCGACGACCTGCGCCGCCAAGCCGACCACTTCGTGGAGCTCGTCGAACTCCAACCTCTGATCGCCCGCGAAGGTATGCCGCCGCGCCAGAACAACTACGAGCGCCAAAGCGGCTACCCCGCGCAGCAGCAGAGCTACGTCCCGCAACCCGTCAGCCTCGACAACGACTGACGCGATGCGCGCGGTCCGACAAGCGGCGCTCGCGGCGATGGAAGAGCCGCCGCGCGACTGCGCACTATGTCCCCGCTTGGCGAAGTACCGCGCCGACAACGCCAAGAAGCAGCCGGCCTGGTTCAACGCGCCCGTGCCGAGCTTCGGCCCGCGCGATGCGCGGCTGCTGATCGTGGGCCTCGCGCCCGGCGTCAGCGGCGCGAACCGCACCGGCCGCCCGTTCACCGGCGACTACGCCGGCGACCTGCTCTACGGCACGCTGCTGAAATTCGGTT
>CAZLRW010000063.1:0-22275 GCA_964561925.1 uncultured Flavobacteriaceae bacterium
GGCGCGTGAGGATGCGATGGAAGAACCGGCAATGCCGGTCCGTCCAATCCATCATAGGTGCAACGGCGAAGATTTTCTCTTGCAATTTCAATGATTTATCCTATGATATCAAAACGTAAGGAGAACGCTTTTGCACCCTCGTGTGCACTCAAATACGCCCAAATTTTCCCTATTTGTACCTCTCACTGCACACTGAGCGCACACGAAATTGGCCACCTTCAAACAACTCCCATCCGGCAATTGGCGGGTCCAGGTCCGCCGCAAGGGACGTTATATCGGCGAGACCTTCCGCCGACGCAAGGATGCCGATGAATGGGCCCTCGAAGCCGAACGGAGTATCGACCGCGGCCGGACCCCGCTGGCCCGGGCCAAAGTCGACCCGACGAGGGTCGAACATCTGATCGAACTTCACCTCGAAGACATGAAAGAGGTGGGCAAGTGCCCACGGCGGTCCAAAGCCTTCAGTTTGGATTCGTTGAAGAAGAAGCTGGGCATGGTGCGCCTCTCCGAACTCAACCGCGAGCGATTGATCAAATTCGGCCGGGACCGCGCAGCAGAAGGCGCGGGTCCGGTCACGGTTGGCATGGACCTCACCTATCTTAAGACCGTGATTGCGCACGCCGCTGCCGTGCACGGCATCGATGTTTCCATGGAGCAAGTCAACCTGGCGCGCATCGCGCTCAAGCGGTTGGGTCTCGTCGGCAAGGGTCGATCACGCGACCGGCGACCGTGGCCAGACGAAATCACGAAACTCATCGACTACTTCGACAGCAATCCGAGACAGCACATCCCGGTCGGTCGCATCATGCGCTTCGCGATTGCGACCGCCATGCGCCAGGATGAGATCTGCCGCATCTGCTGGTCAGATGTGGACCCTAGAACGAAGACCGTGATGATTCGGGACCGCAAGGATCCCCGCGAGAAAGACGGCAACCACCAGAAGGTGCCGTTGCTGAATGTTGCCGGGTATGACGCCTGGGCGATCTTGCAGGAACAGAAAGTTATCACTGGACGAATGGAGCGTGTGTTTCCCTATTGCGGCAGGTCGGTCGGCACCGCGTTTCGGCGCGGATGCCGGGAGCTCAAGATCGAGGACTTGCATTTTCACGACCTGCGGCACGAGGCAGCGAGCCGCCTTTTTGAAGCGGGGTTCACAATCGAGCAAGTTGCGCTTGTAACAGGCCATCGCGATTGGAAGATGCTAAAGCGCTATACGAACCTGCGGCCGGAAGACTTGCACCGGCTAAAGATCGCGAAGCCTCAGCTCGAAGAAACCGGGCAGCGGCAGAACTCGGCCGGGAGAAAATCCGTGGCTGGCGGGGAGTAGTAAGCTACCGGTCCCGAGAAAGGACAATGGGATCCGGCACTGTCGCCAGATTCCTAATCGATCAAGTGACTTGGAAATCCTCGGCTATTCAGACATTTCCCGCTCTGTTGGCTGCATGAACGCTCAATGTCTTACCACCCGTGTCAGAACGCGCATCGCTAAGGAAGCTGGTGCCTCGTCGCTTGGCAGGGCTTCGGCCCAAATGAAGATTGTGGCGGCGGAGCGCCACAGCCATATCCGACAAAATGAGCCCGTGTTTTCGATGCGGATGTTGTACGACCTTGTCGGAAGCCGAAATCGCTCCTGTCGGACCAGGTTCGCTGGCCGAGATGCGGCCCGGACAGCGAGACGAAACCTGCGACTGCCCTGACCAAACTGGCCAAATTTCGGCAAATTCCGGCAATTCGTACTGCTCTACAGCGGGAGCGGGCAGGACTAAAAAAGACCTGAGGAGGACTTGTTACCTATTGCGTAACACACTCTTCAACATTACCTTGTAGGTAACAGCTCGGCAGGCAAGACCGATGGACCTCTCGTTCGGCAGCAAGAAACTTCAGCGAGAGTTAGAATCGGCAAAGGCTATGCAGAAAGCATACGGCCAGCGTGCGGCGAAGATAAAGTTGCGTCTCGACCTATTGGCTGAGTCAACCAATTTGGCAGATGTGCCCTCAACGCCCCCGCCCCGATGCCATCTGCTTTCGGGCGACTACAGCGGATGCTTTGCCGTCGATATCGGTGGGAATTGGCGGCTGGTTTTCAAACCCAATCACGATCCCGTTCCCAAGCTGGATGACGGTGGGATCGACCTGAAGAAGGTTACAGCGATTTGCGTGCTTGAGATTGTTGATTACCACGGGTGAAACTCTTTGAAGGATGAGGCTATGAGCAACGTTGAACCGAGGTGGAGTCCGGATTGGGCTACGCATCCAGGCCAGCATCTCGAAGAGTATTTGGAGGCGAGAGAAATGTCGCAAGCCGAACTTGCGCGTCTTACCGGCCTAACACCGAAGTTGATAAGCACTGTCGTATCGGGAAAGAACCCCGTGACGCCTGATACCGCGTTGAAACTTGAGCGAGTGCTTGGATTGAAGGCTGATACCTGGCTGAGCCTGCAGTCACGATTTGATCTTCATGTAGCGCAGAGCGCGGAGTCATCGGTTCCGCAGGAGTTTCTGAGCCTTTTTCCGATCAAGGAATTGGTCGCTCGCGGTGTTTTGCCTGCGAAAGAAAAGGCATCTGAACTCGGAAACGCTCTTCTTTCGTTTCTAGGTATTGGTTCACCGGGTGTTTTGGCTACTCGGATAGAGGGCTTGTGCGTAAGACATCGACAATCAGCCAAGGCAAAATCATCTCCAGAACATGTCCTGAGCTGGCTTCTGCTCGGCGAAACGCGAGCGCGCAAGATGAACGTCGGTCCGTTTAGCGCCGACAAATTCCAATTTGCGCTGAGTGAAATTAGGAAGCTGACTGTGCTGCCGCCTGAAAAGTTTCAAGGCAGGATGGTTGAGCTTTGCCGTGAGGCCGGTGTCGCATTGGTGTTTGAACCTCCAATATCAAAGACCTTTGTCTATGGCTCGGCTCGGTGGTTTGATAACGATCGTGCGCTCATTCAAATGTCTCTCCGAATGAAATTCAACGATCACTTTTGGTGGACATTTTTTCACGAGGCCGGGCACATCGTTCTGCATCGTGGGAAAAATTTCGCCGATGATGTCACTTTGGATGGAGATACGTTCGAAACGGAAGCGAACAAGTTCGCGCAGCAACTGCTCGTTCCAAACGACTCATGGAACTCGTTTCTCAGTGCTCATCCCAATTCAAAAGCGAAGGTTGAGCAGTTTGCACGCGCCATCGAAATACATCCGGGTATCGTTGTGGGAATGCTGCAACATCACGGCGTGCTCAAGTTCAGCGATCTGAATGGTCTAAAAAATCGGTTTGATTGGGCGTAGGTCATTGCCGCCGCCATTACGAATCCGCATGAATGCCAGCCACCACGCCACCCATCATTTTCCACCCCGACCATTCGATGTCAGCCTTTCACGGCACGAAATGGCGTCGCTTTTTTGTCCTTCTTCAAAGGCGTATAGGCTCGCAAATTTGAAATTGCTGAAAGTCTTCGGCAGCCCTTCCGGATTTTTCGATGTGCGTTCGCCTCCTATATGTGAGGCCGGCAACCCATCGCGAGGTGACGAAAATGAAGACCGGTGATACGACGTTGGAGGAGGATCCGCCTCCCCCGTCGGACCTTGAGGGATGGAGAGCGGCGGTCGCGGGCGACCTGCTCCGCTCGTTTCGTCCGGAAGACATCGCGGCCGCGATACGAAACATCGGTTCAACCGGCGATCAACGGCTGCGCGCCGCACTGGTGAGCCATATCTCGGACGAATTGCTGCGCATCATTCGGCGGCGCGTCGGCAAGAACCGCCGCAACGCTGGCGAGGACATCATCTGGCGTGCGCACCACGCCCTTGTCGTAGCGTTGCTGACGCCGAAGTCCAAAGACGGCGACGCTCTGTGCGTGGCCTTCAGAGCGCGCACCGAGTTCCGCACGGCTGACGCCATTCGCGTCGAGTCGAAATACGCCCGCCGCAACGTGCCCCACGAGACCCAGCCGGGCGTGGACAACGACGGCGAGGAGGTCACCGAGACGATTGAGCCTCCTGAGCTAGGCAGCGATCAGGTGGCCGAAGTGGCGCGCCTGTTGAACCGGATTCCCGACCCGAGGAAGCGCGAGGCATTCCGCCTGCACATGGAGGGGTGTCCGCTTAGCCCCGGCGGGGGCACGACGTCGATCGCCGAGCAGCTGGGGG
Organism: uncultured Flavobacteriaceae bacterium; assembly: GCA_964561925.1. GTDB lineage: Bacteria > Pseudomonadota > Alphaproteobacteria > Micropepsales > Micropepsaceae > SZUA-430. The sequence continues at coordinate 4,141 of CAZLRW010000063.1, forward strand.
TGAGCTCGAGAACTGCGGGAGAGTGGATCACCGAGGTGAAGGCTTTCCTCAAGATTGAAACAGGAGTGGCCCATGAATGAACGAAACAGAATCCCGGAAAGGGACGAGGTGTTGTTCGCATTCCATCAGGCCTGCGAAGAACCGACCGCCGAACAAGTGACCGAATGGACAAATCGTTATCCGCAATTCGCGGAAGATATTCGCGAGCACGCGGCCGTGTTGGCCGAGTGGGCCGCCGCGGACACAGGCGAGCAGGCGAGCGAGCCAGACGACAGCATGCTTGCGCGTGGTCGCAGTCACGCCCTGAACCTGCTTCACGAGGCGCGTCAAAGAGCCGACGCGCCTCAAGACGCGGAAGATACGACGTGGTCTGAGGCGTTGTCGGCGGCCGGTTTCGATATTCCCCGGCTAGCGCGTTGTATCAAGATAGATCGCATGGTTTTGGCCGAGCTGAATGCCGGCCGCATGCGACTGCCTTTGGGTCGGCGGCTGGCTAGTGCACTTACCGACGTGCTCGGCATGAGCGCCGCATGGCTTGATCGCGCGGTGTTCGTCCTCTTGTCGGGGCCCCGACGGCTGGGTCACGCCAAAGCAAGTGAACCTCCGACGGTGAATACGCGATCCTACCAAGAGATCATTCGCGCAAGTGCCATGTCGGATGCCGACAAGGGCTATTGGCTTGGCGAGGGCTAGTGCATGGATGCTTGGCGGGATATTCGCCTAAAGGCGCGAGACTGCCACCGCCAAGCGCTTGTGAAGTCCGCCGGCAACCGCACAGCTCTCACCCTGCTGTCGGCTGCACTCGAGGCGGAAGATCTCGAACTCGCTCGCTACGAGCCTGGCTCTGTCGTCAACAAGGGCGTGCTCGGCTTTCTCGACCGCGCATCTAAAATAATAAACGTCGCCAGAGGCCAAAGCGAAGAGGACGAGGCCGTTGTGATCGCACACGAACTCGGCCACTTCAAACTTCATCACGATCCGCGGAACGAAGTGACAGCGGTCGCGCATGGTCTTGGCGGCGACCCGATCGATTCAGGCGCTGGTCGTGTCGAAGGGTATTCACCGCGCGAGCGCAAGGAAATTCAAGCTGACGTTTTTGCGGGCGAATTCCTTTGTCCTGCGGAATGGCTCCGCGAGGAGTTACTCACGGAAAAGCGAAAGCCGCGCGACATAGCCAAGGAACTTGGGTTACCGGCGACTCTCGTGATGAACCAGACCGTCCGCGCACTGCTCTTGCCCCCGCTTCAGCCCTTGCCGCCTGCGCCAACGGGAATGGCTCAGCCACTGGATCCGCATCAACTTGAAGCGGCGACGTGGAGCGGCGGACCTCTGCTCGTGGATGCGGGGCCCGGCACCGGAAAGACGCGCACGCTCGTCCACCGCATCCAGCATTTGCTGAAGAACGGCGCATCACCAGCTTCGATCCTGGCGCTCACGTTTTCCAACAAGGCCGCGGAAGAAATGCGCGAGCGGCTGTCCGCGAGCAACCCCGATGGCGCGTTCGAAATGTGGGTCGGCACCTTCCATGCATTCGGCCTCGAGCTCATCACGAAGTATCACGAGCGGATCGGGCGCTCGGTCAAAATGCGAATCTTGGACGAGGCTGGCTCTCTTGCATTGCTTGAGGCGAACCTCATCGGGCTCCCATTGCGCCACTACCAGAATCTGTATGAGCCGGCCTACGAGCTCGTGCATGTGCTGCGGGCAATATCGCGCTGCAAGGACGAGATGATCACGCCGGCCACGTACCGCACGGCGGCGGAGGCCGGAAGGAAAGCTGCGTCGAACGATACCGAACGTGAAGCCGCGGAAAAAGCGCTGGAGGTCGCGGCGGTCTATGAAATCTATGAAGACGAACTCAAGAAGGCGGATGCAGTCGACTTCGGTGATCTCGTCATGCTGGCCGCGCAGGCGCTTGAGGCCCATGCCGACCTGCGCGCCGAATACCAAGCGCGTTTCGAGCATATTCTGGTCGACGAATATCAGGATGTGAACATGGCAAGTGCGCGGCTTCTGCGTGCGCTGGCGCCGCCACAATCGGACGTGTGGGTCGTGGCCGACGCAAGGCAGTCGATATACCGCTTCCGCGGCGCGGCGCCGAGCAACGTGCAGCGCTTCGTGAGTGACTTTGCCGGTGCGCGGCGATCGCTGGGCATCAACTATCGGTCCGGGTCACCGGTCGTACGGGCGTTTCAGACGTTTGCCGCCGACATGAAGGCGTCGCCCGGCGCGCAATGGACGGCACAGCGCGGAAACGTCGGGTCGGTGCGGCAGGTCGTTGCGCCTTCTGTGGCCGCCGAGGCGGCAGCGATCCGCAATCATATCGAAGATGCGCGCGGCAATGGCGTCGCTTACAGCGATCAGGCCATTCTCGCCCGCAGTCACCTCACGCTCGCGCGCATCACAGGCGTTTTGGAAGCCCTTGGCGTACCACTTCTCTATCTCGGCGATCTGTTCGAGCGCGAGGAGATACGCGACCTGCTCGCGCTGATTTCGATCGATGCAGAGCCAGGCGGCATTGGGCTTGTGCGCGTGGCGCAGCTCCGAGAATACGCCGCGCCCAAAGCCGACGCCCTCGCCGTGATCAAGTGGGCAGAAGGCAACGATCTTCGTATTCTTGAGGCGCTCGGCCGCCTTGCCGAGATTCCGGACCTGACGCCTCAAGGTCGCAGTGGTCTCAGTCGTCTCGCACAGCAATTGGACGGCTTTGAGCGCCGTACTTCGCCATGGGGTCTTTTGATTTCGTGGCTGTTCGAGCGCAGCGCTTATTTGCAGCCGCTGCTCGCCGCGAACGACGCCAAGTCGCAGCAAAAGCTCATCGCGATTTATCAGTTGCTCAAGGTTTGCGGCGAGATGGCCGCCGAAGTCGGCCCTAGCCGGAAGCGCATGCTCGCGCGCATTCGTCGTATCGAAGCCCTCAACGACGACCGCATGTACCGGGCGGTGGCGTCCGAAGCGTCCGGCATGAGTGGTGTGCGCGTACTTACGGTCCACGGCAGCAAGGGCCTCGAATTCAAGGCCGTTCACTTACCAGCACTGGCGACGCGCTACATGCCGGCCAGTCGGCAAGCCGTCCGCTGCCCACCGCCGCCGAGCCTCTCGCACCTCGCCGTTCAGCCAGGTGACCACGAAGCAGAAGAGGAGTGTTTGTTTTTTGTGGCGCTTTCACGCGCGCGCGATTCTCTCTTACTGAGCCGCGCGGAGCGCTACGGTGCAAGTCAAACGGCAAATGCGTCCAAGTTTCTCGGGAACCTCAGCGCACTGGCGCCGCCGACTTTTCGGAATGAGGAGCGACAGCGCGCACGGCCGGCGCGACCCTTGGCGCCGCCCGAGGCGCGCGGCCTTTATCAGGAGCGCGAGCTCAGCCTCTACATTCAATGCCCGCAACGTCATCAGTTCGAAGCGCTGGACGGTCTGCGCGCGATTCGGGATGACTCTCCGTACGTGCGATTTCACCGTTGCGTCTTCCGAACGATCGCTTGGCTGGAAACGCAGCGCGGCGCCGGGACGCCTGCAGCTTCTGCCGCCGCGCTCGCTCAGCTTGCTCAGGAATGGGCGATCCGCGGACCGAAGGGGCACGGGTTCGAAGCCTACTATCGCGCCTCGGCCGAACGCATGGTCACGTCGATGGTCGACGTCATCGCGGCTGAGACGGGCGCCTACGATCAGGGCGAGTGGACTGTAGCCGTCGGCGGCAAACAAATCGCGGTCACGCCCGACCGCGTCGTCATCGCGCCGGACGGAACGGTTCATGTTCAGCGTATTCGAACGGGCCGCAAGACCAAGTCGGATCCGGCAAATCGCATCTACGCCCTGCTCCGCCGTGGCGCCGCAGCGCGCTATCCCGGCCGTCCGGTTTCGGTCGAGGCGTACTACCTCGCGTCGCGCGAGACGGTGCCGATACCGCCGAACAAGGACAACGAGCTTCTCAAGGAATACAGCGCCGCGATTGCAGCAATCGAACGCGGCGCGTTCGCCCCCTCGCCCGAGGACGTGCGGCGCTGTCCGAACTGCCAGTGCTACTTCATTTGCGACTTCGTTCAGGGCGCATCTTGAGCGCTTCCTGAAAATTCCGCCTGCCATCGCTTCCTCCTTAGGGACCCGGCGTAAGGGTCCTCGGAAAGAAGGAAATAGCGATGAGCAAAACGACCATTTTCATCCAGGTGCAGGGCAAACCCGCCGTCGTCGACGCCGAGGTCAGCCTCCCGGCAACCGCGGGTGACTTGCAGGACGCGCTCAAGGCGCGCGGCATCGATCTCGACAAAGACCATGCCGCATTCGTCGATGAGGCGGAGGCACCGGTGCCGACTGAGCGCAGCGCCCCGATCGAGGGCCTCAAACATGGGGCGCGCGTCCACGTGACTCGCTGCAAGAGAGTGGCAGTTACGGTGCATTTTCTGGCGCACACGATCGAGCGTGTCTTCCCGCCAGGCACGCGCGTGCGCGCCGTCAAGCAGTGGGCGGTGCGCGAGTTGAAGATCAGCCCGACCGATGCTGGCGAGCACGTGCTTCAGATCTGCGACGCCATCGACCAGCCGCCGACCGACACGGCCCTGGCAGAGCTCGTTCAGGGTCACGCGTGCAGCATGTGCTTCGACCTTGTTCCTGAAAAGCGCATCGAGGGCTGAGGCCATGACGCAGGTCCTGCCTCCGGATCAATTCCTTCTACAAGCGGATCTTGCCGCGCCGGAATTCCGGCGTGGCGAGATCGAAGGCCGGTGGCGGCTTGTCGAGACGGCTTGGCCACACGCGATCATCGCGGTGTCGGCCGCTGAGCGCAGCGGCGCGCCCGGCGCGTATGGCTTCCGGTTCGAATGCAGCGGTTACCGCCATACGCCGGCCACCGGGCAGCCGTGGGACGTCGAGGGGCGAAGGCCGCTGGCGCCGGCGCATTGGCCCGCCGGACGCGCGATCATTCCTTCCATATTCAGGCCGGAGTGGAAGAGCGGCCAGTGCCTTTATCTCCCGTGCGACCGGATGTCGATCGAAGGGCACGGCGACTGGATTCACAAACATCCCAACAGGCTGTGGCAGCCGCATCGCGGCATCATCGGCTATCTGGAGCAGATCAATGAGCTTCTCAATCAAGACGATTATTCGGGCGTTCGCGGCGCCTGATCATCGACTGAATTGCCCGACGGGTCTGTGGGCGCGCACAATGGAGGAACTGCACCGCCGCACGCATCGCCGGCATGAATCGGGCGCGTTCCTGCTTGGTCACGAACACGGCGGCCTCCGCAGCGCCAGCGACGTCGTCTATTACGATGATCTCGATCCGGCGGCTTACGCCAGTGGCGTTTGTATTTTGAAAGCCGACTCGTTTTCGAAGCTTTGGGCCATGTGCCGCGCCCGTCAGGTCACGGTTGTCGCCGACATTCACACTCACCCCGACGCGGCGTTCCAAAGCGAGGCCGACCGAACCAACCCGATGGTCGCGCGACCAGGCCACATCGCGGTCATCGTGCCGGACTTCGCGATGCCGCCGGTTCGCTACGACCGCCTCGGGATTTTTGAGTACGAGGGCGAGCACCGCTGGGCCGATCGCGGCCACAACCGGCATCGCGGGTTCATTTACACGGGGTTTTGGAGCTGAGTTATGACCGAGCTCATCGATCACACGCGTCTGCACCGTACGGCGAAGTACTTCATGGACAACGGTCGCGCTGCGACTCATGGCGACGCCATGAGCATCTTGCGCAGCTTCGGCGTTTCGATCCGCGTCGGCGCTCAGGCGGCTTCGTCCATCGCTCACCAAGTCGCGCTGCTCACGCTGGTCAATCTCGCGCGCCGCACGCTGCTCGGTGGCGTCGAAGCCATCGCTGTGCCGGAGGCACCTCTCCTCGTTCCGCTCGCGCGTGCCAGGACGCTGGCGGACGCCGTGCGTGAGCTCGGCGGGACGCTCAGCGATCGCGTCAGCGGCGCGTGGCCCGTCGTCGACGTCGGCGCGCTTGCGGACGCTCAAGGCGCGGCGATGTGGCACCTCACGTGGCAAGACTGGCGTGGCGGGGTTGTGCCCGCGCAGAACCCGCGCCGCCTGAGCGACGATAGCATCAACCCGTTGGCAGCCGCCGTGGCCGCCGCAGCGGCGGCCGGTGAGCTGTTCGCGTGGCATGCAAAAGATCACCCGTTGGCGGGCCGACGCGCCGCCGGCCTTTCGCTTTGGGCGCCAGGCGCCGACTGGTTGAGCAGTGATCCCGACATTCCGCCGCTTGCTTATTTGCCGTCGGCATTGTGGCTCATCGGACTTGGGAATCTTGGCCAGGCCTTCGCGTGGCTCTTGGCTTGCCTGCCGTATGCGGATCGCGGCAAGGTCGACCTGACGCTGCAGGACGACGACCGCATCGCGGAATCGAACGACAGCACATCTTTGCTTTCATCATTGCCGCTGATCGGCGCGAAGAAGGCCCGAGTGGTCTCGGCCTGGTTGGAGGAGGCCGGATTCAACACGGTGCTGGAAGAGCGCCGCTTCGGCCCTTGGACGCTCCGCAGCCCGCACGATCCTGCCGTTGCGTTCTGTGGCGTCGACAACGCGGCTGCGCGCGCCGATCTCGACTGTGCCAAATTTGAGTTCATCGTCGAAGCCGGTTTGGGAGGCGGGCCCGGGGGCTTTCGAAACTTTTCCATACACACATTCCCGTCCGCACGGCGGCCCAATCAAATCTGGAAGCGGGAAGCGGAAGAGAGCGCGGTCGACGTTTCATCGATGCCGGCGTACGGCGCACTGCGAAAGTCCGGCCTCGAAGGCTGTGGGCTGGCTCAGCTTGCCTCGCGAACCGTCGGGGTGCCGTTCGTCGGGTTGATCGCGGCCGCGCTCGCGCTTTCGGAGTTGTTGCGGCGGCTTCACGGCGGCGACGGCGTGGAGTTCGCGTCCGGGTCGGTACTCAACCTCGACGATGTTGAGTGTGCACGGCTGCCGTTCACACCCTACGCCTTTGGCCACACCGCTGCCGCGCCTTTCAATCCGGCTTTTCTTGCTGCCGAGGGCCAAGCGTCGCAGGCTCGTAGAAGCACCGATTCGGGCGTACTCGACCCCTCCCTTGTGACAAGCGATTCCGGCCGCGCACAGACTAACGTCGATTGAGGCAATCATGCGTTTTATTCATTCTGCAGACTGGCAGATCGGAAAGGTGTTCAAGCAGTTTGGCGAGCGCGAGGAGCCGCTTCGCCAAGCGCGCCTTGCCGCGATTGAGCGGCTCGGTGAGTTCGCCAAAAAGAACGGCGCAGCTCACATACTTGTTGCCGGCGACCTTTACGACAGTGAGACACCAACCCCGGTATCGCTTCGCGCACCGATCGAGCGCATGAAGCTCTTTCCGGACATTGCGTGGCACTTGCTTCCCGGCAACCACGACCCGCACCGCCCGGAGGGTGTTTGGGATCGCCTGGCACGCATGGGGCTCCCTTCACACATTCATCCGCTCTTGACGCCGGAAATCGCACCTCTCGGCGACAGCGCATTTCTTCTGCCAGCGCCGTTAGTCCGAAAGACAGAACACGACGACATATCGATGTGGATGGACGCCGCCGCGACTCCCGCCGGCGCTTTACGTATTGGGATGGCGCACGGCTCTGTCGTCGATTTTGGCAATGAGGGCGAAGCGGTCAATCCAATCGATCCGGCGCGAGCCACAAAGGCCGGGCTCGATTACTTCGCATTGGGCGATTGGCACGGCACCCAGCAGGTCGGACCCAAAACATGGTACGCGGGTACGCCCGAGCCCGACCGCGCAGGCCGTCAGGAGCGCGGAACGGCCTTGCTCGTGGACATCGCCGGCGCAGGCGCTACGCCGATCGTCACGCCGCTCGCAACCGGCACATATAGATGGCTCTCGCGAAGAGAACGGTTTGTCGACGGCTCCGAACTTGAGCCGTTTGAGCAGCGGTTCCGAAGCGAGCCGGATCTATCGCACCTCGTGCTGCGCTTGCAGCTCGAAGGCACGCTACCCGTCGCACGCTATGCAGAACTCGAAGCGCGGCTGATGGACTTTGCGGCGGCCGCTTTTCACCTTCAGGTCGATCGCTCGGCACTGGCGGTACGGCCGACCGCCGCCGATTTGGAAGCGATCGACTTCGACGGCGTCTTGCGGCGTTCGGCCGATCACCTACAGAGCCTCATAGGCGACCCCACTCAGACGCCGGAAATGCGTCATCGCGCGCAAGAGGCTCTTGTTGAGCTTTATATTCACGTCGTGCGCTCCGCTCGGAAGGAGGCTGCCTAATGCAAATCAAAGGACTGTCAGTCGAAGGCGTCGGCCGTTTTGGATCCCTTGCGCATGTGCAAGGGTTCCGATCCGGGGTGAACGTCCTTGCCGCCGGCAACGAGGCAGGCAAGTCCACGTTGTTTAGAGCGATCCGCACATGCCTTTTCTCGCGGCACGACAGCAAGTCCCAAGAGATTAGAGATCTGGCATCTGATGAGAGTCAACTACCGGCAACGATCGAACTTGCGTTCGAACATGAGGCAAAAAGCTATATCATCAAGAAGTCGTTCTTGCGTTCTCCAAGTGCGAGCCTGATGCAGGATGGTCGCGAGATTGCCCGTGGCAAACAAGCCGACGAAGCCGTCTGGTCGATCCTCGGTCTTGGTCCTGGGACGGGCAAGAGCCTCGATGACGGTGCTTTTGGCATGTTGTGGGTCGGGCAAGGTGGTTCGTTCGCCGCTCCGGTACCAGGGCCAGGCGCCTCGTCGATGCTGACCACGGTCATCGAATCCGAGGTTGGCGCCGTCGTGGGGGGCGAGCGCGCGCGCCAGCTGCTCGACGACATCGCCGGTGAGCTTAAGTGGCAGCTCACGGACTCGGGCAAGCCAAGAGTGGATCGCCCTTTGTCTCGGGCGCTCGCGAATGTCGGAAAATGGAGATCGTCAGAAGACGAGCACGAAGCGAAACTCTCGGCGCTGGACGCACAGTTCAACGCGTTGCTGGAGCACCGTCGGCGCCTCAACGAACTCACAAACACCGCCGCGGCGCAGGAGCTCGCTCAGGATCTTGCCGGCGCTCGAGCTGCTTCGAACGAGGCGAAATCTGCCTCGCAGGAACTCCGTCGGCGCGAGGCCGAAGAGCTTGGTGCTCGCCATGGCGTTGAAACGATTGCGCAGCGCCTTCGCCAACATCGCGCGCTCGGTGATCGTATCGACGCAAGTCGCCTCGCCGCGAGCATCGTGCTGCAGCAGCTGCCACAGCTCGAAGCTCGAGAGGCGGAGGCGCGCACCGCCATGGCGCAAACGGAGCAGTTGAAATCTGACTCGGATGAAACGGCCCGAGACCTTTCACGCCAAGACCAGCGCCTGGCAAGGCTCACGACAGCTGTCGCTTGTCGTGCACGCGTGGAAGAACTGAACCGACAGCTCGAAGTGGTAGAACGGGCGGCGGAAACGATCCGGGAGATTGATGCACAACTCAGTCAAATCAGCGTTGACCAAGAGGCGATCACGAGTCTCGACTCGCTGGAGCGCCAACTAGGAGCGATTGATGCGCAGTTCTCGGCGGCAGCAGCGCGGCTCACCGTAGAACTCAGAGCCAACGGTGCCGGTCAAATTCTTGTCGATGGCGCACCGATCGAAAATCGTTATGGCGCAGCCGTTGTCAACGAAGTCAGTATCTCAGTTGGCTCGCTAGCTGAAATTACGGTGACGCCTGCGGCGAACCTCGGTCGACAGAAGCGCCAAGAAGTCGAACGGCAACTTTCGGCGCTGTTGGCCAGACACAACGCGGCTACGCCCGCGGAAGCGCGCGCTCTTCTCACAAAGCGGCGGGACCTTGAGGCTGAACGAAAGGCAATACGCGCGCAGCTTCCCGTTCACGGATCGCGCGAAGACGCACATCGCGCCCTGGGCGAACTCAAGCAGAAAATTGCGGAAGCTGCCGCGGTCGTGACGACAGCGCTCGCCGATGGCGCGCTCGATCATTTGCCGAGCGCTGAGGTACTCGACGAGCAGAAATCGGCCTTGGATCAGCAGCGCAGCTCGCTCAATGCACGCCGCGCGAGCCTCGAAGAAACGAGCAAAGTACAGCGCCGGGCACTCGAGAGTGCGGTGGGCGCGCGTAGCGCCGCAGAGTCTAAGCTTGAAGTTATGCGCAGCGCCATTGCGCAGGAAGAAGTGCTCTCACCTCCGAACGAGCGTGCGTCAAGGGAGTCGACACTTCTTGCGGATCTTCTCGCCGCAGAGGCAACTCATGAAACAGCGCGAGCGATGCTGGATGCTGTGAAAAAGACCTGCCCCGATGGGTCCGAAATCGAGCGCCGGGAGATGCGTTGCACGCGTTTGGAGCAAGCCATCGCCAATCGAGCCAACGAGATAACGCAGCTTTCGGGCGATATTGGCCATCTGAGCGGTCAAATCCAATCAGCCGGCGGCGACGGCGTCGGCGAGGCCCTTGCTGCGGCACGCGAAGAGCGCACCATGGCCGAGCGCGAATGTGCGAGTCTCGAGAACAGGGTGGCGGTGCTTCAACTGCTGCGTGAGACGGTCTCAACATCTCTTGCTGAAGGGCGCGAGCGCTACTACGAGCCGGTGCGGCGCCATTTGCGCCCCTTTCTCGACGATCTCTTTCCGGGTGCCGAGTTAGAACTTGGCGACGATTTCGCAATCGCTGGCATCAAGCGCCACCGCTCGGAGGCGCTCACGAGGCTTTCCGACGGAACCCAAGAGCAAATCGCAGTGCTTGTTCGCCTCGCTCTTGGTGCGATGCTGGCGGAACAGGGAAAAACGGTACCCATCATCCTCGACGACGCGCTCGTCTATTGCGACGACGACCGTATCCAGCACATGTTCGACGCACTGAACCGCGCGGGGCGCTACCAACAGGTCATCGTGCTGACGTGCCGCTCGCGCACCTTTGCGACCCTGGGAGGAAACGCGCTGCGTCTGCACCAAACATCCGGCGGCGTCGCCGATCTTCAACGTTTGTTGCTCCATACCAAGCGAGACACCTTGCCGTCGTCGGCTTCGACTGCCGAAATCGCTTCTGGAAACGAGGAAGCGAAGAGTCGGACGCTCAAGTAGTCGCCACCCAAACTGATTCACGCCACAATATTTGTGTCTATTTCGACATTGCGTGCAAATCGGTTCGCGCGTGACCTGCGAATCGGACTCGCGACCTCAAGCTCGCCGACTCCAAACCAACTGAAACTCTCCCGCCTTGCTCGACTCGAACAGCGCCGTGGAGATTCCCTCCGGCAGCGTAGGATCCTGGAATGTCACACTGAGATAATCCCGCGGCTGATCACCGGCCGATTTCTTGCGCCAAGCCGCACCAACCTCAGAATCCCCTGCAAACACGCGAAACGCCGGCGCCGCTTCGTTCGCCTGATTGTCGTTCGGGACAAAGCGCACTTTCACGTCGATGAGCAGTGTCCGGATGTTACCAATCCAGCCACCCTCTTTCGTGGGCACAAAAGTTCCGATCACAGCCATAGCTTTCTCTCCTTCTCTCACTCGCTCTTGGGCACAATGGGGCGCGCCAGTCGCGCGCGAACAAAGCCTCGATCGCTCTCCAGAAATCTCTTGAGCATGTAGGGGATGAGTTCGGTCAGCGGCTCCTCGGAACCGTACGTCTCGCGGTAGAGCTTTGCGTACGCCTGAAGCATCGCGTGCACCGCGGGATCTATCGCAATCGTCATCTTCACGGGTGCGCGGTCCGGCAGTTTCGGGAGCCTCAAAGAGACCGGGCGTACTTCGCTCATCGCTTGAACTCGCGCAGCAGCAAGTCCCTGTGCACGATCACGCGGAGCGGCCAGCCGGCGCGAATGGTGATCGTCGGCTGAACATCGAGGTTTCGTTCGGTGAGCTGTTGCCCGATCCGTGCCGCATTCTGTTGCACCGACTCGCGTGCGGCGCTCGGCGCGTCGCCGGTTGCAGTACCCGCGCCAGTTTCGGATCCGACGCTCAGCAGCGTCGATAGGGCCGCGCCTTTGAGCAACTGCCAGGTGTGGACATCCACCTCATCTTCAAGACCCGCATAGCCGGCCGTGTTGGTCGCCGGCAAATTGTCGACGACGACCGAAGATCCGTCCGGCAGGATCAACCGGTTCCAGACAACCAACGCCCTGCGCTGGCCATACGACACCGCGCTGTCGTACTTGCCGATCAGCTTCGTCCCTTGCGGGATCAGCAGCCTTCGCCCAGTGACAGTGTCGAAGACATTCTCCGTCACCTGCGCAATCACAAAGCCAGGCAGATCGGAGTTGATGCCGGTGATCAGACTTGCAGCGATCACGGTGCCGGCGAGCACTTGGTCCGGCGAAACCGGAAGTTCAAGGCGGTGCGGGTTGAAAACACTCGCAGACGATGGGGCATTCAAGAAATCGATCTTGCGCGCCTGCCCGGACGCGTCGTTAGCTTGCTCTGCGGCAACCGTGCCAGGCCGGACCGCCGATGCCGCCCCATCGGGCTGCGGCGACACCGCCGTTGAAACAGCACGAGAAGCAGCCTCCGGCCGCGCACTCACCTGAAAGAACACCGTCGCCTCGCGCGCCTGTTGTGCTTGCCGGGCCAGGCGCAGTCTCTCCGCGCGGGCCGCATCGGCTTCGGCGTCGGGACGGAAGTTGGCCCCCTGATCAACACCAAGCTCATGTTCCATCCGAACAACGGGCGGACCGATGTCGCCCTGCAGCGGCGGCCCAAGTTCCGGCGGCTTGATGTCGCCATAACTGCGCGGCAAACCCTCAAGCCCTTCGGCTTTCGCCTTGCGTTCGGTATTGATCAGCTCCTCGCCCTGCCCGCCCGACCGAAACCTCACCGGCTCCAAGGCGATCAGCGTCGCGGCGAGGACAACCACGCACACAAGCCCGGCGATGCCGATGAGCACCTTGCGGTTGAACCGCGTCACGGGCCGCGGCCGGGCGCGGAGCGCGAGCGGCTCTGCGTCCGATCTCGACGGCGGAGAAGGCCTGTCGCCACTCACTTCTGCCACCCTCCCCGATTGGCGGCGCCGTCGGTGCGGCTGATGCGCACGATCTGTTGCGGTTCGGCGCCCAACCGAAGCTCGGCGGCCGCGAACAAGCGATCGACGATGTAGTAGCGGCCGCGCACCCGGTAGTTCACGAGTTCGGCGTCACCAGACGCGCCAACGACAAAGAGCGGCGGCGCCTCGCCCTGATCGATCCGCGCCGGGAACTCGATGAAGACTTTGTTGGTATCGTCGAACGCACGCAGCGGACGCCACGGCGGATTGTCGCCCGTGATCTCATAACGAAAGCGCAATTCCTCCAATGTCACGCCGTCAGCGATAACTTGGGCCGCAGCCTCTGTGGCCTGCTCGTTACGGCCGCGCAGTGCGACGAGTTGGTCTTCGGGGTAGCGCCACGACACCGCCGCCATGTAACTGCGTTCGGTGCTCTCAAGCTCCAAATGGTAGACGCGCCGGTCGGTCGTTATCACAAGGTTCGTTTTGAGCTCCGCCGCCGTCGGCTTCACCAGAATGTGCGTTTGCGCCGTGGCGCCGGTCCCGCTTGTCGTGTCGCCGACAACCCAACGCACGGTGTCGCCAGCCGACACAGCGGTGAGCTTCTCGCCAGGCTCCAGCGCAATGTCGCTGACCTTCTCGGGTGTGGCATAAAGCCGGTAAAGCGCGCCTGGGGTGAACGGGTAGACCTGAACCGCATTGAGATAGCCGCCTCGCGTCGGTTCTTGTTCTGCCGCGCGGTTGGCCGCATCGACGCGCGCCTGGGGCGGGAGACTTCGCGCACGCGCGTTTTTCTTTGGCATCGGCTGCAACTGGCCGGGAAGCGGCAGAGGCTCGGGGAGAGTCACGATTTCGACCGGCTTGGCTGGTTCCGGTAAGAGCACCGCCGGTTTGAGCTCTTCACGGTCGTAGGCGATGTGCGGCGGCGGAGCGCCGGTCGCCGCGCACGCGGTGAGCATCAGGGCGGCAGCGCAAGTGGCGAGGGACTGGCGGTTCATTGATTTTCTCCGGGGGTGAGTTCGCGCGACCAATCGAGACCGTGCACGTAGATCCCAAGCGGGTTCTTGCGCAGGATTTCGATCGAGATCGGTTGGCGGATGACGATCGTGAGAATGCCGGTCCAGCGTTCCGTCTTTGCGGCGCGGCCATTCTCGAACTTGCGCTCGGTCCACTTGACCTGAAACGAGTTGTCGGACGCCCGCACCACGCTGGTCACCTCGACCGAGACCGACCGCTGACCGACGCTCTTGAACGGATCGCTCTTTCTGGCGAATTCGTTCAGCGTTTCGGCGGCGCGGTCGGTGACAAAGTCATAGGCATCGAGCCAGGTCTTGCGCACGACGATCGGATCGATCGAGAGCGAGCGCACGTCGGTGATGAAGCGCGACACCGCCGCGGCAATCTGGGCGTCCGTCGGATTGTAGGGCGTGGACGCGGGCGCGATCCCCTGCACGCTGCCGAACTTGTCGACTTCGACCACATAAGGCGTGATGCGCCCTTGCGCCGATTGCCAGACCAATCCGGCGGCCAAGAACCCCGACAGACCGAGACAGGAGAGCGCCATCAGCCGCCAGTTCATGGCTTGCGCGCGGGCTGAGCCGATCCGGTCGTCCCAGGCTTGCCGCGCGCGGTGGTAAGGGGTTTCTGCTTCCGGCGTGTCGCCGTAGCGGTTTTGCGAGCGCTTAAACATCACTGCCCTTCCTTGAGATCGGGGTTGGCGCCGCCGCCGGACTTGTCGCCCTCCTTCACCGCCTGCTCGATCGTGTGCACGCGGCGATGCCAGCGTTGCTCGGCGCGCAGTCGCAGGGCCCAGTTCGGAGCGCCGCCGCCACTGTCGGCGCCACTGGGCGAAGGCGCGCCCGCGCTGGAGGGGGCAGCATTGGCGCCGCCACGCGATTGACCTTGCGTCGGTGCAGATGGAGACGCTGCCGTGGCCGCGCTCCCGGCAGAACCGGCGTTCTCGGCCACGGCTGACGGTGCGTTCGTCGCGTTCGGCGTGCTCGGTGTGTTTGGCGTCGTGTTCGGCATCACGGCACCGGCCCGCACCGCCGATAGCGCACCGGCCGCGGCGCGGGCGGCACCCACCGCGAGGCTGCCTGCCGCCATCGTGCCGGCGCCAATTGCGCCGACCGTGCCGACGGCGGCGCCGGCGCCCAATTGCGGCGCACCGGACACAAGGCCGGTCGCGATCCCGGGCCCAAAGATGCCGAGACCGAAGAGCGCGATCGAGGCCAGCACCAACGTCATCGCTTGTTCGAGATTGGGCTCTTGCGCGTTGAGCGTGGTCGTGAACTCGTTGAACAGCGTCGTTCCGATACCAATGATGACGGCCAAGACCATGACCTTGATGCCGGACGCAAAGACATTGCCGAGCACGCGCTCGGCCAAGAACGCGCTCTTGCTCCAGAGCGCGAACGGCACGAGCACGAAGCCCGCGAGCGTCGTCAGTTTGAACTCGATGATCGTGATGAAGAGCTGAACGGCCAGAATAAAGAACGCGAGAACCACAACGAGCCAGGCGAAGACGAGCACCAGGATCGTGACGGCGTTGTCGAAGAAGGTGGTGAAACCCAGAAGCGATCCGGCCTGTTCCATCAAGGGTTGGGCGGCCGAGAAGCCGGTCCCCGCCACATAGCCCGGCCGCAACAGGTCTTGGGGCGTCAGCGTGTTGTTCGTGGCTTCAAGCCCGAGCCCCGAGAACGACTGAAAAACCAACACCGAGAACGCCGCCCAGTTGTTCAAAATGAGCGCGAACGCACCAACATAGAGAACTTTGGCGAGCAGGCGGGCAATCAGGTTCGAACTTTCGTCCATCGCCCAGGACAGCCCCGCCAGCGTGATGTCGATCGCGACCAAGATCGAAGTCAAAAACGCCACCTCGCCCGCGAGCAAGCCAAACCCGGAATCGATGTAGCGGATGAACGTGTCGAGGAAGCGGTCGATGACGTTGACGTTGTTCATGGGGCGGCGCCTCTGCCTCAATGGTCGAAGTCAGTTGACGGGCGTGTAGATTTGTCCGTCGCCAAGAAAGCGTTTGAACTGCGCCCGCGCTAGCTCTTGCGCCTGCGCTTGGCGTGCCTGTTCCAGCGCCACGGCGCGATATTGGGCCGCCATGAGTTCTTGGGACTGCAATTGCTGCTTGGCCGAAAGCGCCATGAGCTGGTTTCCCGCTTGCTGCGCTTGAAGGCTCCCAATTGAGGCCTGACTTTCGCTCACCAAGCGCGACAAGGTCGATGCATCCGCCTCGACGTTGGCGACGACCTGCGCTTGCACCGTCATCGTGTGTTCGAGCGCCTTCATCGCCTCGCTCCAACGTTCCAGGGCGCCGCGTCCCAGATCGCTCGACGAGACAGTGGTGTCGTACTTCTCCGGAAACAGACGCTTGAAGGCCGTCTCCGTCGCCTTGACGTCGAAGGCGATGCCCTTGGCCTTCGCCATCAATTGGTTGATATCCTTGAGCGCGGCTTCGATCGCCGGCAGCGACGTGAAGTCGAGCTTCTCCAGGTGCTTCGCCATCTCCTCGAGCATCTTCACTTCGTTCTGCAGGCTTTTGATCTGGTTGTTGATCTGCTCAAGCGAGCGTGCCGCTTGCAGAACGTTCTCGGCGAAGTTCGAGGGATCGAAGACGACGATGGCGTGCGCCGGTGCAGTGGCGAGCGCGAGTGCTGTTGTCGTCGCGAATAGCAAGGTCTTGAGTTTGGTCATGATTGATCCTCTTGGGGTTGAGGGGTGAGAGGCGCGAAGTCGCGCATAAGATCGGCCGCCCAACCGAGACCCTTGGCTCGAAGCCAAGCGTCCGCGAACGGCGCCTGACCGAATTCCTCGAGGACACGGTTGATGCGGGCTTGATCGGCGGCGTTCGAGGTGGCGCAGAGCGCGAGCGCGATCGGACCCAAGCCCAGTTCGAACAACCGGTTGCCACGCCGCGATTGCAAATAGTAGTCGCGCTTCGGGATCGCGCCGGCGATCAAATTGATCTGGCGTTCGTTCAGGCCGAAGCGTTCGTAGGCCGCGCGAGACTGCGGTTCGAGGGCACGGTCATTGGGCAAGAAAATGCGCTGCGGGCAGCTCTCGATCAGGGCCGGTGCGATCTTGCTATCGGCGATGTCGGCCAGCGACTGCGTCGCGAACACGACCGCGACGTTTTTCTTCCTGAGCGTCTTCAGCCATTCGCGGATGCGGGCGGCAAACAGCGGATCGTCGAGAAAAAGCCAGGCCTCGTCGAGCAACAATAAGGTCGGCTTGCCGTCGAAGCGTTCTTCGAGCCGGTGAAAGAGGTAGGTCAGCACCGGTCCCACGACGGCTTGGCTGTGCATCAGTTCTTCCATCTCGAAACATTGCACCTGACCAAGGCTCAAATGATCTTCCGCCGCATCCAGCAGCCGGCCGAACGGACCTTCGAGCGTGTAGGGGGCGAGCGCCGCTTTGAGGGCGTTCGACTGCAGCAAGACCGAGAGACCGGTGAGCGTCCGCTCGGACGGTGGCGCCCCGGCAAGATTGCTCAGAGCCGACCAGATCGTCTCTTTGATCTCCGGGGTGACGGCGACGCGCTCGTGCGCGAACAATCCCTGGATCCACTCGGCGGCCCAACTGCGCACGGCCGCGTCGTCGATACGCCGCAGCGGCTGAAACGCCAACGACCCCGCCGCCCCGAGCGCGAAATGCTCCCCGCCC
This sequence comes from uncultured Flavobacteriaceae bacterium, assembly GCA_964561925.1. Classification (GTDB taxonomy): domain Bacteria; phylum Pseudomonadota; class Alphaproteobacteria; order Micropepsales; family Micropepsaceae; genus SZUA-430. Next base: position 21,720 of record CAZLRW010000063.1, read on the forward strand.
ATCCCGAGCACAGCTGCCCGCGCGGAGAACCCTTTGTCGAAGATATAGACCTGCGCGTCCCGGTAGCGGCGGAACTGCGCCGCCATCAGCGCCAGCAGCACCGACTTGCCGGCGCCCGTCGGCCCGACGATGAACATGTGGCCGACATCGCCGACATGGATCGAGAGCCGGAACGGCGTCGAGCCTTGCGTCGCTGCCAGAAGCAGCGGTGGACCGTCAAGATGATCGTTGCGCGCCGGCCCCGCCCACACCGCCGACACCGGCATGAGGTGGGCGAGATTGAGCGTGTGCACGAGCGGCTGGCGGACGTTCGCGTAGACTTGGCCGGGTATCGAGCCCAGCCATGCCTCGACCGCGTTTACGGTCTCGCGGATCGTCGTGAAGCCGCGGCCGTTGATAACGCCCTCGACCGCGCGAAGCTTTTCCGTGGCGGCGAGCGCGTTCGCGTCCCACACCACGATCGTCGTCGTGAGATAGCCGAACGCGACATCGTCGCTGCCAAGCTCTTGCAGCGCGGCGTCCGCGTCGGCCGCCTTGTTGTCGGCATCGGAGTCCA
>CAZLRW010000064.1:0-21625 GCA_964561925.1 uncultured Flavobacteriaceae bacterium
TCGTCGAACGCGGCCGCCACGGCGAACTCTTGGCCAAGAACGGCGCCTACGCCGCCATGTGGAACCGCCAGCGCGAAGCCGCCGCCGCCCGCGAAAAACTGAAAGAGGCCGAGGCCGATCCCGCCGTGAACCCCGAACTCCAGCGCGCCCAACCCGCCCAACCGGCCGCCGCGGCCGGCGAATAGCGATGGCGCCGCCCACCAAGAAGCCGCTATGGACGGCCCGCACTTTGGCGCAAAGCTCGTAACGCGGAATATGTGGCACTCGTGCGACACTTTCTTCCTCGACGCGCTGTTCGCAAAGAGCGAGCCTAATGGGCGCAAGGCATTCGATGCGCTCAGCAAATCCGTCACCGCAGCCACCGCGGACGTAACAATCGTGCCGCAAATGACCCGCGCCGTCTTCCAACTGCGCACGCGCTTCATCAGCGTCCATCCGCGCAAAGACCACCTGCTCGCGGGCTTCAACTTCACGGAAAAGATGCCGCACGCCCGCTTCGTCAAGGTCGAAGGGCCATCACCGGCGCCTACATCCACTACGCCCGCATGGCCGCGCCCAAAGACGTAGACGCTACCGTCAAGGAATGGATTAAAGACACGCTGCCCTTCGGACGCCAAGACCGCGCCCTCGGCAAGCGACGCGCTTAAGGAGAGCGCGATCGTCAGCGTCGGCCATGCTCAGCGAGCCACAGCTTCAGCGCCAATGCGCCACCGCAGTACAATTCGGGTATTCCTGTCCTGGACGACTCGAGAAGGTCGATAGCCGACTTCCCGCGCACGTTGCGCAGATAGGGGTCTGCGCCGGCCTCCAGAAGCGCTTGCGCGGCGCCAAACGATGGGCATCTCATCAGTGCCGTGTCCCCGGATGCCGTGCGCGCATTAACGTCGACGCCCTTCGCGATCAGAAGTCGAACCACACGCTGGTCGTATGTTGTGGCAAAAAGCGGGGTCACGCCCCGAGCGTCGGCCTGACTTACGTCCGCGCCGCGCTCAATCAGGAGTGCTGCGACGTCGCCCGCGGCGCCCTGGTTCAGCACAGTCTGACCATCCAGTCCTTTGGCGTTCACATCGGCGCCGTGCTTGAGCAGCAGCTGAACGATTGGCAACCAGGATCGCGCAAAGAACAGCGGCGTCAATCCGTCTTCATCGCGAGCGTTGACGTCAGCTCCTTGTTTGATCAGCGCCTCGGCGACATCGATGCGTGATCGAGCCGACATTAAGGCGGTTCGCTTTTTGTAGTTGCTAGCATCTACGTCAGCGCCAGCGGCGATAAGCAGCGCAAGCGAACGCTCGAAGTCTTTGAAATCGAAGGGCGCGATCCGTCCGACGAGATAGTGGAGTGGTCGGTTCGAGTTTGCGTCCTGCTTGTTCACGCGACGATCGTACTTCAGCACGTGCGCAATGACGTCCGGCTGGCCGCTCATCACTGCAAACATAAGGACGGTCGTACCGCGCCCGCCCCGCGAGCCGCGCGGATCGGCGCCATCGGCGATCAGCTCGTCTGCTATCGTAAGGTTGCCTTCCCGAACCGCCGCCGCAAGCGCATCGGTGAGCTGCTGTCTGCTCCACCGGATGTCGGACTTGAGTAGCGCGGTGACCGCGCTACGGTCCCCTCGCTGTGCCTTGATCGCGAGCGCGTTGGCGCGCAGGTGCTCTTCGACGCTCGCTTGCGCGTCGTCCGTGAGGGGCACGCCGCGGCGCGCAAGATCGAGAATTCCTCCAACGGTGCCGTTCTCAGAGATGCCGTCGATCAGCCGCATGTTGTCGGGGCTGGCATTCATGAAGTTCCAGTTTCGTGCAGCGAGCACGCTCGCAGTTTCGTCGCTTCCGATCGTCCAGCGGTCGATCCCGAGCGCCTCGACCTCTTTGTCGATATTTCGGCCGCCACCGATCTCTGGCCCAACGCTCGCCGCCAATAGCGTCCGGCCATCGCACCGAAACTCCAGTTTGCCCCATTCCCCGCCTTCCGAATGGATCGACCCGCCATTCGCCGAGAGTTGCAGCAGGTCGGCGGAGAGAATGCTCTCAAACGTTCGTCGTACCGCGGTCCGCGAAATCACGGCGCGGTCCTTGCCAGGGACAAGTACGGCGCCGCTGCCCTCAAATGTGATCTCTCCCGTCTCTCTAACTTCTGCAATCTGGGACATGCGCATATGACCGCTCCATGCGACGCGGCTACGCAGAATCTTGATGCGCTTGCAGCCGGTGGCGGTCGGAAACGCGACTACGCCTGGTCGGTTACTCTCGGCCATCAAGAGGTGCACAGGAACGTTCTTGATGATGAGCGGTCCGTAGCGCCCCCAGCCGTCGAATGGCTTGAAAGTCCAGAACCCGACATGACCGCGAACGGTCGCGTCGCGCGGCGGAATCTTCGTCCCGTCAGAGGGCTCGCCCGCATACGCCCAAGATGCTTCTCCTGTCGGCGACACGGCCACGTCGATGGAGATCGCACGCGCCGCTTCCTTCTGTGCTGGCGACAAGGCGATGCCCGGTGCAAAGAATAGCCGCCGAGCGTTCGTTCGAATCACAAAGGGCCCATTGAACCGCGCCTCGAAGTCGGCGGCGATATCGGCGTACTCGACGATGTGTCCGTTCGGTTGTCGAAAGTTGCGCGGCTCGTCGACATGCGCTGTAACCTGGCTCGGTTCGCCATGCCCCGCCTGCCTCTCCGCGACAAGAGGAGGTTCGGTCGGCGTTATGCGCCAAAGCGTGACGCGACCGCGACCCAGATCAATCAAGAACATCCCCAACGCAATCGCGAGCGTCAGCAGCACGAGGTAACGTCGAGGCCAAGCAGCAAGATCGAGGACGCGCCACATGTCGCCGATGATAAATCGAACGCCAGCCCGCCGGATGGACGGCGCCCGATTAAATCGGCGACAGGGTAAACTCTGCGTTGAGCTTGACGCCGCTGTATCGACGACATCGGTCGCCTCGACGAGCAGGAGCACTACGTGGGACCGATCGCGACAGGCCTTTGCCGCTTGACTACTCAATCTCTAGCTCGCCGAGTTCGACGCATGGCGAGCAGACCTCTGCCTGTGCGCCGCGCGCTGAGCGGGAGTGTGAACAACGGAGGACGGCGACCGCGGCCACGGCGGTGAACCCCGAAGCGGCGCGTCCAACCAGTGGCCGGAGGGAACAAACGCTGCTTGCACTGCCGCAGCTCATGTCCTATTGAACACGCAATTGCGTGTCATTCTCAATTGGGATCGTCTCAGATGCTTCGCATGTTCGCCGCCGCGTTCGCGGCCGCCTTCGCCCTCACCACCGCCCACGCGGCCGAGGTCAACGTCTACAGCGCCCGTCACTACGGCAGCGACCAGGCGCTCTGGGATGCGTTCACGAAGGCGAGCGGCGTCAAAGTCAACGTCGTCGAGGCCGAGTACGATCAACTGCTCCAACGCCTGATCGCCGAAGGCGCGGGCTCGCCCGCCGACGTGATGATCACGGTCGACGCGGGCCGCCTGGCACAAGCCGTCGACAAGGGCCTCGTGCAGCCGTTCAAGAGCGCGAAGCTTGAAGCCGCGATCCCCGCGCACCTGCGTCACCCTGAGGGCTATTGGTACGGCCTCTCCGTGCGCGCGCGCATCCTCGTCTACGCGAAGGATCGCGTGAAGCCCGCCGACATCGCGACCTACGAGGCGCTCGCCGATCCGCGCCTCAAGGGCAAACTCCTCGTGCGCAGCGGTACGAACATCTACAACCTCGGCCTCGTCGGCTCGATGATCGCCGCACACGGGGCGGAGAAGACGCGCACCTGGGCAAAGGGCGTCGTCGCCAATCTCGCGCGCCCGCCCCAAGGCGGCGACACCGATCAGATCAAGGCCGTCGGCGCCGGCGTCGGCGATGTCGCGGTCTCGAACAGCTACTACTTCGCGCGGCTCAGCGCGGCGGGCAAACCGGAAGAGAAGGAGATGGTCGCAAAGCTCGGCGTCGTCTTCCCGAACCAGGCCGACCGCGGCACGCATGTGAACGTCTCCGGCGCCGCCATCACGAAGAACGCGCCGAACAAGGCGAACGCGATCAAGTTCGTCGAGTTCCTGGCCTCAGCAGAAGCCCAGCGTCTGTTCGCCGACCTGAACTACGAGTACCCCGCAAACCCCGCCGTCGCGCCGCACGCGGTGCTCGCCGGGTTCGGGCCCTTCAAGCAAGACAAAGTCAACGCTACCGCCTTCGCCAAGAACAGCGTCGAGGCCGCCCGTATCATGGACGAGGTGGGTTGGAAGTAGCAGGCGCTATCGCGCAAACACGAACACGAACTTGGGGTCGAGCGTTACCGCCACGCGCTCTCCCGCGACGGGGTGCGCCCCAATCGGCGCGCGCGCGATCAGCGGCCCTTTGATCCCGGTCTCGGGCAAAGGGTCGAGTTCCATGAGAAGCGTCGCACCCAAAATGCGCGCCGATTGCACGACCGCCTGCGCGCCGCCGCCTGCGACGACAAGCCCCTGCGCGCGCACGATCGCGTCGGCGAGCCCATCCGCAATCCCCTGCGCATCGACCTCCCCGAACGGCGTCACCGCGCGCCCGCCGCGCACCTCCGCCGCGATCACATTCGCCTCGCCGAAGAACATCGCCGCAAAGCGCGTCGCCGGCGCGAAGTAGAGCGTCTCGGGTGCTGCCACTTGCTCGATCGCGCCCTCCCGCATCAACGCGACGCGATCCGACATGAAGAGCGCCTCTTCCGGGTCGTGCGTGACGAGCAGAACCGACGTGCCCACTTGCTTCAGAAGGTTCGCCATCTCGCGCCGCACCTGCTGGCGCAACACAACGTCGAGGTTCGAGAACGGCTCGTCGAGCAGCAACACCCGCGGCCGTGGCGCCAATGCCCGCGCCAGCGCCACGCGCTGCTGCTGCCCGCCGGAGAGCTGGTGCGGATAGACGCGTCCCTGGCCTTGCAGTCCCACCAACTCGAGCATCTCGCCGACGCGCGCCTTGCGGTCGGCGCGAAGGCCGAACGCGACGTTGTCCGCGACCGTCAAATGCGGAAACAGCGCCAAATCCTGAAACAAGAGCCCCACATCGCGCCGCTCGGGCGGCACGAAGAGTCCGTCGGCCGCGACGGCTTGGCCGCCCACCTCGACGCGCCCGCGCTGCGGCACTTCCAACCCCGCCGCGATGCGCAACGCCGTCGTTTTCCCGCTGCCCGAAGGCCCAAGCAGGCTGACGATCTCGCCCGCGCCGACGTCGAGCGAAAACGAACGCAGCGCCGTGCGCGCGCCATACGAATGCGAAACGTCGTCGAAGCGAAGCGCGCTCATCGCGCAGTCTCCGCACGCCGCATGCCGAGCGTGAGCAGGATCACGGGCACGAGCCCCACCGCAACGATCGCAAGCGAGGGCAGGGCGGCCTGATCAAGCCGCTCGGTCGTCGCCAGCTGAAACGCCTCGGTCGCAAGCGTGTCGAAGTTGAACGGCCGCAGGATCATCGTCGCGGGCAGTTCCTTCATCACGTCCACGAACACGAGTGCGGCCGCCGCGAACAACGTCCCCCGCATCAGCGGCAGCTCCACGCGCCGGAACGCGGCGCCCGACGCCAAGCCCAACGTGCGCGCCGCCTCGCCATAGCGCGGCCCGAGCTTCACGAACGCCGCATCGACCGGCCCATGCGCCACCGCGAAGAAGCGCACCAGATAGGCGTAGATCAACACCGCGAACGAACCCGAGATGATGAGCGGCGCGACGCCGCCCGTGGCCTCGCGCAGAGCACAGTCGGCCGCACCGGCAACGATCAGGAGCCCGACGCCGACGACCACGCCGGGCGTCGCGTAACCGAGATAGGCAAAGCGTGACGCCTGGCGCGACAAACTCTCAGCCCGGCCGGCGGAAAAGGAAACCGCGCCGGCAAGCACCACCGCGAGCGCCGCGGCGACCACCGCGAGCGTCGCTGTGTTCGCGGTGAGCTCGCCAAGCCGCGCGAGCGAAAGCTCGTGTCCCGTGTCCGCCGCCATCAGCACGAGCGCGCCGCCCGGCACCAAGAAACCCGCCGCGACCGGCACGAAGCAAGCGATCGCCGCCGACCATCCGCGCCAACCCGTCAGCCGCCACGCAACGATGTCGCGCCGTGTGGCGCTGGCCGCCGCGTAACGCCGTGCGCCACGGCTCAGCTGCTCGAACGTAACGACGGCAAACACGGCCAGAAGCAGGATGCTCGCGAGTTGACCCGCGGCCGCCGCGTTTCCGTATGCGAACCACGCGCGATAGATGCCGGTCGTGAACGTCTCCTGGTCGAAGTATTTCACCGCGCCGAAATCCGCGAGCGTCTCCATCGCAACCAACGTCGCCCCGGCGACGAGCGCGGGCCGCGCCATGGGCAAGGCGACGCGCCAGAACGCAGCCGCACGCGACAGCCCCAGCGTACGCGCAACGTCGACGGCGCTCCCCGATTGCTCCAGAAACGACGCGCGCGTGACGATATAGACGTAAGGATAAAGCGCTGCGGCCAACACGAACACCGCCCCGCCGAGCGAACGGATCTCCGGAAACCAATAGTCACGCACGCCCCAACCGGTCGCCTCGCGCAATGCGCCCTGAACCGGTCCCGTCACCTGCAGAAGGTCGGTATAGGCATAGGCGAGAATGTAGGCCGGCATCGCGAGCGGCAGCATGAGCGCGAACTCGAACACGCGCCGCCCGGGAAACGCATACATGGTGACGAGCCACGCGGTGCCCGCGCCAGTCACCGCCGCGATCAGCACCACCCCGAGGACGAGCAACGTCGTGTTCACGACATAGGTCGCAAGCACGGTGTTCGCGAGATGCGCCCAAAGCCCTTGCGTGTCCGCGCCGACGAAAGAGAACACGGCGACGACCGGCGCCGCCAAAATGGCAAGCAGCAGCAAGGTCGCCGCGGCGAGGCCGAAGCGCGGCACGGACACAGGATGAGCGGAGGAAGACGCCACGCGCGATTGTCTTGTTGCGAACGATTATCAGCTTACGGGCGCACCCTGTCCCCGGTCAAACGGGGCCGTCCGCTATCCGCGCGCCCGCGCCAGCGTTTCGACGAGTTCGGCAACCTTCTCGCGCTGCGCCTTCTTGTCGCCCGAACGGATTGCGTGCTCGACGCAATGGGCGATGTGATCGGAGAGAATCTCGCCCTCGACCTTCTTCAACGCCGCGATCACCGCCTGCAACTGCGTGATCACATCGATGCAGTAGCGTTCGTCCTCCACCATCTTGGAAAGGCCGCGCACTTGCCCCTCGATGCGGCTCAACCGCGACAGGCAGAGTTTCTTGGTGTCGTCTTGCATGGTTGAAAGATACCCCCGGGGGGTATATTTGATCAAGGGCAAAAGCCGTCAACCATGAACGAAAAAGGCCGCCCGAATGGCCACGCTCCACGACCACGCTGCCTACGGCGCAAGTGACGCCGCCAAAGTGAAAGACCCGGTCTGCGGCATGATGGTCGACCCCGCGACCGCAAAGCACCGCACGGAGCATGCCGGCCACACCTACTATTTCTGCAATCCGCGCTGCCGCGAGAAATTCGTCGCAAACCCGGCCGCCTATCTCGAACCGGCGCCAAAAGCCGAACCGCCCGCCAAGGCTGGCGTCATCTACACCTGCCCGATGCACCCCGAGGTGCGCCAGCTCGGCCCGGGCACGTGCCCGAAATGCGGCATGGCGCTGGAGCCCGAAGATGCGGCCGCGGGCGCGGAAGAGGGACCCAACCCCGAACTCGCCGACATGACGCGGCGGTTCTGGATCGGGCTTGTGCTCACCGTACCGGTCGTCGCGCTTGAGATGGGTGGGCATCTCACGAACCTGCACATGATCCTGGGGCAGACTGCGAGCAATTGGCTGCAACTCGCACTCGCCACACCCGTCGTGCTGTGGGCAGGTTGGCCGTTCTTCGTGCGCGGCTGGCAGTCGCTCGTGAACCGCAGCCTGAACATGTTCACGCTGATCGCGATGGGCACCGGCATCGCCTGGGTCTACAGCATTATCGCCACGATCGCGCCCGATCTCTTCCCCGCCGCGTTTCGCGGCGAAGAAGGCGCCGTCGCCGTCTACTTCGAAGCCGCCGCCGTCATCACCGTGCTCGTCCTGTTGGGCCAGGTCCTCGAACTACGTGCGCGCGAGAACACGGGCGGCGCGATCCGCGCCTTGCTGAACCTCGCACCCAAGATCGCGCATCGCATGCGCGACACGGCGGATGAGGACATTCCTCTCGAGCATGTCGTGAAGGGCGATCGCCTGCGCGTGCGCCCGGGTGAGAGCGTGCCCGTCGACGGCGTCGTCGTCGACGGCCGAAGCAACGTCGATGAATCGATGGTGACCGGCGAACCCGTTCCCGTCGCGAAGTCGGCGGGCGACAAAGTGATCGGCGGCACGATCAACCAAACCGGCTCCTTCGTCATGGCGGCCGAACGGGTCGGCGCCGAAACGATGCTGGCCCAAATCGTCGGCATGGTCGCCAAGGCCCAGCGCAGCCGCGCGCCGATTCAGCGCCTCGCCGATCAGGTGTCGGGCTGGTTCGTGCCTGCCGTCATTGCGGTCGCCGCCGTCGCGTTCGTCGCCTGGGGCATCTGGGGTCCGGAGCCGCGCTTCAGTTTCGGCCTGATCGCGGCCGTCGCCGTGCTGATCATCGCGTGTCCCTGCGCGCTCGGCCTCGCGACGCCGATGTCGATCATGGTGGGCGTCGGCCGCGGCGCGCAGGCAGGCGTGCTGATCAAGGACGCCGAAGCGCTCGAACGCCTGGAGAAGATCGATACGCTCGTCGTCGACAAAACCGGCACGCTGACCGAAGGCAAGCCGAAAGTCGTCGCCGTCGAAACGGTGGGCGCAACGGTCAAGGCCGATCTGCTGCGCCTGGCGGCAGCACTCGAACGCCAAAGCGAACACCCGCTCGCCTCCGCCATCGTGCACGCAGCCGAAGGGCAGGGCACGCTCCCCGCGGTTACCGCCTTCGACGCCGTCACCGGCAAGGGCGTGATCGGCCGCGTCGAAAACCACGACGTCGCGATCGGCAATGCAAAGCTCCTGGCCGACCGCAACATCGCGACCACGTCGCTCGACGCCGCCGCCGACAGGTTGCGCGGCGAAGGCGCGACGGTGATGTACGTGGCGATCGACGGCGCGCCCGCGGGGCTCATCGCCGTCGCCGATCCGATCAAGGCGACGACGCCGGAAGCGATCGCCCGGCTGAAGGCCGAGGGCGTTCGCGTCGTCATGCTGACCGGCGACAACAAGACGACCGCGACGGCCGTCGCGCGCAAGCTCGGCATCGACGACGTCGTCGCCGACGTGCTGCCCGATCAGAAGAGCGCGATCGTCGAGAAACTGCGCGCCGAAGGCCGCAAGGTTGCGATGGCTGGCGACGGCGTCAACGACGCGCCCGCGCTCGCCGCCGCCGAAGTCGGCATTGCGATGGGCACGGGCACCGACGTTGCCATGGAAAGCGCGGGCGTAACGCTCGTCAAAGGCGACCTGTCGGCGATCGCACGCGCGCGCCGGCTGTCCGCCGCCGTGATGAAGAACATCCGCCAGAACCTGTTCTTCGCCTTCGTCTACAACGCCGCCGGCGTTCCGATCGCCGCCGGGGTGCTCTATCCGATCTTCGGAATTCTCTTGAGCCCGATCATCGCCGCCGCCGCCATGGCGCTGAGTTCGGTCAGCGTCATCGCAAACGCGCTGCGCCTGCGCCAAGTGCGCATTTGAGGGAGCCGTGACCTACACCCACGCGAACGAAGCGATCGCCGAAGTCGGCGCCGCACCGCAGGAATTGTTCGATCACTTGGACGATCAGTCCCGCCTGGGCGCCCATATGGAAAAACGCTCGATGATGATGATGGGCGGGCGAATGACCTACGCTTTCGACGCGGCAAAGGGCAGGGCGATCGGCTCCGTCATCCGCATGGGCGGAAGTTTCATGGGCCTGACGCTCGACGTCGAGGAGGTGGTGACGGAGCGCGATCCGCCGCGGCGCAAGGTCTGGGAAACGCGCGGCACGCCCAGGATGATCGTCATCGCGCATTACCGCATGGGGTTCGAGATCACGCCGCTCACGGCGGGCCGAAGCCGCCTGCGCGTCTTCATCGACTATAGCCGTCCGGCGACGCTCGCCAGCGCGCTGCTCGCACCGTTGTTTGCGCCCGTTTATGCGCGCTGGTGCGTCAAGCGGATGGCCGACGATGCGGCCGCGCGCTTCGGCAAGTGACGTGAGCGCTTACGCGGCACTTTCGCTCCGCTATGCCGCGCTCTGCACGCCGATGTTCGCGCTGTGGGAGGTTGCCCATTTGCCGCTCTACACGATCTGGTGGACGAAACCGCTCGCGGATAGCTTCTACGCGGCGGCCCATTGCACGTTTGGCGACGCGGCGATCGCGTTTTCGACGATGCTCGTCGGCTTGGCGGCAGCCGGAACCTTCGCGCCCGCTGCATTCGCGAAGACCGCAGCGTCCGTGACGCTCGCGGCCGGCGTGCTGGTCACGGTCGGCATCGAGTTCGTCAGCACCGAATGGCTCTCGCGCTGGGCGTACAGCGAGTTGATGCCCGTCGTCCCATGGCTTGGAACGGGCCTCAGCCCCATCGTCCAATGGCTGGCCGTGCCCGCGGTGAGCCTGTACACACTAAGCGCGCGCATCCGCGATTTGGACCGCAGCTGAGACGGACATGTCGGCGAACAACAATCAGAACCACGCCCCCGTCATTCGTGCGCGGCGCATGGGGATCGACACATATCAGGAGCCGATCGTCTTCATGCGCGCCGACTGCCACGTCTGCCGTTCGGAAGGCTTCCAGGTCCGCGCCCGCGTGAAGGTGACGGCAGGCGGCCGCTCATTGATCGCAACACTGAACGTGGTGGACGAAGAACTCCTGGCGCTCGAAGAGGCGGGGCTGTCCGAAGTCGCGTGGCGCGAACTGCAGGTGAAGCCGGGCGACGTGCTCGAGTTCGCCCATCCCGAACCCGTGCAGTCGTTCTCCAGCGTGCGCCGCAAGATCTACGGCCTCGAACTCGAGCCGGAGGAGTATCAGGCGATCATCGACGACATGGTCGCGGGCCGCTATTCGAACGTGGAACTCGCGTCCTTCGTCACGGCCTGCGCGGGCGATCACATGTCGCTCGGCGAAATAGTGAGCCTGACGCGCGCGATGGCCGCGGCCGGGACGATTCTGTCTTGGCCGACGCGCCCCGTCGTCGACAAGCACTGCATCGGCGGCCTGCCCGGAAACCGCACCACGCCGATCGTGGTCGCGATCGCGGCGGCCGCCGGCCTCACGATGCCCAAGACCTCGTCGCGCGCGATCACCTCGCCCGCGGGCACGGCTGACGCAATGGAAACGCTGGCGCCGGTCGATCTCGACCTCGCCACCATGCGCCGTGTGGTGGAGCGCGAGGGCGGCTGCATCGTCTGGGGCGGCGCGATGGACTTGAGCCCTGCCGACGACATTTTGATCCGCGTCGAACGCCCGCTCGATTTCGATAGCGACGGCCAACTCGTCGCCTCCGTTCTGTCGAAGAAACTCGCCGCGGGCTCGACGCATGTCGTGCTCGACGTGCCTGTCGGCCCGACTGCGAAGGTCCGCTCGCAAAGCGCTGCGCGCGCATTGATCGACAAGCTCACGCACGTGGCGCACGCCGTCGGCCTCGAAGTCCGCGCCGTCCAAACGCAGGGCACCGACCCCGTCGGCCGCGGCATCGGCCCGGCGCTCGAAGCGCACGACTTGCTCGCCGTGCTGATGGGCGATGCGAACGCGCCGGTCGACTTGCGCGAGCGCGCGCTCCGCCTGGCGGGCGAGGTGCTGGTGCTCGGCGGCAAGGCGGCGGGCGACGGCATGGCTGAAGCACAGCAATTGCTCGACAGCGGCGCGGCATGGAAGAAGTTTCAGGCGATCTGCGCGGCGCAGGGCGGCATGCGCGCGCCGCCGGTGGCGGCGTTCCACCGCCACTTCGCGGCGCCGCAAGCAGGCCGCGTAAAGGCGATCGACAACCGCAAGCTCGCGCGCGTGGCCAAGCTCGCCGGCGCGCCGCGCTCACCCGCGGCCGGCCTCGAACTCCATGCGAAGACGGGCGAGCGCGTCGAACACGGCCAACCGCTGTTCACGCTGCACGCCCAAAGCCAAGGCGAACTCGCATACGCAGCCGCCTACGCCCGCGGCCACGGCGCACCGTACGAGTTGGAGCCTGTGTGACGTCCCTCAGCGCGCGCCGGGAATCTCCGGACGATACCGGCGCTCGTCGGCTTCGGTGAGGATCACGGCCGTCTCGCCCAACGGGCGGTTCGGAAACGTGCCGCCGCCGAAGCGCCAGCCTTCATCCGACTTCGCCATTGCGACGTACTCAGGCTGGGCGGGGGCCGCGCTCTCATACGTCGTGCGCAGAATGAAGACGACGTACTTGACGCCCGAGCGATAGCAGTGGCGCTGCTCGGTGCACGGCAGTTTCGCAGCGTCGATCGGGCTCGCCTCCACGATCGTAATGCCGGTCAGCCGCCCGTCGCGGGCATGCGCTTTGATCATCGCCTTCCGCCAGCGCTGGAGGCCCCACCAACGACGGATGCGCGGATCGGTCAGCTGCCATTGCTTGGTGTGGTCCTGGGCTTGATGGGCGGCGATCCATTGGTCGAGGACAGCGGTTGCTTCATCGACGTCGGCGGTGTCGGCTGGCAGCCCCTCGGCGCGTGCACCGGCTGAGAGCAGGGCGACAGTCAACGCGAGGCCCGCGAACAGACGCATCATCGTTTCTCGACCGTCTGCTGAGCGCCCGTGTAATTTGCATAGTCGTCGTGGCGCACGACCTTTCCGTCTTCGACGGTGACAACGGTCACGATATCGGAATGCCAACGAAGACGGGTGCCGTCCTTCTGCGGATAGTACGCGCTGACGTGGCCGATGAACACATTGCGGCCGTTCGACTCGAACGACGTCGTCACGTCGTACGTGATCCGCTCGAGTCCGAACGTCTTGAGCTTCGCGAGAAAGGCGTCGCGTCCGGCGATTAGGTGCGGCCCGCCTTCGGATTTCGGTGCGGTCTGGTCGGCGAAGACGGCGTCGGAACTCAGAAGGCGCGCCATCGTCGCTGTGTCGATCGCGGAGTAGGCGGTCAGGTAGTCGCGTGCGATGCGCGCGGCCGCCGAAGGCTCGCCCGCGATGGCGGCTTCGACGAAGAACAGAGCGACGGCAAGCAATGCCGCGATGGACTTTGTCACGTTGTATCCTTGATCATTGAGAGGCGGGCGGCGCGACCCGCCCGGCGGCATAGTTGGTGTAGTCGCGATGTTCCGTCACGACCCCATTGGCAATCGTCACGATGGTCACGATCGGATAGCCGTATTGTATCGGTCCCTTTGAAGTGACGACCAAGGGCTTCACTTCGCCCACAAACACGACTTGGTTCGAGGATTCGTACACACGCTCGACGTCGTAGTTGAGAGAGCGGATCGTCTTTCTCCAATCGCCGATGCGGGTGAGGATTTCGCGCCGCCCACTCCAGACGAAAGGACCGCCGATGCCCGGTACATCGGCCGATGTTGGATCATTGAAAACGGCGTTCTCAGCGTAGAGCCGTTCAAGCACGGCAAGATCCAGCCGTGCGTAGGCGGCGAGATAGGACTCCGCCAGCGAGATCACAGCCGCATTGCCGTGCCGTGTAGGCTCTGCAGCGACGGTCGGATGGATGGAGAAGAGCGTAAGAACCAGCAAGGCAGCGGTGATTTTCGACATGCCGCACGGCTAACACGCCAAGCCTGCGGTCACAAACCGAGTGCGCGGTGACGTATGGCGTGTTCGTGATGGTGCAATCCAAGGCAAATCGGTCGAATATTCTCTGTTTCTGCCAAGACCGTTCACGCAACCGCTCACGCCAACGTGTTGCGAGGGCTCGATCTGGACGGTGTCACGAGACTGGTTCGCGAAGGTCCAGGCCTTAGGCTTCACCGTGCTTGGCGAATGCCGTTCGCGTGCCGTCCTTCTGGAACAGCCAAACGGTGTAGGGCTCGTCCGGCTGGCCCGGCACTTCCATGCCGGGTGAGTTCACCGGCATGCCGCCGACGGCGATGCCGATGGCCTTCGGCCGCTCCTTCAAAAGGCGCGACACGTCGGCCGCGGGAACATGGCCTTCGACGACATAGCCGTCGATCACGCCGGTGTGGCAGGACGCGAGATCGTCTGGCACGCCGTACTTCGCTTTGACCGCCGAAAGATCGTCGACGTTCTCGCCCACAGCTTTGAAGCCCGCCTTCGTCATGTGATCGATCCAGGCCGAGCAGCAGCCGCACGAGGCATCCTTGAACACCGTCATCGCGCGCGCCGGCGGCGCGGCGCACGCCGCGGGCGCGAAAAGCGCCGCGCTCGCCGCCAACAAAACGTGCCGCCGGTTGATCATCGTGTCCTCACATCATGCCGCAGTGATGCGACATCACGAAGTGAATCAACAAATCGTCCGCCGTCTTGCGCTGCTCGGCGCTGAGGCCATCGTAGAGCGGCTTCGCGGCGTCGGAGAGCGTTTTGAAGCCCGCGTGATGCGAGTCCATCATCGCCGCATGATGCGCGACCTTGTCCGGGAATGTCGCAGCTTCGCCTTTGCCGTGCTTCGCGCCGTGCCCCTTGTGCCCGCCGTGACCAGCCTTGTCGGCCGAGGCGGCGCGGAACGCCGTCGCGAACGAGCCCCACGCTTTCTCCTGCGCAGTCGTGATCTTGAGTTCCGTCTTCAGGAACGCGAGCGCGCCTTCGGTGCGCTTGATCATCATGCAGGGACCGCCGCCCATCATGCCCATCATCGGGCGGTCGCCGCCTTGTCCGCCGTGGCCGCCCATGGGCTGCGCAAACGCTGCGGTGGAAGCCAGAAGCGCGATCGCCGCGCCGGTCAGAAGTCTCATGTCGATCTCCTTTGAGGGAAGATACCCCTAGGGGGTATCCTACGGGCGCCCGGCTTGGCCGCTTTGCGCTGGATCAAAGTCACTCGACCGTGATGCGCCCCTGCATGCCGAGGTCGGAGTGCCCCGGATAGTTGCACGCAAAGATGAGCTTCCCCGCCTTGGAGAACTTCCACACCAGTTCGCGCGTTTCGCCCGGGCCCACATGGATCGAGTTCGTCGGCATCTCGTGGCTGCCTTCGTCGTGCTTCATGTCCGACATCTTGGACATTTCGGCCGCGTGCGCCGCCTGTTCGGCCGCATCGCCGATCGTAAGCTCGTGCTTGAGCTTACCCGTGTTGCTCACGACGAACTTCACCGTTTCGCCCGCCTTGAACGACAGCGTCTGTTCGCTGAACGCATACTCGTTGGCGTCAAGCTTCACCGTGCGCGTCGCCTTCTTCGCATCGCCGGGTTCGCCCGACGCGCTGCTTGCGCCGTGGCTGCTGCCGTGCGCGAACGCGACGCCCGCTGTCAGCATCGCCGCTGCACCCAAGATCAAGAACTTCCGCATCCACTCCTCCATTCACCCTAAAGCCGCACGCGCAAACCGATGCGCAGCGTTGTTTGTTCCACATCTTCGCCCGCAGCCCGCGCGAGCCCGGCTGTTTCACCCACCGCCCGCTCGTAAACGAGATCGAGATAGGGCGCGAATTTGCGCGTGAATTCGTAGCGAAGCTGCAAGCCAAGTTCGATGTCGCTCAAGCCGGCGCCGACGCCGAGTTCCGGCACGTCCTCGGCGAACGCGTTCAACTCGACATGCGGTTCGAGAAACAGCTCCTGCGTCACCGCAAAGTCGATCGATTGCTCGAGCCTGAGCTGCGCGTCGCCGTTCTCGCTCACGAAGACGTGCGCGTCCGTCTCGAAGAAATAGGTCGCCATGCCGTGAAAGCCGACCGCGGCCCACCACAATCCGTCCGGTTCGAAATCGTAGCGCGCGCCCGCTTGGAAATCCCAGAACTCCGCAATGTTCCACGACACGAAACCGCGCAGCTCGGAATCTTCCACGTCGCCGTCGTGAGCCTCGCCCTCGGCTTCGAGCCGCACCTTCACGTCGTCGCCGCCCACCCAGCCATAGGCGTCCCAGGTCACGAGCGTGCCGTCGTCGTCGCTGAGCCACCCGGCGTCGGTACCGTCGACTTCGGCGCCCGCGCCCCAGAAGAGCGTCGGTTCGTGCATCGGATCGTCTTTGCTGTGCGCGCCCGCGCCGAACGCGACGCTCGTCGACGCCAGCACGGCCAACAATGCAGAACCCGCGCGGATCATTTCGCCTCCGCGCTCATGCGGGCGACAACCACCTTCGTCATCATGCCCGTGGCCATGTGATAGAGCAGGTGACAGTGGAACGCCCACTCGCCCGGCTCGTCGGCGGTCAGAAGCGCCGAGTAGCTGCTGCCCGGCGCGACGCTGACGATGTGCTTGTTCGGCAAGCGCTCGCCCGGCTGTCCGTTGGCGAGCTGCACGAACATGCCGTGCAGGTGCATCGGATGCGCCATCATCGTGTCGTTGATGAACGTGATCTTCACGCGCTCGCCGTACTTGAGCTCGATCGGCGAGGATTGCTCGGCCTTCGCGCCGTTCAAGGTCCAGACATAGCGCTCCATCGACCCGCCGAGACGCACGACGATCTCCCGCGTCGGCGCGCGCGTATCCTTCTGAGGTATCAGCGATCGCAGGTCCGAGTACTTGAGCGCCCGCATCCCGGCAGGCGTCGACGCATCCGCCCATCCGCGCGGCGGCCCCTCGCGTTGTGGCTCCGGCGCCTGCTGGCCCCCATGATCGCCGTGTCCCTGCGAAGGAGCGGACTCTGCAGGCGCACCGTGGTCGCTGTGACCACCATGTCCTTGCGAAGGTGTCGGCTCTGCGGGGGCACCGCCATGATCGCCGTGGCCGCCGCCGTGATCGCCATGCGCCATGCCCATATCCGCCATGGTCAGCGTCGTGCGCGGCCGCCGCGGCGGAAGCTCGCCTTCCATCCCCTCGCGCGGCGCCAGCGTCGCTCGCGCATAGCCGGAACGGTCGATCGGCTCCGCGAAGATCGTGTAAGCCTTGTCCTCCCGCGGCGTCACGACGACGTCATAGGTCTCGGCGACCGCGATGCGAATTTCGTCGACCGGCACCGGCTCGACATCCTGGCCGTCCGCCTGGACGACGATCATCTTCAAGCCGGGGATGCGCAGGTCGAAATAGCTCATCGCCGACGCGTTGATGAAGCGCAATCGCACCCGCTCACCCGCCTTGAAGAGGCCCGTCCAATTGCCCTTCGGCGATTGCCCGTTGACCAGGAACGTGTAGCCGGACACGTCCGACATGTCGGTCGGGTCCATGCGCATCTCGCCCCATTCGAGCCGATCGCGCACCGTGGCCCCGAAACCGTTGCGCCGCGCGTCGCGGAAGAAGTCGCCGATCGTGCGCCGCCCGCGGTTGTAGTAGCTGTGATCGTTCTTGAGATTGCGCAGGATCTCGTTCGGATCCTCTTCAGAGAAGTCGGAAAGCACGACGATGTGCTCGCGCTCCGTCTTCACGGGGTCTGCCGCGCGCGGATCGAGGATGAGCGCGCCGTACATGCCCGCCTGTTCCTGCGCGCCCGAATGCGAATGGTACCAATAGGTGCCGGCCTGGCGCACCTTGAAGCGATAGGTGAACGTCTCGCCGGGCTTGATTCCGGGATAGCCGTTCAACCCCGGCACGCCGTCCATCATCCCGGGCAGCAGCAGCCCGTGCCAATGCACGGACGTGTTCTCGTCGAGCTTGTTGGTCACGTGGATCGTCACGTCCTCGCCCTCACGAAAACGCAGCGTCGGGCCGGGCAGCTGCCCGTTGAACGTGATCGCCGAAACGGAACGCCCCGTCACCATCACGTCTTTACGTTCGACGGTAAGCCGGACCTCGGCGCTGAACGCGGGGAGGGCGGCGACAAGGGACAAAAACGCAAGGAGGAACGCGCGCAGGAGCATGCGCCGCTTATACCCCCGGGGGGTATACGTTGGCAAGCCTACTCGGCGGGCATTGCGACGCCTTCGCGCCGCCCCATTTCGCCCCACTCGCGCCGCCCCTTCGCGAAGTAGCGTTGCTCGATCGCAAGCATCGCCGGCGTCACGAACAAGGTCAGCACTGTCGAAAACGCGAGGCCGTAGACGATCGCGGTCGCCAGCGGCACCCACCAATCCGACGACGGCCCGCCGAAGTGGATCTGTCGCTGAAAGAAATCCACGTCGAATTTGTACATCAGCGGCAGTAGGCCGAAGATCGCCGTCCATGTGGTGAGCAACACCGGCCGCATGCGCTGCACGCCCGTGCGGATGATCGCATCCATCGGCTTGAAACCCTGATCGAGCAGATGGTGGAACGTGTCCACGAGCACGATGTTGTGGTTCACCATGACGCCGATGAGGGCCACGATCCCGGTCCCCGTCATGATCACGGAGAAGAGCTGCCCCTCGATCAGCATGCCCAACAGCGCGCCGAAGATCGAGAAGATGACCGCCGACAAGATGACGAGCGCGTGCCAGAAATTGTTGAACTGAATGATCAGGATCGCCCCGATCGCCAGCAGTGCGATCGCGAACGCCACGAGCAGGAACTGCGCGGATTCGTTCTGCTCCTCGTCCGCGCCGCGGAACTTCACCCGCACCTGTTTGTCGAGGCCCTGCGCCTGAATCCATTTGCGGATTTCGCCGATCCGCTCGGTCGTATTGAAGCCCTTGTCGGTGTTGACGTTTGCCCGCACCAGCCAGATGCGCATGCCGTCCACGCGCTGCAGGCGATTGACCTGCTGCTGCGGCTTGCGCTGCACGAAATTCGTGATCGGCACGCTGCCCTGGCGCGTGTTGATGTGCAATTGGTCGAGCGCGCTGATACCGCGGTCTTCCAGCGGATAGCGCACGCGGATGTCGATCTCGTCCTCCGCGTCGTCGGGCCTGTACTCGCCGACCTTGATGCCGTTCGTGATCAGCTGCACCGCAGCACCGATCGTACCGACATCCGCGCCGAAGCGCCCCGCCTGCTCGCGGTCGATCGTCAGCGCCCACTCGATTCCCGGCAACGGCCGCGAGTCTTCGATATCGCGCAAGCCGTCGACCGTTTCCAGATGCTTGCGCACCTTCGCCGTCACCTGGTCCAGCAACTCGTAGTTCTCCGATCCGACCTCGATCTGGATCGCCTTGCCGGTCGGCGGCCCGCCCTGCGATTCGAAGAGCTCGACCTCCATGCCGGGGAAGTTCTTCACCCGCTCGCGCATCGCCGCCCACAGCGGCTTCGAAGGCCCGCGCTCTTCGTACGGCTTCAACTCCATGAAGATGCGGCCGATCGTGTCGACCGGCGCCGAACCGCCGCCGCTCGGGTTGATGCCCGACACCGCGTAGACGGAGTGCAGACCCTCGGCCCCCAGCACGCGCTTTTCGACCTCCTTGACGAGATCGCGCTTCTCGTCGGCCGAAAGGTTGCCCCGCGCCCTTACGAACAATGAGGCGTCGTTCGTGTCCTGCTCGACGAAGAACTCGACGCCCTTGCCGAACGTGAAGAGACCGACCGTGATCGCGAAGAGGCAGCCGCCCACGAGCGCGAGCACGAAGAACGGGTGGCGCACCGCGCCGGTGACCAAGCGCGTGTAGAGGCCTAAGAACCCGCCGAGCTGATAGAGGTCGCCGGTCTCAGAAATGTGCACCGATTGCGCCGTGCGTGCGTGCACCTTTTCGGGCTTGCCGACCAGCGCGCCGATCGCGGGCAGGAAGATCAATGACACGACCATCGACGCCGTCATGATGAAAATCATGGTCAGCGGCAGATAACTCATGAACTTGCCCGTCACGTCGGGCCAGAACAGCATCGGCGCGAACGCGGCGAGCGTGGTCGCGGTCGACGAAACCACCGGCCAGAACATGCGCTTGGCCGCTTCCGCAAACGCTTCGCGCTTGGAAAAGCCCTCGGTCATCTTCCGGTCGGCGTATTCGACGACGATGATCGCGTTGTCGACCAGCAGGCCCACCGTGATCACCATGCCGAACATGATCATCACGTTCAGCGTGTAGCCGCCGAACCAAAGACATAGGAACCCGATCAGGAACGAGGCCGGGATCGAAAACCCGACGATCAGCCCCGACCGCAAGCCCAACGCCGCGACGACCACCACCATGACCAGCGCGACGGCGAGAAGGATCGCGTTCGTCAGATGCTGCAGCTGTTTCTCGATCCAGTAGGACTGATCGAACGAGTAGTCGATCGTGATCCCTTGGGGAATTTTCGGACGCGATTTTTCGACCAGCTCTTTGATGCGCTTGATCGTGTCGATGACGTTCTCGCCGATCCGCTTCTTCACTTCGATCGCGATCGCGGGCTGGCCGTTGTAGCGCAGGTAAACGCTGCGATCGAGGAACCCGCGCTTGACGTCGGCGATATCGCCCAGCGTCACGACGCCGTCGCCCGACACCTTGATCGGCAGGTTGAGCACGTCCTCCGGCTTCTCGACGAGCCCCGGTACCTTGACCGCGAACCGGCCGCGGCCGGTGTCCAAATTGCCCGCCGCGACCAGCTGGTTGTTCGCGGTGACGACGCGGAAGAGATCGCCGCTCGACACGCCGTAGCTCTGAACGCGCGCGGGATCGATGACGATCTCGAGCACCTCGTCGCGCTGGCCCGACAGATCCGCGCCCAGCACCGTCGGCAAGCCCTCGAGGTCGCGCTCAAGACGCTGCGCGGCACGCAGCATCGTGCGCTCCGGCAACGTGCCGGATAGAACGACCGAAATGACGGGATTGTCGGCGATGTTGAACTCGTTGACGACGGGCTCTTCCACGTCTTGCGGGAGTTCGGCGCGCGCGATGTCGACTTTTTCTTGCACCCGCTGGCGCGCCAGGTTCTTGTCGAAGTTGACGTCGAACTCGAGCTGGATCGCGGCATAGCTCTGCCCCGCGATCGACGACATGCGCTTCAGGCCTTCGACCGCCTTCAGCTGCGTCTCCAGCGGGCGCACGATCAAACGTTCGGAGTCTTCCGGCGAAATGCCGGGCAGAAACACGTTGACGCTGAAGAACGGCACCGGAATATCCGGGTCCGCTTCCTTCGGAATGGCGACGAACGCGACCGAGCCCATCACGATGATGGCGGCCAGCATGCTCAACGTGAGGCGCGAGCGATTGAGGAACCACTCGATCAAGACGGTCATGTATTCGACCCTTGATCGGTCTCGACGACCGGATTCACCTCTTGGCCTTCGGTGACGTACTCCTGGCCGACGGTGATGATCGTGACCGTCCGCGGCAGGCCGGTCACCCACACGCCGTCGGGGCCGTCGCCGATGATGGCCACGCGCACGAAGCGCACCCGCCGGTTCGCATCGACGATCTTCACGCCCAGCTGCCCTCTGTCGTCGAGCGCGAGGATCGCAGGCGAAATGCGGTGCGCATCCACCGTCGCGGTCGCGATGTGCATTTCGGCCGTCACGCCGTCGCGCAAGCGGCCTTCCTTGTTCGGGACCTCAAGTTCGACGCGGAACGTGCGCGTCGCGTTGTCGGAGCTCTTGGCGACGAAGCGCACTTTGCCCTCGACCCGCTCGCCGGTGACGAGCTTCGCCCAGCCGGGATTGCCGGCCTGAATGAACACCACGTCCTTCTCGGACACGCGGCCCACGATCAGGAACGGATCGAGTGCCACGACCAGCGCGCAAGGCTGCCCCGGCGCCAGATAGTCGCCGACGTCGACCATGCGGTCGTCGACGATGCCGTCGAACGGCGCCTTGATCTTCGTGTTCGCGAGCTCCTTCTCCATCCGCTGC
>CAZLRW010000065.1:0-21411 GCA_964561925.1 uncultured Flavobacteriaceae bacterium
GCTCTTCCATCACGATGCGCCGGTCGAGCTTGTGGCTCTCCAATTCCTCTTGCTCGAGCACCGTATCGCGCCACGCTTCGAACGATGCGAACCCTTGCTCCAACCGCCGCGTGGCCCCCCGATCGAGCCAAACCGTCGCGCGCGAGAGACGCTCCAGGAACTTCCGGTCGTGACTGATCAAAACCATCGCCGAGCGCAGCGCGTTCAACTCGTTCTCCAGCCATTCGATCGCCGGCAAATCGAGATGGTTCGTCGGCTCGTCGAGCAGAAGAATGTCCGGTGAAGGCGCCAGCACCCGCGCCAGCGCCGCCCGCCGGGCCTCGCCGCCGGACAGCCGGTCGGTCCCCTCTGCGCCCGTGAGCCCCAAGCACTCGAGCAGATAGCGCGCGCGATACGGATCGTCGCCCGGCGCCAGCCCCGCCTCGACGAAGCTGAGCGTCGTGGGAAACCCGCTGAGATCCGGCTCCTGCGGCAGGTAGCGCACCGTCGCCGAAGGGGCCGCCGACCGTGTCCCCCGATCGGCCTCGACGAGCCCCGCCGCAATCTTCAGCAACGTCGACTTTCCCGAGCCATTTCGTCCGACAAGGCACAGCCGCTCCCCCTCGCCGACGACCAACTCCGCCCCTTGGAGGAGCGGTGTCCCCCCAAAGGTCAGATGAATGTCCTGCAACTGGATCAGCGGCGCGCCCATGAGGGCGCTTTCTCACACCGAACCGGATAAGAAGGGAAGGGTATTGTTCGAAGGAGCCGCCGATGCCGCCAGTCCTGACCCCGCTGCCGTCGTATCCGCAGCTGACCGACGCCGAGCGTGTCGCACGGACCGAAGCGTTTCGCGACGCGATGCGCACGCGCCGAACGGTCCGCGACTTTTCGCCCGCGCCCGTGCCGATGGCCGCGGTGCGCGCGGCGATCGAGGCGGCCGGAAGCGCGCCCAGCGGCGCGAACCGCCAGCCCTGGCACTTCGCCGTCGTAACCGACGCGCAAACGAAACACGCGATCCGCGAAGCGGCCGAGGAGGAAGAACGCGCTTTCTACGATGGGCGTGCGCCGAAAGAATGGCTCGAGGCGCTGGAGCCTCTCGGCACCGACTGGCGCAAACCGTTTCTCGAAACCGCGCCCGTCCTGATCGTCGTCTTCCAGGAGCTGTGGGGCAGGGTGCCGAGCGGCGGGCGCGTCAAGAACTACTACGTCACCGAAAGTGTCGGTATCGCGACGGGCCTGCTGCTTGCGGGCCTGCATCACGCGGGCCTCGCCACCCTGACTCACACGCCCAGCCCGATGGGTTTCCTGCGCGACATCCTCAAGCGCCCGGCGAACGAAAAGGCAGCCATGATCGTCGTCGTGGGTCATCCCGCGCCGAACGCACAAGTGCCCGCGATCGGCAAGAAACCGCTTGCGGAGATCGCGACATTCAATGGGCGCTAGTTCCCCGCGGCCGAAATACGCCGCGCATAAATGGTCTTGCGCTTGAAGGCGATGTAGAGGTCGAGTTTGGAAATTTCATTCATGCCGAGAACGAGCGGAATCTGATCGAAGTCGCCGAGCGTCACGTCGACGTCTTCGAACGTGAGGCCGGAGACCGTGAGCGTCTTGAAGCGGTAGCTGTAAAACGCGATCTTCTTGCCGCTGATCAGCGTGTCGTCGCCTTGAGGCTTGACCCCCGGGGTTTCGGGCGTAACGTCGAAAGCCGATTCCGCAAGGTCCAAATCCATGAGCGTGTCGGTTGATCCCGTGTCGAAGATTGCGCGCACCTTCGCGCCGTTGACGGCGACCTTAAGCTCCGGAATCTCATTGTTGAACCTATAGGGAATCTCGACAACGTTGTCGGTCCACTTGACGACGCGCCCTGAGCAATACTTGTCCGGCCAATAGAGCGTCACGGTCTTTGCCGTGTTGTCGATCTCGACGTCGAAATCCGACAGCCGCTCGGCGCCGATCGTACCCGCCCACCTGTCGATGTCCTGATCGCCCTTATCGGGAATAACAAGGAAGTCGGATTCCGGAAACTCGACAGCCCCGAGCTTGAACGAAGGCACGGCGACGTAGTGCGTGATCCGCCCGCCGGCCAGATCCGTGTAATAGATCGTCCGAAGCTTCGTCTGCTTGAGACCTAGATTGGTCGCGAGCTTCTCCTTTATCAGGCTCCACCCACCGCCGGTGTCGAGCAGCAGTCGAACCGTACGCGCACCGAACTCCGCCGGAAGATAGAGGTGGACACTGCCCGCGACCTTGGCGTCCAGCGTGGCCGCCTTGCGAAGGTTGCAAACCGCGTCGGCCGACGACACTTGCGCTCCGAACAACAATGAGAAGGTGGCGAGGACGAGAAACCGCATAATGTTCCCCAAAAAAGAGCGGCGCATCATGTCCAAGCCTACCGCGCGCGGCGTCCTGCTGGCGAGTGGTCCGACTTCGCAACCGCAAAACGAGACAAAACCCTGGAAAGTCCGTGGACATCTCGCGAATTGGTGACTTCCGACCAAGTTGAATTCGCACAGCCACCCACGCACTCTCCGCCCCAGACTTCGAACAGGGGATAGCACATGACGATCGAACTGAACCGCCGCGCCGCACTTGTCGGCGCGGGCGCTGTGAGCTTTGCGGCGCTGGGCGCCGTCGTTTGGCAGAATGCAGCAGTGGCCGCGACGGGCAAGCCGGTGCTAGGCCGCTGGGGCATCGAACTCGACGCGATGGACCGCGCGGTCAAACCCGGCGACGACTTCTTCCGGCACGTCGGCGGCACCTGGATGAAGAACACGCAAATCCCGCCCGACCGCTCGCGTTGGGGCTCGTTCGATATCCTGCAAGCGAAGTCGGAGGAAGACGTCCGCCGCGTGCTCGAAGACGCCGCGCGCGCCGCGCCGCCCGCCGGCACGCCCGAGCGCAAGGCCGTCGACCACTACCGCACCTATCTCGACACGGCGGCGATTGAGGCGAAGGGCTTGGAACCCGCCAAGGCGGACCTCGCGCGCATCGCGGCCGCGCAAACGCACGAAGATGTCGCCCGCCTGATTGCCGCCCCCGACATGGCCGCGAACGCGCCGATCGCGATGTTCGTCAGCCTCGATGCGAAGCGCCCGGACGTTTACGTGCCGATCGTCGTGCAGGCGGGCCTCGGCATGCCCGACCGCGACTACTATTTGAAGGACGACGCGAAGTTCGCCGACATTCGCGGCAAGTACCGCGGCTACATCGAGACGATGCTGAAACTCGCGGGCGACGCAAACGCCGCCGCGAACGCCGATGCGATCACCAAGGTTGAGCGCGCCATCGCCGAGATTCATTGGCCGCGCGACAAGTCCCGCAATCGCGACCTGACCTACAATCCGAAATCCGCCTCCGAGCTCAACGCATTCGCACCCGAGTTCCCGTGGGGGCCGGCCATGGAATCGTTCGGCGCGCCGGCGCAGAACTTCTTCGTCGTGTCGCAGTTCGACGCCGTACAGGGCCTGGCGAAGCTGTTCCGTGCGACGCCCGTCGAAACCTGGCGCGCGTACCTGACATTCCACTATCTGAACGGCGTGGCCGACGTTCTGCCGAAAGCGTTCGACGACGCGAACTTCGACTTCTACGGCCGCGTCGTCCGCGGCCAGCCGCAACAGCGCGACCGTTGGAAGCGCGCCGTCTCGGCGGTCAGCGGCCCGACGATGGGCGAAGCTGCCGGTCAGCTCTACGTCAAGCGCAACTTCACGCCGCAAGCGAAGGCCGCGATGGCCGCGCTCGTGGAGAACCTGCGCGCCGCCTTCGACGTGCGCATTCGCAAGCTGCCCTGGATGACGGAGGAGACGAAGAAGGCCGCGCTTCGCAAACTTGCAACCATCAACGTCAAGATCGGTTATCCCGACAAATGGCGCGACTACGCCGGCCTTGAAATCAAGCCGGGCGAGGCGTTCGCGAACCGCAAGCGCGAACTCGCCTTCGACCGCGCGCGCGACGTCGCAAGGCTCACGAAGCCCGCCGACCGCGGCGAATGGGGTATGTCGCCGCAAACGGTGAACGCCTACTACCGCTCGACCTGGAACGAGATCGTGTTCCCGGCAGCGATCCTGCAGGCGCCGTTCTTCGATTTGGCGGCCGATCCGGCGGTCAACTACGGCGGCATCGGCGCGGTGATCGGCCACGAGATCGGTCACGGCTTCGACGACCAGGGCTCGAAGTCGGACGAACGCGGCATCCTCCGCAAGTGGTGGAACGAGGAAGACGAGCGCCGCTTCAAGGAACTGGGCGACAAGCTCGCGGCGCAGTATTCCGCGTTCGAGCCGCTGCCGGGCATGAAGCTGAACGGCCGGCTCTCGCTGGGCGAGAACATCGGCGACCTGGGCGGCCTCAACGTCTCGCTCGAGGCCTACAAGATCTCGCTCGGCGGCAAGGACGCGCCCGTCGTCGACGGCTTCACCGGCGTGCAGCGCTTCTTCTTGGGCTTCGGCCAAATCTGGCGTCAGCTGATGCGCGAAGAGGCGCTGCGCAACCAAATCGTCCAAGGTCCGCATTCGCCCGGCGAGTACCGCGCGAACGGCACCGTGCGCAACATGGACGAATGGTACGAAGCGTTCGGCGTGCAACCCGGCGACAAGCTCTATCTGCCGCCCGATCAACGCGTCCGCATCTGGTGACGCCATTCGAGCGGCGGCACAACGCCGCCGCTCCTTCGAGGTTATGGCTGCGCGCGCCGCCCTGAAATGTCGTACGGCCGCAGGCCCGGGCCGCGCAGCTTGAACGCGGTCAGGCTGCCGAACACGTGGCCGGCCACGGTCTCGTAGCGCGCGAGCGTCAGCATGCGCGTGCGCTCGATACGAAATCCGCGCTCCTTGAACGCAAGCTCGAGGTCCGGCATGTGCATCGCCCCCCAGGGTACGACGAACACGTCGTATTTCGACGCGAGTTCGTCATACACCTTCAAGAGCTTGTTGTTGCGCGTGTAGAGAATCTCGTCCCAGAACACCTTCCGGTCGGCGTCGGAACATTGCGGCGTCGCCTTCGGTTCGTCGTCGCCCTCGACCGCGGCATTGCCGATCGCGATGTCCTCGCGCAGGCATCGCAACGTCGGCGGCGAAAGCTCCGAAACGTCGACGTCCGCCCGCACCACGTCGGGCTTCGCGCGCGCGGGCGCCGGGGCAGGTGCCTTCGCGGGCGGCTTGACGGCTGGGTTCGTCTCGCCGGTTGCCGGTCCCAAGAGGTTCTCGAACACGTCTTGCGTCTCAAGACCCAAGAAGCGCGCCGCCTCGCTCCGCGACTTGTCGCCGCCGAGCAACCCCTTCTCATCGCTGATGCCTTCCGCGAGCACAACCGCCTTCGGTGGAATGCGGGCATAGATTTCTTCGTAGAACGAACGCTCCGCGATATGCGCCGTCGCGATCAGCATGACGGTCTTTGCGTCCCGCCGCATCACGGTTTCGCGCGCCTGGATTTCGCTCCAGGTGAAGCGCACATGGCCTTGCGTCTGCGTTTCCGTCGCACTGACCAGCGCCCACGCGCCGAGCGCGGCAAGCCCGACGGGCACCAGCGCGACGATGACGGCGGATGCGAATGCGATGCGCAGGAAGAGGTGCGATTTCACGGGCAGCATCGCCGCCGACAGAAGCGCACGGCCCGCTTTCAACTGCACCAGCAGAAAGGCCGCGGTCGCGATCGCAAGCTGCGTCAGCGCGAGGAACATCATTCCCGCGCGGTCGTCGATCGCGGGCGTGAACGGCGGCGCGCCGGCGGCGAACCAAACGGCGGCAAGGATCAGCGGCACGAACAGCAGCTTCGGCAGCTGCGGCACGAACGCGACCGTGAACACCATCAGCAGCGAATAGAGGACGACGAAGATCGCTAACTGATTGCGGAACGCGGTGAGCACGCTCGTCCCGCCGGCCATCAGCATCGCCTCGTCCGCGACCGACACGGCCGCATCGAGCGCGAAGGCGATCAGGTAAACATTCGCGACCACCGTGAAGAACACGAGAACGGGGCTGCGCGGCTGCTGAGGGGCGTCCATCGGTCCGTTTCTCCGCGATCAGAACATGGCGCAGACCGGGCGGTCCGCGCGCAGCACAGCCTCTTGCGCGAACGTCTTCTTATAGGCGGCGATGATGGCGGCGGTTTTCGTTTCGGTGTCCGCGCCCGCTGCCTGCAGCCGCACGACGACTTTGCTCTTCTCGGAAATCGTCCGCCCGCTCGCGCCGTCGCGCCAGAACCCGGCGCCGTCGAACACAGTGAAGCCTTCGGGATAGCGTGGCGCAATCTCCCTCTTCACGAAGGCGTCCCACTCGCGCGCGCTCACGATGCCGCCCTTGGGCTTTGAAAGGCCGAAGAAGAGCTGCGTCTCGACCATCGCCTCGCCCGCCGCACAGGCGGTGACGGCGGAAGGTGGCGCCGTACCCGTTGCGGCGCAACCTGAGGCCAAGACGGCAACGGCGAGAGCGGCGATGCGTGGACCCATGACCACTGCCTACCCGCAGCCGCCGGCCACGGGCAACAAAAAAGGGCGGGGCGCGCGTCCGGCGTCCCGCCCAAGGCACCCTCTTGCAACCACGCGAGAGGTTCAGGAGACCTTTGCCGCTACTGCAAGTCGACGGTGGCGCGCCGGTTCTGCGGCTCCTTCACGCCGTCGCCGGTTTGCACCATCAACGCCGCCTCGCCGCGCCCGCCGGTCGTGATCGCGCCTTCCGGCACGCCCTTAGCAACGAGATTGCTCTTGGCGGCATCGGCGCGACACGTCGACAGACGTTGATTGTAAGCGGTCGAGCCCGACGTGTCCGTGTGGCCCACGATGGCGACCGCTGCCGCACCGGTGGACTTCGCCGTCGCCGCCGCATCGGCGAGCACGCGGTCGGCCTCGGCCGTGATTTGGCATTTGTCGAAACCGAAGAAGATGACGAACTGCTTCACCGCAGGCCGAGGGGGAGGCGGCGGCGGCGGAGCAGGGGGCGGTGCCGCCTTCGGTGCCTCATCCGGGAACAGATCGAAACGCAGGCCCACGCTCGCGCTGTGCTTGCCCAAGTCGTCGAAATAGATCGTCTGACTGAGCGGGATCACGGAGAAGAATCCGGCCTGCGAGAACGTCGGTTCCGACACATGCAGATAGCGGTAGGTGAGCGTCAGATCGAGGCGCGGTGACAGCTTGTAACTGAGCCCGGCCAAGCCCTGCGCAGCGAAGCGCCACTCGTCGTCTTCGATCGCAACCGGTCCGCCGCTGCTCGAGAGCGCGCCGTCGAGTTCGACGTGGTCGCCGCCCGCGCCCGCGCCGAGCGTCAGCGCCAATCTTTCGCCAAGCTGAATGTCGTAGAGCACGTTCGCCATCAGCGAGAACTCGTCGATGTCGCCCGTCAGCTGACGAAAGCTGTCCGACACGAGCCAACGCGCGGACACGTCGTTGCTGCGGTACCCGGCCTCCGCCTCGACGCGCCAGTTGCCGGAGAAGGCGTATCCCACGCTCGCAAACACGGACCACCCGCTGCCGAAGGTGGCGACATCCGTGTCCGACGTCGCGAAGGCGTTGTTGAACGTGCGCGTGTAGAGCGTGTCGGCGTCGTCGATCCAGCTCCCGCCGCCCTCGATCGCCAAGTACCAGCCTTTGAAGTGTCCGGCGTCTGCCGGCGCGGCAAGTGCCGCCGCCGCGGCGCCCGCCAAGATAGCCCGTCTGTAGTGCATTGGGTTGCTCCCCGCTCGAATCGACTCACGCGTTTGAGTCTGAGCAGCCTTCTCCGACACTGACAGAGGAGTGCTGGTCACAGCCGAAAAAAATACAGGTGAAGCCGAATTGTTGTGACGAGCGCTTCACAGCCGCCCGAACTGTGCCGCAAGCGAACGCCGCACGGCGCTCGCCCGCGGATCGCGCGCCGCCAATCCGGCGCGAAGCGAATAGAGACGCGCCGTCAGCTCAATGTGTTCTTGTGAAACACGCCCGCCTTCATGATCGCGCGCAGGTGGCGGCCCTGATCCTGGAAGAGGCCAAGGTCCTTCACCGGATCGCCGTCGACGACGATCAAGTCGGCGTGCGCGCCCGCCTCGACGATGCCGAGTTTGCCGGCCTGCCGCACGACGTCAGCGCCGACGAGCGTCGCCTGGCGGATGATCTCGATCGGCGACAGCACTTCCGCGCGATAGAGAAACTCGCGCGATTGATCGACCTGCAACTGCCCGAGCAGGTCGCTGCCGTACGCGACCGGCACGCCCGCCCGCTTGCAGATCTCGAGCGACTTGAGCCCGCCGTCGATTACGATCTCGTTCTTCTCGAGCATATCGGCCGACATGCCGAGCGCGCGCCCGCGCTCCTTCATCGCGTAGTAGGCGACCAGATTGGCGACCATCAGCGACTTCTTCTCCGCCATCAGCTTCGCCGATTTGTCGTCGATCAGATTGCCGTGTTCGATCGTGCGCACGCCGTTCTTGACCGCCCGCGTGATCGCCTCCGGCGTATAGGCGTGCGCCAGTACATAACGGCCGAAATTGTGTGCCTCCTCGACCGCGGCCCCGATCTCGGCCTCCGAGTACTGCAAACTGTCGAGCGGGTCCCAAGGTGAAGCGACGCCGCCCGAGACGAAAATCTTGATCTGATCCGCACCCTGCCGCATCTGCTCGCGCACCGCCTTGCGCACGCCGTCGGCGCCGTCCGCCGTCTCGAGCACGAACGACAGCGCATTGCAGCATTTGCACGGCTCGTCGCCCGCCGTGCGCCGGCGCGAGTCACCGTGCCCGCCCGTCATGGAAATCGGCCGCCCCGAAATAAAGAGCCGTGGCCCCGCCAGCACGCCCGTCTCGACCGCTTCCTTGATCCCCCAATCGGCCCCACCCGTGTCGCGAACGGTCGTAAACCCTCGATCGAGCATGTCGCGCATCAACTTCGACGCCTTCGCGGTCAACAGCGTCAGCGGCATCGACTCCAACCGATGCAGCCCGAGTTCGACCAGGTAGACGTGCACGTGACAGTCGATAAGCCCCGGCATCAACGTGCCGCCGCCGCAATCCAAAACGCGCGCACTGGCCGACTTGATCGGCTTGTCCGAAACCTCCCGGATCAACCCACCCTCGACCAGCACCTCATACCCACCCCGCCCTTCGTTCCAGCGTGGATCGAGGAGGGAGAGATTGCGAAATAGCGTAGCTGTCATGGACGGCACCTCCGGGCGAAATCAGCCCATCATTGGCGCTGGCTCCATATTCGGCAAGACCCGCAGGCGACGTTGCTCAGAGATCGAACTTCAATCCGATCGTAATCGTCGTATTGTCGATGTCGCTGATGCCATTGCTGCTGGTCACAGGCGTCATGTACCGCACGTTCGTGACAAGATCCATGTGTTCGTTGACCTCGAAGGCAAGGCCTAGCTTGACCTGTGCAGCAAAAGTGGTGTCGCTCTGGGAGAAGAACCCGAACTCCGCGTCGACATCGTTGACCCCGACACCGAGGCCAAGTGCGAGCGACGCCGTGTCGCTCAGCGGCACCTCGTAGATGCCGTTCAGCATCAGCGACAGCTGTGTAATGTCCACGTCGCCAAAGAAGCCCCCCTCTGTTGTCGAACGGTACCCGACCTCCCCTTCGAGCGCGAAGTTTGCGCCCAACTCTGCGCCCATCGTGCCGAGAAGCGCGACGCCTAGGTCGGCACCGCCGTTAAGCGCGCCATCCCCAAGCTCGACGCCGGCCTCAACGCCCCAATACCAGTCCGATGGCCGTGACGAGACGGAAGGTGCTGACAGGAGGAGCCCAACGACGCCAGCCAAAAACAACCCACGCATGAAACGATCTCCATCGTCCCGGCCGCATCCGGAAACACACGTGCATGCTAACAAGTGCCCGGCGCTCCAGCACCCCCGGTTCGCATCGCCCCCTCGCTGCCGTGGCGCGCCCAACACAGGTTTCTCCGCCGAAATCACGCGCGGGTTGTTTATCCCGCCCAAAAGAAAAAGGGCGGAGCCGTCGGCTCCGCCCTTCGCCAAGAAAGACGCCTTGGCCTTACTTGTTCACGTCGATCGTCGCGCGGCGGTTCTGAGGTTCTTTGACGTTGTTGCCCGTCTTCACGAGCAACTCGCCCTCGCCGCGGCCGCTGGTCGTGATCGACCCCGCGCTCACGCCCTTGTCGACGAGATTCGTCTTGGCGGCGTTCGCACGGCACTCCGACAGACGCTGGTTATAGGCGTCCGAGCCGACCGTGTCCGTGTGGCCCACGATCTGCACGCTCGCCGCGCCGTCGGACTTCGCGACCGCCGCCGCTTCACCCAACACCTTGTCCGCTTCCGGCGTGATGTTGCACTTGTTGAAGCCGAAATAGATGATGAACTGCTGCGGCTCCGGCGCGGCGGCCGGCGGCGGCGCGGGCGGCGGTGCCGGCGGCAACGGCGCCTCGTCTTCGTGCAGGTCGAAGCGCAGACCGACCGTCACCGTGTGGTTCTCGAGATCTTCGAACTCATACGTATTGAACGGCGCGCCGAACGACTGCGAATAGTCCGGCGAGTCCGAATGCAGGTAGCGATAGGTCAACGTCAGATCGAGACGCGACGTGAGCTCGTACGAAAGCCCCGCGATCGCCTGGAACGCAAAGCTGACGTCCTCGTCGTCGATGACCGCGGTGGCGGGCGCCAAGCTGGTTTCGAACTGCGAGAAGTTCGCGCCCGCACCGAGGCCGAGCGTCAGGTCGATCTTCTCGGTCAGCGGAATGTCGTAGAGAACGTTGACCATCGCGGTGATCTGGCTGAGATCGCCCGTGATGACCGGCGCAGGGCCGCCGGCGAAAATGTCGATGTCGTTGTCGCGGTAGCCGCCTTCCAGCTCGATGCGCCAGTTGTTGTCGAACGCATAGCCGACGGTTCCGAGCGCCGCCCAACCTGTGTCGAAATCAGAGGTGAGGAACGTCGGCGGCGGCGCCGGCGGGTTGCCGAAGTCGAACGCGATGTCGTTGTCGCCGGCCCAGTTCGCGCCGCCTTCGAGCCCGATGTACCAGCCATGGTGACGCGCTTGCGACTGCTGCGCGGCGACCACCGACAAAGCAGCGACAGTGCTCAGCAGAATCAATTTCGTTTTCATGAAGAACCCCTGATTGAACCGAGGCGCCGCGAGGAGGGAGAGGAAGCGGTGCCGCCCAGTTGCGCGTTTAGTTACCAGCGTTTCCGCGGGGGTCAATGCGGAAAACGCGGATTCCATCGAGAAATTTCGCCGCGCTTCGATGGAATACGCTGGAAAACACTAGCGGAATGCAAGGTGCTCGTTTTGCGTGCAGGAATCGGCTCCTATCGGACTACCACCTTTGGCTAGGAACGATTTCCCGGGCACAACAAGGCCGCGAATTGCTTCGCGGCCTCGCGTTTTGCGACGAGATTAACCGTGTCACCGCAAGGCCAATCGGCCGCCGGTGAAAAACTCGATCCACGACGCGACCTCGTTCCGATACAAAACGAGGATCGTCGCGCTCGCGACCCAAACGCCGCAGGCGAGCGCGAACAGCAGCCCGCCGTCGCCCATGATCTCGACACCGAGCGGCGTGAACAGGTGGAAGACGATGGCGCCGGAGATGATGACGAGCGCCATGCCTGCGCCCCACACGCGGCCGCGCTTCGTGAAGAGCAGAACAGAGGCCACGAGCTCCGAGGCGCCGATGAACCAACGCCCGAACGGCTCGAACAGCCCGATACCCGACCAATCACGTAGGGTCGCGAAGATGAAGATGCTCTCCTCCGATCCGGTGAACTTGAAGAACAGCGACTGCACGAACACGAAGGCGATGTAGAGCGACAGCACGAAGGCTGCGATCGTTTGTTTGCGTAACGGTGGCATTGTGTTTCTCCTGATCCTTTAAGGGCTATTCGGCTGGGGTTTGTCGGAAGCGGGCGTCGCGCGTGATGCGCTGCCCGTCGAGCGCGTCTTCATCGCCCTGGAACAGGTCGCGGATGTTCACGGTCGAACGTTCGCCGAGCGCGTCGAAATGCGATCCGATCCAATGCTCCGTCGCCTGCCGCCCTTTGGCGAACAGCATGTCGAGGAACTCGTGCTCGGTGTTGAGCTTCGACGAGGCGCCAAGCGCCGACAGCGACAGCTCGTCCTCGACCATATGCACGAAGACGCGGCGATACCCCGTGCCTTCCATGCGGCCTTCGTCCATCAGCCGCGTGACGAAGTCGATCGCCCGAAGTTCGCGCAGCAGCGAGGCGTTGAACGTAATCTCGTTCAGCCGGTTCAAGATGTCGCGCGCGGAACGCGGCACGCCCGGCCGGCGGATCGGGTTGATCTGGACGATCATCACGTCGTCGCTCTGCGCGTGCTCGAACAGGGGCCAGAGCGGTGGGTTGCCCATATAGCCGCCGTCCCAATAGGGCACGCCGTCGATCGTCACCGCCTGGAACATGAACGGCAGGCACGCCGAAGCCAGCACGTGTTCGACGCTGAGCTCTTCGCGCTGAAACACCTTCGTGCGGCCGGTCTCGACGTTCGTCGCCGACACGAACAGCTTCAACATGCTGGAACGCACCCGGTCGAAGTCGACGAATTTCTTTAAGATGTCGCGCAGCGGATTGAGATTGAACGGATTGAGGTCGTAAGGGCTCGCGATGCGCGAGACGACGTCGAACCAGACATAGGCGGGCGAGGAATCGAGGCTCCAACCGCCACGCAACGCCTCGGCCGGTGAACGGCGCAACGGACTGAACTTCCCGGCCTCCGCGATCCCGTGCCAGAACTTGCTCAGCGTCTCGCGCGCCTGCTCGCGGTCGCCGGACGCCATGCCGTCGGCCAGCACGACCGCGTTGACGGCGCCTGCCGAAGCGCCGGTGATGCCTTCGATCTCGATCCGCGGGTCTTCGAGCAGTCTGTCGAGCACGCCCCAGGAGAACGCCCCGTGCGAACCGCCGCCTTGCAACGCGAGATTGACGCGCTTGATGCCGTTGTTCGCCGGTCCGCGTTTGCGGGGCAGGGGGACGGTCTTGTTCATCGTCCGCGTCCTTCGCTCGCGCGCGCGGTCAGCCAAAGCTTCGCCTGCTCGCGGCCGAGCAGCTCGCTCCATTGGGCGAGCGCGGGATCGACGAACGGATTGGGCTTGCGGTCGAATTGGCCGGCAAGCCAAAAGTCGCGGCGTTCGCGGATGAACCGGATCATAGTCTCCTCCCTTCAAGATACTCGTGGCGGATGTCGACGCTCGACGTCCGTCCCACCTTGTCGTAGTTGGCGGCAAGCCACATCGACGCCGCCTCGCGGCCGAGGTCGCGCAGCTTCGTCAAGAACTTCCAATCGGTTTCGAACTTGGACGCGACCGTGAAGTCCGACATCACGTCGTCGGAACGCACGGCGTGAATATTCAGCCGCTTCAGCCGGTCGCGATATTCGGGCTTGATCCACTCGTCGTCGATGAGGCGCGTTGCGAACGCGATCGCCCGCATCTCGCGCAACAACGTCGCGTTGAAGCTGATCTCGTTGATGCGGTTGTAGATCTCTGCCGCCCGCTTCGGCACGTGACTGCGCACGATCGGATTGATGTGCACGATCAGCACGTCGCTCGTGTCGGTGTTGTAGATCAACGGATAGATCGCGGGATTGCCCGCATAGCCGCCGTCCCAATAGGCCTCGCCGTCGATCTCGACCGCCTGAAACAGCATCGGCAGGCACGCCGACGCCATCACGACGTCGAGCGTGACTTCCTTGTTCGAGAACACGCGCGCCTTGCCCGTCTTCACGTTCGTCGCGCAAATCGAAAGCCGCGTGCACTCGCACTGATGGATCTGCTCGAAGTCGACGGTCTGCGCCAAAATCTTGCGCAGCGGGTTGAAGTTCAGCGGGTTGAACTCGTACGGGCTGAAACTGTGCGTCATCAGCTCGAAGGCGCGGAACGAGAAGGAATCCTTCACGCCCCAGAACTGGTCGAGCGGCGTGCGCTTGATCGGGCTATAGAACGCGCCGGCATCGCTGATGCGCTTCCAGAATTGCTCCAGCGCCTCGCGCGCCTTCTCCTTGCCGCCGACCATGTGGCCATAGGCATAGACGACCGCGTTCATGGCGCCCGCACTCGTTGCCGAGAACCCGTCGACCTCAAGCCGCCCGTCTTCGAGCAATCGGTCCAACACGCCCCAGCCGAACGCGCCATGCGCGCCGCCGCCTTGCAGCGCGAAGTTGATCGGCTTGGTACCGTACGCTTCGGCGCGCTCATGCGCCGTCGTCGGTTCCGCGTGCATGCGAGTGTGAACGTTCATGGCTCTCTCCCAACCCCTACGGACACGCCGTCAGTGCGCCGTCCAACCGCCGTCGACCGGCAACGCCGTACCCGTGATCGACGCAGCGAGATCGCTCGACAGGAACACGGCAAGCGCCCCCATCTCTTCGACCGTTGCGAACTTCTTGTTCGGTTGATTGACGAGCAGCACGTCGCGAATGACCTGCTCGCGCGGAATGCCGTGCGCCTTGGCCTGATCGTCGATCTGCTTCTCGACGAGCGGCGTGTAGACATAGCCGGGACAAATCGCGTTCGCCGTAACGTTGTGCTCGGCGCCTTCGAGCGCGGTCACCTTCGTCAGACCGACGACGCCGTGCTTGGCCGCAACATAGGCCGACTTGAACGGCGAGGCGACGAGCCCGTGCGCGGAGGCGACATTGATCACGCGCCCGAACTTGCGATCCTTCATGCCTTTGAATGCTGCCTTCGTGGCGTGGAAGACGGCGGAGAGGTTCAGCGCCACGATCGCGTTCCACTTCGCCTCAGGAAATTCCTCGATCGGCGACACGTGCTGAATGCCGGCGTTGTTGACCAGGATGTCGACGCGCCCGAACTGCTTCTCCGTGCGTTGCACCATCGCCGTGGTCTCGCCCGCGTCCATCAGGTTCGCGCCGTCGAACGCGACGGTGACGCCCGTCGCCTGTTCCAGCATCACGCGCGTGCGCTTGATCTCGTCCATGTCGCCGAGCCCGTTCAGGACCACGTTCGCGCCCGCTTCGGCCAGCGCCCGCGCAATGCCGAGCCCGATGCCGGAGGTCGACCCCGTCACGACGGCGACTTTGCCGGCGAGCATGCGTTGCATCCGGGTGTTGGCATCGAGGGTCTGCATGGCGGGGGCTCCTTGAGGGTTGGTGGCGATCTCTTCACCGCCCACACTGACGCTTCCGCCGTCCCAAATGAAATGCCGTATGGCTCGCCTTTGGATAGCCGGGGGCTATGAGGGCGGCCCCGGACGCGCCGCCGCGCATCAGATCCAGCGCTTCCCCCGTTGAGGGGGAAGCTGACACGCACGGAACGTGCGTGACTGATGGGGGCATACGCGCTTGGTTAAGCGGCTTCGCTCATCGGCTTTGCGGCCGGCATTGCGGGCGAACCGGTGATCAGCCGCACGCCACGCTGATAGGTGAAGTAGCTCCAGGCCCAGCCGGTCGCCACGAAAAAGCGGTTGCGGAAGCCGATCAGGAAATAGACATGCGCGACCGACCACAGCACCCAGGCGATCAAGCCCTTGAACTGCACCGGCCCGAAATCGACGACGGCTTTGGAATGACCGATCGTGGCCAGGTTCCCGAAGTCCGCATACTTGAACGGATCGGGCAGGGTGAGCCCCATGACATGCGCCTCGATCAGCCGCCCGACATACTGGCCGGCCTGCTTCGCCGCCGGCGCGACGCCGGGCAGCACGGCGCCGTCCGACGACTTCAACGCCGCCGTGTCGCCGACCACGAACACGTTCTCATGCCCCGGCACCGAGAAGTCGCCGTTCACGATCACGCGGCCCGCGCGGTCGCACGGCACTTTCAACCACTCGCCCGCCGCAGAGGCGCGCACGCCGGCCGCCCAGATCACGGTCCTGGCTGGGATCGGCGTGGTTCCGACGACGACCTGATCGGCAGAGATATCGGTCACCGGCACGCCAAGCCGAACCTCGACGCCCTTCGATTCGAGCGCCCGCTTCGCTTCGGCAGACAACGACTCAGGAAAACTCGGCAACAACCGCGGACCGGCTTCGACCAGGATGATCTTCGAACAATGCGGCGTGATCGAGCGGAAGTCGGCGATGATCGAGCGCCGCGCCAGCTCCGCGATCGCACCCGCCATTTCGACGCCGGTCGGCCCGCCGCCGACGATCACGAACGTCAGCAGCGCGTCGCGCTTGGCCTTGTCCGCCTCGCCCTCGGCGCGCTCGAACGCGATCAGGATTTTCGCCCGAACCCGCGTCGCGTCGTCGACCGACTTGATTCCGGGCGCGAACGCCTCCCAGTGATCTTTGCCGAAATAACTGTGCCGCGCGCCGGTCGCCAGGATCAGGTGATCGTAAGGCACGCTGTGCCCGCCCACCGTGCGCACGAGTTTGCGCGCGCCGTCGACGCCCGACACTTCGTCGAGCAACACCTTTGCGTTCCGCTGCGTGCGCAAAATGCTGCGGATCGGTTGGGCGATCTCGGCCGGGGACAGCGACGCGGTCGCCACTTGGTAGAGCAGCGGTTGAAACAAGTGATAGTTGACGCGGTCGATGATCGTGATGTCGACCGGCGCGTGCGCCAGGGCCTTGGCGGCGGACAATCCGCCGAATCCGGCGCCGACGATGACGACGCGGGGCTTGCCGGTTGCGTTCATGGCGGCGGGCTCCCTCTTGGAGGTTGATATAGGTGCAACGGTCTTCATTGTCAGCGCTCCTGACGCGCGCACCACGGATGCGGTTAACGCGGGTCTTTGATCTGCAGCGAGAGCAGCACGGCGAGCGCCAACGCGACGGCGAGCGCCAGAATCGTGTCGTTCCAGCCGAACATGTCGAACACGACGCCAAGCACTGCGCTGCCCGCGAGCCCGCCGAGGTAATATGAGGCGAGATAGATTCCGCTGGCCGCGCCCCGCTCGGTCGTGGCGATCCGGCTGACGTACCCGGTCGCCGCCGCTTGCGCGAAGAACGTGCCGACTGCGATGAGAACGAGCCCCGCCAGAACGAACGGCAATTCGAGCACGAGCATCAACGGCAAGCCGGCCGCCGCGACCGCGAACGAGGCCAGGAACGTCGCCCGGCTGCCGAACCTGACGGCCGCACGCCCGGCCAGAGGCGTCGTGAATACCGACGGCAGGAACACGAAATAGACCAAGCCGAGCGTCATCGGGGCGACGGCGATCGGCTCGCCCGCGAGCACGAAATTCACGTACGTGAACGTGCCGAGAAACACGAACAGAATCAGGAACCCAAGCCCAAACGCGGCGCGCAGCGGCGGGTTCTTGAAATGCGCGACCCAAGCGGCGAACGGCGACTTCGACATCATGCCGTTCATCGGCGACATCTTCTTCAGCGCGAAGAACACGAGCACGGCGCCCGCAAGGTTCAGCGCCGCGAAGACATAGAAATTGACCTCGAGCCCGAACGAACTCGCAAGCGAAGCCGACATCAGCCGCCCGAAGAGATTGCACGCGACGTTGCCGGTGACGTAAGCCGCAAGCGCGCTCGCAACCTCGCTCGCGCTGTATTGCTCCGCGAGATAGGCCATCGTCAGCGTGAAGGCCGACGCCATAAACACGCCCTGCACGATGCGCAAAGCCGTGAACGTCGCGAGATCCGGCATCATGCCGAGCAGCGTCGTCGGCACCGCGAGCAACGCCAGGCTGATCCAAATCCCTTGCCGCCGGTTGATTTTCGAGGCGAGAAACGCCATCGCGATCCCCGCCGCCGCCATGCCGAGCGTGCTTGCGTTGACCGCAAATCCCATCTGCGCCGGCGTCACGCCATAGGCCTTCGTCAACGACGGCAGAATCGCTTGCGCCGCGAACAGATCGACGAGCGTCAAAAAACTGATGATGCCGATCACGATCAACCGGAAGGGCAGGGCTGTCGCTCCACCTTCCAAGCCCTTCCCCCCTTGAGGGGGAAGGTGAATCGCCGCCGCAGGCGGCGAGACGGATGAGGGGGCTCTGTGAGTCGACGTGCTGCGCATCGGATGACCTCGTTGAGAAAAACAAGTGCGGCGTCCGCTCGGGGAGAAGCGGACGCCGCCTTTTCGGTCTCGCGCTCTGGGGGAGAGAGGGGCTTGGGACGCGCGAGGACCTAAACGCGTTACATGCCGCCTTCGTTCATCATCGGCGTCGGCACGATGTCGGCCGAGATCAGCGTGACGGGCTTGTTCGAGTTGTTCCGCCACCAGTGCGACAGGTTGCCGGATTCGACCGCGACGTCGCCCGTCTTGTGCTCGATCGGCACCGAACAGGTCGAGCGGTACTCGGTCACTTGGCCGTCGACGACGTATATATTGGCGGGACGCTCGTTGTGGCTGTGGTTCGGCACGACGCCGCCCGGCTGAATGACGAGCTTGCGAAGGCGCATCGTGCGGCCGGCGATGTTGTAGCCTTGGCCGAGGTCGATCGCGCCGATCACCGTATCCGTAACGTCCTTCGGCATCGTCGCAACCGCGAGGGGGCTGGCGCCGGCCTTGCCGGCGGGGCAGTCACCGGCGACAGCCGCCGGCGCAAAAGCAAAACCGCCGAGCGCGATGAGGCTCGTCACGGACAGTGTCTTCAAAGTGGACTGGAACGTCATAAGGGTTCTCCTTGAGTGGGCTTCCTAAACTGACCGGGCTTTGCATCGCCTCAGCGTCGGGTGTCACCATCGTCGAACCGCGTCACGAACTTAAATGCCGATTGCCTTGCGAATGGATAGCCGCGCGCTATGGGGTTGTGATTGTGCTGTGTCGTGCGGAACGACTAGATTCGGCGTATGTCGAAACGCACGTTAACCGAGGTCCTGGCCGACTGGCGCAACCGGATCGGCGAGCCCTACCGCTCGCTGAACGACGAACTCGTGCGTCACCTGATCGAGGTCGACGCCGCGACGCACGCGCTGAAGGCAGGCGAGATCTTTCCCGAATTCGCGCTGACGAACGCGGAAGGCGCACTCGTGCGCTCCGCCGACTTGTTCGCGAAAGGCCCGACCGTCGTAAGTTTCTATCGCGGCATCTGGTGTCCCTTTTGCTCCGCCGAACTCGATGCGCTGAACGCTGCAGAGCGCGCGATCAAAGCCGCGGGCGCGAAGCTCGTCGCCGTCTCACCGGAAGCGGGCGGCCTACCGCTCAAGGTGAAACGCGAACGCGGCTTCACGTTTGATGTCCTTTGCGACCTCGACAACGGTCTCGCTTTGAACTGCGGTCTCGTGTTTCGCGTGTCCGACGACATCGTCCGCGTCTTCAGCCAGGACGGAACGGACTTCCCGCTATTCTACGGCAACGACAGCTGGTTCTTGCCGATCCCCGCGACCTACATCGTGACTGAGGGCGGCAAGATCGCGCACGCTTATGTGAACCCCGACTTCCGCGAACGGCTTGATCCGGTCGAGATCGTTGCGAAACTGAGCGCGCGATGACGAAGACGCTCGCCGATGAAATGAAGACGATCCGCGACGGTTCGGGCGAGCGCTCGCGCCGTCTCTACGACGCATTGGTTCAGCATCTGAACGAAACAGGCGCGCTCAGTGGTGCGTTGAAGGCGGGCGACACGTTTCCCGACTTTCAGCTGGTCAGCGCCGAAGGCAATTTCGTCACCCGAGCCGACATCTTGGCAAAAGGTCCCGCAGTCGTCGTCTTCGACCGCGGTGCATGGTGTCCCTATTGTGCCGCCGTGCTGGGCGCATTGAGAAATGTCGCACCCGCGATTGTGGCGGCCGGCGCCCGCCTCGTTGCGATCACGCCGGAGGCTGGCGGCGCCGCGCTGCGCACGAAGGTCGACCGCGGCCTCGATCTCGAGCTGCTATGCGACCTCGACAACCTGCTCGCGCTCGAATGCGGCCTCGTCTACAAAGTGTCGGACGACTTGCGCCGGGCCTATCTCGACCGCGGCATCGATCTCGAACGCATCTACGGCAACACGTCGTGGATGCTGCCCGCACCCGCCACGTTCGTGGTGCGCAGGGACGGCGCGATCGCCTACGCAAGCGTGGCCGCCGACTTCAGATTTCGCGAAGATCCGGCTGAAATCCTCAAGCATCTGCAAGCATTGCGCTGACCGGTGCGGCCGCGTCATTGCGCCGAATCGCCCGTTGCCGCATCTTTTGACAGGTGATTCTCCGCAAAAAGACTTGAGGTGCGCTGATGGCAAGTCCGACCGATTTCGCTGTGAAGCACGGCGTCGCAACCGCAGGCGCGATTCCGACGACGATCGCCACGGCCTGGTACCTTGAAACGCTGAGTCCCGCCGGCATCGCGCTCGTCTTTGTCCTCTTCCTCGCGGTGTTCAACGCCCTTGCCGCTTTCGTGCCGGGCCGGAAGTCCGGTTGACGTCGATCATGAGAAAGACCCCGTCGGCGCTTCTCGCCGCCGCGTTGGCCGCGCTCGCGCTCAGCGCCTGTTCGCAACAGGAGACGGCGAGCGAACCGCCGCCCGCGCGCGAAACGGTCGCAACCGCTGAACCCGCGCCGCCGCCGGACGCGCCCGCCGCGCCGGTCTCGACACCGGTGCCGGCGCCTGCTCCCGTACCCGTGGTCGCGGCGCCCGAGCCCCCGAGCATCGAAGACATCGCGCCCGGCGCCGGAATGCCGGTGGATTCGGAAGTCACGGGCGGTTCCATGCCGCCCGCTGCCGCCGGCGATCCGCCGCCGCCTCCACCTCCGCCTGCAGCGCCGGCTCCAGCCTCCCCACCACCCGCGTCGGCGAACGGTCACGGCACACCGAAGAACGGCCACTCCGGCAGCAAGGTGTTGAGCTATTTCCAGAAGGCGCGCACGAAGATCGACCCGAACCGCGCCTTCGGTTTCGTCCTCATGACGAAGGTCGCCGTGAGTGACGCCGACAAGCGCACGCAGAGAACGTTCTGCACGACGTTGCTCGCCACGATGGATTTCATGACACCCGGCGCCGTCGCCTCGTCCGCGCCCGCCGAAGTGCTGGCAACATATTGGCCGGTCGTCGGCTCGCGCGAGTCCTATGAGATCAAGCAGGCGTTCAGCGAACGCAACTGCGACGACTTGATCGCATGGTACGACTTCACGCTCGCCCGCACGCTGGCGTCGAAGGCGGGCGTCGCCGAACTCTCCGGTCCATTGCTCATCACCTGGCCATCGATGGGCGCGGACGGCCGCACCGCGCGCGACCCGCTGATCGTCGACTTTTCAAAGGCGAACCAGGAGCGCGCGACGAAAGCGCTTCAATACTGGTTCCGGCAAGTGAAGTCGCGCCCCGACCTTTGGACGAACCGCATCCGCGAAGGCACGATCCGCGCCGAACTCGCCGACGCCGTCAACGACACCGCCGGCGTCCTGCTGACGGTCATGGCCGGCAAATGGGATTCGCTGACGGTCGTGGCTTCGGCAGCGCCATAAGAAAAGAATTGAAACACGAAGTACACAAAGCACACAAAGAGAAGAGAAAATGGGCGCTTCGCGCCCAGTAACGCCTTCCACCGAACATGCGTTCGTGAGAAGCGTCTTTGTGCCCTTCGTGTACTTAGTGTTTCAATTGGACGGCGCTAGTTCGCGAACCGTCGTATGCCGGATTTGAACAAGGTGACGTTGAAGTTTATC